>CAZNCM010000022.1:29598-33555 GCA_964571155.1 uncultured Lyngbya sp. | reverse complement strand
GCCCATAATAGTGTCATCACCCGCATCACCGAAGATTTCATCATCCCCTTCGTCGCCGCTGAGGAGGTCATTACCGCCCTTACCGCCAATGCGATCGTTACCGGCGCCGCCAGAGATAACATCATCCCCGCCGTTAGAACCGCCAGGAGAACGGCTGTTGGCATCGCCGCGCAGGACATCATCGCCATCGCCGCCAAAGACGGTATCATCGCCCAAACCGCCAGCAACGAGGTCATCACCCGCCAAAGCGTCAATTGATTCGTTAATATCAGTTCCGACTAATTCATCAGCGTCATCGGTGCCAATAATATCAACGGGTGTACCGCCACCATCACCCGGTACCAAATCAAAGGCGATGTCGTATTCACCGATATTGATACCAAACTGAGGTAGAACCCGACCGCTACCCGTACCCGCTTCAAACGGATCGTAAACGGTATTACCCAACTGGCTGACACCCACAAAGTAAGTACCCGTCTCGGATGCGGTAAATTCTAAATAGGGGTCGCGGTTAGCCGTGAAAATTTCATCGGGTGCCGGAGCATTATTTGCGTTAGCCAACTCATTCCCTTCGGCATCAAACAGTCGCAACTGAGAATCCAACCGTTGAGGCCCTTCAAAGTATTCAACTTCGTACTCAAAGGAGTCCACATCGATCTTGATGGTATCTCCGGCGTTGAGGTTGAAGCTGTACATATCGACATCTTCAGACGCATCAACCGTCAGGCTATTACCTTCTTCGTCTTCAGCAAAATATTGACCAATTTCACCGTCGAAGCTAACGCTAGAATTATCAGGTGTTAATCCTGTGGCGATCGCATCGGGGATGGTATCGTTGGCTTCTTCAGTCGAAGTGGGCGCCTGTTCGGGAGTATCAACAACCGTAAAGGTCGCTGTTTCCCCTTCCGGATCGACCTGATAACCCGCACCCGACGCCAGGGAGAAGCTGACTTCTTCTAAGCTTTCGTCTTCGCCGTCGTTGGCAACGGGGAGGCTAATAGTCGCGTCTTTTGCGGTTAGGGTCAGATCGAAGCTATCGTCCGTGACGTTAGAAATTTCGCCGCCTTCGACCACGATACCGTCGAGGTTAAACTGGGAGAGGTTGGGCGCATTCACAGAAACCGTGACGCCTTCTTCGGGTGGTTCCGCACTCAGACTGAAGTTGTGAACCGATACCGTTTCTTCCGACTCCACCAAAACCTCGGGTTCGGTACTCAGACTGACTTGTATTAGCGAGTCCGGGGTGTCTTTAATGGCGATCGCGGCGCTACCGTTATCTGAACTTACCGTATAGCCGGCACCCGGTTCGATAGAGAAGGTGTATTCTTCAATGCCTTCGATATCATCGGGGCTATTAAATACGGGTAAGGTAATGCTGGCATTCTGATCGAACATCTGGAAATAGAAGCCCGCGACGTTTCCATCGGGAATGGCGACCCCCCCTTGAATGTCGGCTTCAAAGATGCCAAATTCACCCAAAGCGTTCGCTTCACCCGTAGTCACGTAGACCTGTACGCCTTCCGCTGGCGGGGCTTCATTCAAGCTGAGGTTCAGGGTAAATTCGGTTTCCTCGGACTCAATGAGTTCGGTCGGAGTAATTTCGATACTGACTTCCGGAGTTGTGGTCGGAACCGGTGCGGTGTCGATCGTGTCGTAGAAAGTGGCGCTCGTAGTGTTGAACGGCGAAACGTTGTAATCGGCGCTTTCTTCTAAGAAGAACGTTGCGGTTTCCGGGCCGTCGGTTTCCGGTTCTGGACGGTTGCTCGGGTTGAGGGAGATGGTCGCAAAGGATTCTTCCAGGCGGAATTTAAACCCTGTCGCTTCACCATTTTCATCATAAACCGCATCGAGGAACTGTCCGCCCCGGGTAAACGGTTTACCGCCTATGTTTCCGCCGTAGGGAACCGCGTAATCCTGACCGAATTCTTCATCTTCTAAGTCACCAAAGTAGTCGGGGAAGGCGATATCGCTGTTGATAAAGATCTCAATCCCTTCTTCGGGAACTTCACCGTTTGCGGTCAAGACCAAGTTTAGAGCCGATCCGATATTTTCTGCTTCGGTTTCGACCAAGCCGGTTGAGATAATCCCAAATTCGTTATTGTCGAAGTCGCTGTTATAGGTACCCGTTACTCCAAATAGGGAGATAACCGGGCCTTCACCTGTACTCGCTGGAATTTCTGTGGCTTCGGGAACAAAGGCGTCAGGGTTGTTCAGGCTAAAGTTGAGCGTATATTCGCCTGGGCCGTATCCGTCCGGGTCGGCGTCAAAGTTACCCGTACCCGATCCGGGAACGAGGGGATCGTATTCTCCGTTATTGTAGAGGGCGACACCGACATAATAAGACCCATCTTCGGGAGCGGTAAACTCGATGTACGGCTCAAAGCCAGAATCAAAGATTTCATCGCGAGCGGCGCCGTCATCGTTGGAGGCGAGTTCGGTTCCGTCTTCGGTGAAGATCCGCAGCCAGGGATCAACTTTGCGACCCGGTTCAAACTGGTTGGCGTCGGAGTCGAGGGTGAGGAGATCTCCGGCTTTCAGGTCTACTTTGTAGATATCTACATCTTCGGTAAAGTCAATGTAGAGTCGGCCGTTTTCGGTTTCGTAGAAGTTGCCGTTTTCGTAGTCGATAGTGCTGGTAATGGACAGTTCGGAGTTGTCCGCACTTAAACCGATTTCTGTCGCCAGAGAGATAATATCGTTGGGTTCGCTGACTTCTATAGGTGGTGCGGGAATTTGTTCGGGAGTGTCAACCAAAGTAAAGGTTCCGGTACCGGCTTCGGGGTTGACTTGATAGCCGTCTCCGGGTTCAACGGTGAAGGTGGCTTCTTCTAATCCTTCGCTTTCGCCGTCTTCTGCAACGGGTAGGTTAATGGTTGCGGTTTGTTCGGTGAGTTTGAACTCGAACCCGTCTAAACCTTCATTAACTCCAACAATTTCTCCGCCCATGACTTCGATGCTATCCAAGTCAAATTCTGACAACATCGGAGCGCTAACAGAAATTGTTACCCCTTCTTCTGGAGGAGGTGAACTGAGGCTAAAGGTATGAACGCCGACGGTGCTTTCTGATTCAATCAGTGTTGCAGGTTCGATAGAATAGGAAACTTGAATCTGAGAATCCGGGTTATCAGCGATGGTCAGATCAAATCCACTCGCTTCGGGATCGATCGTATAACCGGGACCTTCGACGACTTCAAAGCTAAAGGCTTGAACGCCCTCGACAACGCCTTCGGTAATTTCCGGGTTGGTGGTTTCATCGAATGCGGGTAAAGTGATTGAAGCCCCATCTTCAAGAATTTTGAAGTAGAAGCCGCTGGCTGAGAAGTTGGCAAACGGTACCGCACCGCCTGAAACTTCGGCGTTGAAGACATCAAATTCTCCCAAAGCACCGCCTGTGTTGCTGTTGACGTACACCAAAACGCCGTCAGAGGGAATTTCGCCGTCAACGTTAAAGGTGAGGGTGGTCGTATTGCCTTCTGACTCAACTAATGCGGTTTCGCTAACGGTTAAACTGACTAGGGGTGAGGTTTCGGGTTCGGGTGCGGTTTCCAGACTGTCGTAGAAGGTAACAGTCGAAGACCCCATCTCGCTGTCAACGCTGTAGCCTTCTCCCGCTTCTAAGGAGAATGTTGCATCTTCGGGGCCGTCGGTTTCGGCTTCTTCTAAGTTTTGGACGTTAAGCGCGATCAACGCACTGGGGCTGTTGACTCGCAGACGAATACCGGAGGCTTCCCCAGTTTCGGGGTCGTAAACGGCTTCTAAAATTTCGCCGCCAATGGTTAACGGAGGACGTCCTAAGTTGCTGAAGTAGTCTGTTAAGGCGATATCGCTGTTGATGGTAACTTCTAAGCCTTCCGGGGGAATTTCGCCTTCGGTTTGCAGGCTGAGTACCAATAAAGAGGCGCCGGCTTGTTCGCCCAAGGATTCCACCAGTTCGGGCGTTAAGATGGTATCGCGGAG
>CAZNCM010000022.1:28223-29588 GCA_964571155.1 uncultured Lyngbya sp. | reverse complement strand
CGCGGAGTTCAGTGCGATCGCCGTTAAAGGTGCCGATCAGGGTTTGTAAGGAGACAACCGGGCCTTCTGAGGGAGGCGGAGGGGGTGTACCTTCGCTATCTTCGATACTGATAGTAAATTCACTCGCGTCGGGGTCAACTTCGTAAGCTTCCCCATCTGCAAGGCTGTAGGTAAACACTTCCTCGGCTTCGTCTTCATCGGCGCCATCTTCAAACACGGACAGGGTGATGGACGCTTCCGGTTCGGTGAGGGTGAGGAAGAAACCGCTATCCCCATCAGCGGGTCGGGGGAATTCGCCATTGGTTCCTTTGATATCGGTTGCGGGGTCAATACCAAAAACATCGAATTCGCTTAAGGTTCTGAATCCCGTTCCCTCAACCAACACTTCTACACCTTCCGGGGGAATTTCTCCGTCAACGCTAAAGTTAATCGTGAATTCATCGCCTTCGGTCAGTTCGGTTTCACTGGTAGAAATGCTGACAACGGGGCCTGTTTCACTGGGTTGATCGGCAATGGTGAGATCGATGGAACTGGCATCGGGGTCTACTTCGTATTCTTCCCCGTTGACGATGCTGAAGGGGATGTCTTGGACTTCTTCGGCAACAATATCATCAAAGACTGAGGTAGTAATCGAGGCATTGGGTTCGGTAATAGTAACAAAGAAACTGCTACCGCTTGCATCTGCGACTTCCGGTAATCCGGCAATTCCATTCAGTTCTAGAGCGCTTAAATCTGCCAGATCGAACTGACCCAAAGCCCCAGAAACCGAACTTTCTACTAAAATGGTTGTTCCTTCTTCGGGAATCTCTCCATCAACGGTGAAATTAACGGTGAGTTCGTCGCCTTCAACTAAGTCAGTTGCACTCGCAGAGATACCCACGGTTGGGCCAACGCCTGGGCCGCCATTATCGTCGGTAATGGTTAATAAGGTGGAGTTTTTCTCCGGGTTAACGGTGTATCCCTCTCCTGGCGAGAGTTGGAAATCAAACGGTTGGGTTCCTTCTTCGATGATGTCGTTGAGAATGGGCATCACGAAGGAGGCTTCGGGGGCAGACAGAAGAATTTCGAGTCGGCCTGTTTGTTCGTCGTAATTTACAATTTCGGAGTTGATAAACTCTACTTCTCGATCTGCGGAAAATTGTTCGGTGAATTTGATCACATCGTTTTCACCGAGGGTATCGAAGTTGATCACAATTCCTTCTTCGGGGAATTCGCCTTCGACTGTCCATTTCCAAGTTACTGCACCCTCGGCTTCTTCGGAAATGGTGGTGGGGATGGCTTCAAAGCTGACAACCGGTTCTGTGGGTTCGGGGGGTTCGCCAACCTCGGTGTCATCAATGGTTACGGTAAATTCGCTCGCTTCGG
>CAZNCM010000022.1:2378-28213 GCA_964571155.1 uncultured Lyngbya sp. | reverse complement strand
ACCGTTTTCTAGGGTGTAGGTAAAGGTTTCGAGTCCTTCTGCTACATCGTCTTCAAAGACGGGGACTGTCAGGGTTGCAGTTTGTTCTGTTACCCGGAAGACCAGCGCACTGACGATTTCGTTGGTTCCGGCAATGTTTCCGCCTGTCACGACCGGCCCTTCAATGGTGATCTCGTCTTCTCGATCGCGGGGGTTGGAGGCGTTGACGTCAAACTCGGCGATCGCTCGGGGTATAGCGCCATCGAGGTAAACCAAAACGCCTTCGGGGGGCGGGGGTTCATCTAGGGTAAATGTAACTGTTATCGCAGTTTGTTCGGACTCTAACAGGGTTGTTGGTTCTGCGGTAACGCTGACGGTTGGTCCGACTCCGCCTTCTACGCCATCGGTAACGGTGAAGCTGGCTGTATCGCCTTCGGGGTCAACTTCGTAACCAACGCCCGCTTCTAAGCTGTAGCTGAATTCTTGATCGGCTTCTTCGAGGATATCGTCAAAGACCGGAATTTCTATGGTTGCTGTGGGTTCGGTGATGGTAAAGGTGAAGCTGCTGAGGTCTTCTTCGAGAGCAAATAAATCTAAAACTCCCCCTGTGACACCGCTTTCTACTAAAGTTCGATCGAACCGATAGAAAACCTCTAAGTTCTCGTCAAAGCGGGTCTGCGCTGCGGTGAACTGTTGCAGGATATTGGGCGTATCTCCCTGTAACCGGACTTGTAACCCTTCTTCTGGAATTTCGCCTTCGGTGTTGAACGTCAGGGTTAATACCGAGCCATCGGCTTCGCTAATGGTATCTGGGCTGACACTAAAGCTGACAACGGGTTCAGTGGGTTCGGGTTCCGGTTCCGGCTCGGGTTCCGGTTCCGGAGGTGCGTCCACATCAACCGTAACGGTGGCAACGTTGGAACTGTCTTCGCCATCGCTAGCCGTATAAGTGAAGCTGTCTTCTCCGCTAAACCCTTCGTTTGGTGTGTAGCTGAAGGAACCGTCGGCGTCGAGTTCTACGCTGCCGTTTTCGGGCGGACTCTCTATGCTGGCGGTTAACGCATCTCCGTCGGCGTCGCTATCCCCGTCGAGAACGCCTAAATCTCCATCAACGAACAGGGGAGATTCAAAACCTGTACTGTAGTCGTCATTATCGGCGACTGGGGCTGTATTTTCAGGTTCGGGTTCGGGTTCGGGTTCGGGTGTTACTCCGTCGCTATCTTCAATTACAAATGTTGCTGAACTCGCCGAGGGAGAGACTTCATAACCTTCTCCCGGTTGGATGGTGTAGGTAAAGCTCTCCGAACCTTCATCCTCACTGTCATCAAATACGGGTAGGCTAATGCTTGCGGTTTGTTCGGTGATGCGAAGGGTAAAACCGTTGGTATCATCGCTCACCCCAACAATGCGGGCGCCGCTGAAACTGGCGGCAAATACATCCAACTCCGCTATAGCATTGACAATAGGACTGGTAACGGTGACATCAATTCCTTCTTCGGGTGGGGGTTCACTCAGGTCAAAGTTTAGGGTGAGTACCGTTGCTTCTTCTTCTACGAGGGTGTCGGGAGTTGCGGTTAAACCGACGCTGGGAATGAATACCCCCGCATAGGTTTCGGTGACTTCTGGCAAAAATGCTAATTTTTCTTGTACTGAACCGATGAACTCTCCAATGCGGACGTTTAGGTTCCAAGTTCCCCCGAGGTTGGGGTTTCCGACTCGTTGCTCGGAGGCGGTAATATTGGCTCCTGTGAGCCGATGCAAGGTTTGTAAAAAATGATGTCCTATGCCTTGAGCAACTTGGCAACCATATAAAACTAGGGAGTTGCCTTGTAGATATTTTGACCAATTTTTAAGCTGTTCTTGGTATTGGCTGAGGCTATTGAGATTTAATTGAGTTTGACCTAAAAATAAACAGCCCGGTTCGCCGTGTGAGACGATATGCAGGCTGTTGATAGCAGGTGAATTTTCTAAAGCTCTGGTAATTTGCTCTACGCCGTCAAGATTGGGGTCTAGCAGCAATACTTCTGCGTTCGGTTGGACTTGGCTGGTTAACCAAGAAGCATTACTTACTCCAGAATCAATTGCAACAAGTATATTAGCTGCTTTGACTCGACGACCAACAGTTGTGCGATCGCCGGAAAATCGAATAAAATTGTCCATTATATGACCTCTACGAAAGTAGATTTTGACATGATTGCCCAGAAGTGACGTTCTGGGTTTTTTGTGGGCTGAATTGAGAAAAAGACTCAAGTCTGGTTTGTGTATCCCTGTTCTCAGCCCAAAACAGAGGGAATGAGGAACCCCAATTGGGATTGAGGTTAAACCTCAATTTTTGACAATTAGTGTCAAGTAATAAAGCCTAGAACTGTTTATAACATCTTGACAAGCATTTAAACAAGGGATTTTGAAAAGATTTTATTTTTTGCAAATTTTTTGATTGGAAATACTTATCCAAACTCTCATATGGACTCGTTTTGCTGGTGATATTCATCCAATTTTTTGATAAAAAAAAATAGGGAAAATAAGATGAAAACTTCTAAAAATTTTCACCATATCAATAATTATTGTATTGGAGATTAAACCGAGAGAACTTGAGATTTTAGATGTATTAATTCATTTTGGTGATTGGATGCTTCTGGGTGTTACCCGTCAAGGTACAGATCCTCAGCTATGTGTTCAGTTCTCAAATATTTGAGAATTAATTTCAAGAACGAGGTGATCATAAGGGGTTGCTTTTAGGGAAGTCTAGGGGGTTTTGTAAAGTTGGGGCGGCATTTTAGCCCAGTTTTGTAAAGCTTCTGTAAAGCTTATGACCCTCGTTACACTCACCCGCAATTTAGGGGAGAGTTCAAATAGATTTGTTCTGATGAAAGGGACATCCTTGAGTCCTACGGGCGGGATCAAGCTGTTGGGAACGGCTGAGGGCAAATTTATCGAGGGTTTTGAGGGCATTTCCGCGATCAAAACGCAAGCTTCCGGTTTCTTCTCCGCCAAACTTTTCACAGACGGCTTTGTGTGCGGTTGCGAGTTCAAAATAGGCTTGAACAAACCGTTTATGTTCGGGTTGTAATGGGGTGGGTAGCTGTTGAAAAAGGGGGCGCAAACGCTTCCAAATTTGCATTAACCAAGCGTGATCCCAAGACATTAATCCGCTAAAATCCGCAGATTTAACGTGAGGCGGTGCCATGGTTGGGCGGATATATTCTTCATATTCATCCCGACTAAAACTTCCCGCCAGTGACATGGCGGCGCCGGATGCTAACATTAAATCGGTGGCGGTTTTTAGTTCGATTTGTGCTTGGGAAAGATTGCCGGAGGTGAGATGTTTTTCAAACCGACTCAGGGAAATTATTAAACCTTGGATATTCACGAAAAAAGACCAGTGAAATCCTTTCCAAATTTGATAGGAATTTTGTTGAGTCATGGGTTATCCTCTAGGTTAACATCAAAAAGTCTTGCTAATAAGTGAGCGTAACTGATAAATCCTTGTTTCTGTTGTTCAATTTGATTTGAGTCTAATTTGGGGAAGTTGGAATCCGGTTGATTTTGACTGTTCAAACACAGAGTTAAAAATTGTTGACCCGCAACAATAACACTTTTTAGCAGACAGAAAGCGGGCTGTTGGGTTTGAACGTGGTTAACTTGAAAATAGCGGTCATAATCTTCGACTTCCCAGGTTTTTAGCGATGCTTTTGTTGTGGATAATTTAGCGAGAGATGTATCCACCGGTTCTAAGGTTTGTAAAGCTTCATGGGTGAGACTCAATGCGGTTTCTAGGCGAGTTTGTTTCAGTGCAGTTAGAAAACAGTTTAAAGCTTGGGTAATTTTAACTCGTTCGGCTTTGTTTAAGGGGTATTCTGTGAGTAAATCCCAAGGAACAAGTAAATCAAGCTGAGGGGTGGGATTCGTTTCACTCATATTTGAGGACAGACATTCAAAAGAATGTCAATACTGATTACTTTAAACAAAATATCCCGCCCCTCTCAGTGAAAAGAAAAGAGGTTTTTTAAAACCTCTCTTCGGGTTGAAGAAATTTAGGATTTTTCTAACTCCTCCATTTTTCGACGCAAACTGAGAGGGCGCATATCTGTCCAGACTTCTTTGATATACTCCAAACACTCTTGTTTGGGTCCACTTTTTCCAACATCTCTCCATCCAAAGGGTATTTCTCTATAGTCTGGCCAGATTGAATATTGTTCTTCTTCGTTGACAACGACTCGATAAATTGTGGTATCTTCTTCTGAGTTCATGGTTGATATTCCTCCATTGAATTGGGTATTTTTTGAAGTCAATTAAACTTAATTAGGCTACGGTTACTTCGGTGACGGGTTCGAGATTTCCTTCGCCTGTTAGGGTTGGTAAGTTGATATCGGCGATACATCGAACTTTAACATAATTCAGCGTTAAATCTCCTTCAATGTGAGCAGTTCCTGTTGCTTGTTCAAAATTTGCGGTTTGAAAATTACAAGCGTTTTCATCGAGTCTAACGCCGAGTTCAGTTCCGCCTCGGGTTTGAGTAAATTTGATGTAGACATAGCCTCTATCGATGCTTTCTTTAAAGGCTGTTACTGTTTTTTCGGGTCTTAAACCGACTTCAACGGGATGTTTTCCTTCCGATAATCGTTGCACTAATTCGTCCATGTTTCTTCTTTTGGTGAGTCAAAAACTTTGAGTAAAACTGAGTCAAATAACTAAGATTCTGTTTTTTCGGTTTCCGAGGGGGTTGCGGTTACGTTTATGGGTTCATAAACCGGAACTTCAAATTTTAAAACCTGATCACAGAATTCTTTCCATTCGGGGGTTACGCTGTCAAAAATGATGTTTTCATCTTTGAATATTCCATCGGTGACAACATAATTTTCTTGCAAATACAAAAAGTCATCTTCTGTAAGTTCTCGGTTCACTTCTATTTCTTCACCCTCAACGGTTTTAGTTTCTTTGCGGGTGTTTTCTTTGTTTTCCGTCCACTGACTAAATTGACGCAATTTTTCAATCGGATAAGCTTTGCAATACTTTCCCATTGTTGCCATTTTGTTTCCTCCTAAATATTGTATACAAAAACCCCGTTTATTGTGATGATGTTTAATTGAGAAACCGGGTTTTTAAGTTTGAAGAAGACCAGCTTCTTTGAGTTCAAGTAAACCCTCTTTAAACGTCTGAAAAATGGTGTTAATATCCTCATCGGTGTGAGCGGTTGATAAGAAACCTCCTTTATCACCCCGACGCAGATGAATTCCTTTTGTTAGCAAATGATAGGAAAGTAAGTTAATTGCTAAGGGAGAAATCGAACTTTCTGACATTGCGATTGCAAAAAAAGAGCCAAAATGGGTAAAATGAACGGGTATATTTTCAGATTTCATCGCCGTATTCAAGCGATTAACCAGTTTTAAAGTCCGTTGGTTTAGCTGTTCTTGCAGGGTTGAACCTTGGGTTTTTAAATGCAAAAGTGCGGCTTTGGCTGCGGCTAAGGAAAGCGGATGTTTGCAGAAGGTTCCGGCGAAAAACGTTGTCTTTTCTTGGGGAGCGGAATCATCCCCAAAGTTCCACATTCCGCCATCTATTTTATCAAGATATTTGGCTTTTCCGGCCAGAATTGACATCGGTAAACCGCCCCCGACTATTTTACTATAAGTTGCGATATCCGCTTCCACTCCAAACCAGGCCCCGGCGCCGCCGGGATGGATGCGAAATCCCGTCACCATTTCATCAAAAATTAGGGCGATTCCCCGTTCTTGAGTGAGAGTTCTCAACTGTTGAATAAAGTCTTTGGGCTGCAATTCTGGACAGCGACTTTGAACGGGTTCAACCAACACGGCTGCAATGTTTTTAGAATTAGATTTTATCACATTTAACGAGTAAGGATTACCATATTCCAGCACTAAAACATCTTTGGCTAAACTCCCCGGAATTCCCAAGGCTGCGGGAACCGCTTGCGGGTCGATTGTTGATTTTAATCCGAATTCAATCGGACGGGTAATCGCTTTTAAAAATCCGTTGGATTGGGATTTTTGATCGATTTTTCTTCTAACGGCTTTTTTAGCGTATTCTGTGAGTTTTGCTCGCACCAAAGTTTGGTCATTATGACCGTGATAGGAGTTGGTAAACACAACTATTTTTTTGCGTTTTGTTGCGGTTCTCGCTATCCGAATTGCGGTCATTATTGCTTCGGTTCCGGTGTTGCTAAATGTCACCCGTTCCATCCCGGTTAATTCGCTCACCAGTTGGGCGACTTCCCCCGCTAATTCTGCTTGTGAGCCGATTTGAATTCCTTTTTCTAACTGTTCTTGAATGGCGGCTTTAACAAACGGGGGATTGTGACCAAAGAGGTTAATTCCCAATCCCATTAAGATGTCAAGATATTCGTTTCCGTCGATATCCCAAAGGCGAGAACCGAGGGAACGTTCGGCGACAATTGAGTAGCAAGCTTCTTTGAGTTGGGGTTCAAAACTCAATCCTAAAGAGCTTTTATCCGCGAGAACCGAACGATAATCTTGAGCATATTTTTTTGATTTTGGCGTGCGTTGAATATAATCTTGAATCAGAGTTTCGATATGGGATTGTTCTAAATTGTTGGTGTCTTTAGTTTGAAGTTGCATGGCTTCTGAATGGGGATAACTTTTACAATTTTACAAATCTCTAGTTTTTGCGAGCGATGAAGTAAGCAGAATGATTGTTATCAAGTTGTAAATTTCCTTCAATCGTTCTCACTTCAACATCGGTAAAGCCGACTTCTTCTAATATTTGTTTAACTTCTGTTGCTGAATGACCTCTAACTTTGTAGATAATTTCTGAACGTTTCCAATCTTTTTCCCAGGATGAAAATTGATTGAGGATTTTTAGTCTAAATCGGGTTAATCTCCTTAAACTTACCAGTTTATACAGTAAAGTTTTAAACTGTTTTTGAATGAGAGCGAAGGTTGAATAGCGTTTCTGAGTTGGCGCCTGATAAATTGTTACTTTAAAATAGCCCCGTTTATCATCTTTATTGTAATGGGGCGTAATTTCCCAAGCAAAATGGTTTTCTATTTCCCCCTCAACTAAGCGACCTTTCCACCATTTTTCCATTTGTCCTTGATGGTTGATATCAAACAAGAATATACCATTTTGTTTGAGAGATGAGTAAACATTTTGAAAAACACTCTTGAGTTCTTCTAACTCTAATATATGGTTGAGAGAAGCGCTGGTTGAGAAAACCGCATCAAAACGTTCTGGGAGTTCAAAACTGCGAGCGTCACCCAGAATAATTTGAGCTTTGGGAGCATTTTGACGCGCATATTCTAATATTTCCTCTGAGCCATCAAACCCCGTAATTTGATAGCCTCTCTCGCACAATTTCTTCATTAAATGTCCCGTCCCGCAACACAAATCTAGAATTTCTGCATTTTTAGACAGGTGAGGAAGCAGCATTTTTTCTAGGGGTTGAAGTTGGTTTTGACAATATTCCGGCCCCATTGTGGTATTGTACAACCATGCCCAATTGTCATATTCGTTGTAGCGTTCTTGAAGATTCATATCAGAAACCATAGTTGTAATTTTAACTCCGATTATATTGTTGTTTAGGCTTGTTGAAAATTGGCTTTTTGAATTAATTGGGAGATGTAAGTTTTTAGCAAGTTAGCGTCAATAGGCGGACAATTAATAGACGTTTCCGCTAAACCTTCGATTGTATTTTTGCAGTCAAATTTGAGATTCATTGATTTTTCCTTTGCTTTTTGGGAAGACGTTGATGAGAACAGCGAAACCAACGGATAAAGTGCGTGTCCGGGCGAACCTTTCGCTATCTCTAAAAGTTGGCTGTACCACCGTTCATAGGGTATTCTTTGGATGGAATAACCCATTAAACCCAGTTGTTCAAACAGTAGATTTGAAGAAACGGGTTGAGGGTGAATGAGATGAAACGCGCCTCCGACAAATTCCGGTTTTTGTGATAGGTGAACAATGGCTTCACTCACATAGTCAACGGGGATTATATCGAGCAACATTTCCCCTTGCGGTGCGCTACCCAGTTCGATATAACCTAACATTAATCGATAGAGAAAATCGTTGGTATTGAAAAAACCGGTTTGGCTGCTTCCAGAAATTGGTCCGACTCGATAAATATAGATTGGAAGTCCTCGCTGTGCTGCAATTTTAACTAATTTTTCCGCCACCCATTTACTTTGAGCATAGCCACCGTTGGGAACTTCACCGCTTTCTAAATCATCTTGTTCGCGAATCACTTTAACTTGAGAAAATTCGTTAAAGTTAAACACGCTAACCGTTGAAATAAAATGTACGGGTTTGGGGTGAGATTGACAAGCAAATCGCAGTATTTCTTGAGTTCCTAAAACGTTCGTTGACTTCAAAAGCGAATAGGGGGAAGCGTGGTGTACCCAAGCGCCGTTATGATAAATTACATCAATCTCATCTGCTAATTGCTGAAATTTTTCGGAAGACAAACCCAAAAGCGGTTTTGATAAATCTCCTTGAATGGGGATAATTCTAGGTTGAAATGAGTCATCCCAGAGAGAAGCGGACTTGAGAACATTTTTCAGCCTATTTTCTATGGTTTCCGGTTGTTCGCATCTAACTAAACAGTAGATTTTTGCTTCGGTTTTTAGTAACAGTTGGTTGAGTAAAAAGCTTCCTAAAAAACCCGTTGCACCCGTTAACAGAATGTTGTGGGGTTGAGTCCATGAAATGACTTGGGTTTGAGGAAAAATGCTTTCATCTAATGTCGCTTCTGCTTTTAGATAATCTAATGTAATTTTCTGCTGATTTTGAGAATTAAGATACTGAATAATTTCGGGTTTACGTTCTTTGAGTTGTGCTTTAATATCAGATGTCAGCGCTCCTTTCGGCGCGTTACAGCGAATCCGATCATTTTCTGTAAAAATTTTAATATCCAATTGATTGAGTTGCGATAAAAACTCGGAAATCGGCTGATAGTTTTCGGGTTGGTTTAAACTGGGTTTGGGTTCGGGGTGACTCACAGAAAAGTTAACGTTAATTGCGGTTTCTGAACTTGATTCTAAAATGATTTCTTGACAACCAAACAAACGTTTACCAATAATATTTTGACTTTGGCAATATTCAATTACTCGATTTGATTCTAAGATGGGTTTAGAATCTGGGGTATATTGAATCGAAGTAATAAAAGTCAGCCAGGGTTCTTGTCCCATCGCATAAATATAAACTTGCTGAGGATTTAACTGATGAATAAGTTGGATGGCTTTGTGACTATCCGAACCGTCGAGTCGGCGAGTTTGGGCAATTTTTCGGGGGATAGATTGAGTTAATAACGAACCGTAAGCCCAAGTAAACGGTGCGCCTTCGCATTCCATCCCCACAAACAAAATATCCAGTCTTTTGACTAAATTTGAGAGGTGTTTGTACAGTTGAGGTTCGATATTATTGGAATCCGCAGCGCACAAAATAGAACGATTTTTGACTTGGATTAAATAAGCCGTCTTAGCTGCAATATTTAAGTCACCATGTTCGCCCAAAACGGGTAAACTAACTATCTCACCTTCGGGAATATCTATCACTTCTAATTCATCAACTTCTCGAACGTTTGCAAAGCAAATTTGTTGTAAGATTAACTTTAAAGACGGATCGATTAACACACCTTTATTACTTTTCGGAACGATAACATTTTTAATTTTATATCGCAACTGTAACAAGGTTTCAAACATCACATGATCTTGATGATTGTGAGTGATTAAAGCGTAGTCAATTGTTGGGGGTAAATCTGCATAACTGTAACGGGCTATTCCATCGAGAGATTGATCGCTAAATTGATAACTAATAAGAGGATCACATAAAATACTAATATCTTTGGTTTCAATTAAAACACACGCATGACCAAAGTAACGCACCCTCACATCATTTTCTTGATATTTAGATTGAGAAGGGGGAGGATTTTCTGTTAACAAAGAAGCGAATAACGGTTCATTTTCCGGTTTAATTTCTAACAACTCTAAAATGTCTTGATAAGCTTGCGGCTTTTCTCTCATTTGAACCAGTTTATCGAGTCGTTTATCCGCAAAAGATAGGTTTAAATGTAGAGTATTATCATCGGGTAAACGGGGGGTACTGAGTACAAAAGAACGCTGATCGATATTTCCCAAAGATAACGCGACAGTTTGCAAAGCAGAATTATAATATTGACTTTTATATAACAGTCCTTCTATCAATCGAATTGAGGGGTTATTTTGAACATCATAAACCAACTCAACATATCCCTTTAACGCTTCGGGGACTTTTTGATAAAGCGGTTCTAAAGAATAACCCGTTGCTTCTTCTTTTAACAGGTTTTCTAAATCTTTAATCGCCCGTTCTAACTGTAAAAGTAAAGCTAAATTATCTTTGGTTTTCTCCCATAACGTTTTAATTTCATCCAACCGACTTTCATCGTAGTTAATAAAGGGTCCCCCTCGCATTGCGGGATTTTTTAAAGCATCCGAATGAACTTGAGGCGCCGCAATAAATGACTCTAGGATTTTTAGATGAGAATTAGCCACATACAGGGATGCTGTTGCGGGTGGAATGAGATAAGACCAAGCGTACCACTGATTAAAAAGTGGTTCTAGAATCACATTGGGTTTAAGATAGACTGGTTTTGATATCATCATGGTTAAAATTCGATTTCTTCTCGCTCCTCTTCAATTTTTATCGGGGTTTGTAACTCAGATATGGTTTGTTTTTTCTGCAAAAGTTCCGCCAAACTCGCAACGTTGGGAGCCTCAAACAAGTCTACAACGGTTATATTGACCGGAAATTTAGGTAATAACTGAGCAATTAATTTGGTCGCCAGCAAAGAATGTCCTCCCAACTCAAAGAAATCATCATAAATTCCGACCCGTTCAACTTCAAGAACTTCTGCAAAAATCTCCGCTAATATTTCTTCTGTTGCGGTGCGGGGTGGAACAAATTCTTCCGAGGTTAACGGTTCTTGATCGAGTTTAGATAAGGCTTGATGATCGACTTTTCCGTTGGGAGTTAGGGGGATAGTTTCCAACTCAACAAAACTGCTCGGAATCATGTATTCTGGCAACTTTTCTTTGAGGAAATTTCGCAGTTCTTTTGAGGTTAAATTGACTTCGGATTCACAAACAAAGTAAGCCGCCAATCTTTTATCTTTACCCGGTTCTTCTTGAACGATAACCACGCTGTTTCTAACTTTCGGATGCTGATTTAATAAAACTTCTATCTCTCCGGGTTCGATGCGGAACCCTCGAATTTTAACTTGGTGGTCTATCCGTCCAAATAACTTAATACTTCCATCGGGTAAATAACAGGCTAAATCTCCCGTTTTATACAAACGATTTGAATAATTATTGTTATCTAGTGGAGCAGAAAAAGGGTTGGGAATAAACGTCTGGGCTGTTTTTTCGGGTTGGTTCAAATAGCCTCGCGCCAAACCCACGCCTGCGATATAAAGTTCACCTAAAACCCCAACGGGAACGGGTTGTAAATTACCATCTAAAACATAAAGCTGTTTGTTCGTACTCGGGAGAATTGTGGGTTGATTTGAATAGCCATTTCCACACTCAACCATACTCGCATTTACCGTTACTTCTGTCGGTCCGTAAGCGTTAATAAAGCGGCGATTTTTTGACCAATTATTAATCAGATCAACTCCCGGCGCTTCCCCTCCCACCAACACCATTTCTAAAGCGGGTAAATTTTCAAAAGGGGTGGCGGCTAATGCGGAGGGGGTAATGGTAATGTGGGTAATATTTTTTTCTCGTAAAAGTGTTAACAAATCCCATCCGGGGAGTAAGGTTTCTACGGGTGCCAAACAAAGTTTTCCACCGCTTGCTAACGCCATGATAATTTCGGGAATGGACGCATCAAAGCTAAAGGAAAAGAACTGAAGAACGCAGCTATCTGAACGAACTTTACAAACGCGAATTTTGTCTTCTGTGAGGTTGACTAACCCGTTGTGAGGGATTAAAACACCTTTGGGAATTCCTGTGGAACCGGAAGTATAAATTAGATAGGCGAGGTTGTCGGGTGTAACTTTAATTTGGGGATTTTCTGCGGGTTCTTGAGCGATTGAATTCCAGGTTTTATCCAAACAAATAACTTCCGAACCCGAGGTTTTAGAAATCGATAAATTAGATTGAGTTAGTAAAACTGAAATTTGCGAGTCTTCCACCATAAAAGCGAGTCGTTCGGGTGGATAGTTGGAGTCGAGGGGAAGGTAAGCGCCCCCCGCTTTAAAGACACCTAAAAGGGCGATAATCATCTCAAACGAACGCTCAACACAAATCCCAACTTTTACTTCGGGTTTGACTCCTTTTTTGATTAAATAATGGGCGAGTTGGTTGCTGCGTTGATTCAGTTCTTGATAGGTTAATTGTTCGTCTTGGAAAATTAAAGCAACAGCATCGGGAGTTTTTTCGACTTGGGCTTCAAACAGATGATGAAAGCACAAATTATCCGTATAGTTTTTCTGGGTTTGGTTCCATGTTTTTAAGATTTGATGCTGTTCTTTTGAGGTTAAAAGGGATAACTCCCCAATGCGTTGATCTGGGTTTTTAACGATTTCTTCTAATAAGGTTTGAAAATGTTCAACCAGTCGGGAGATTGTTTCGGGTTTAAATAAATCTCGGTTGTATTCAAACCCCCCAACCAATCCCGATGGGGTTTCGTAGATATCTAGGCTTAAATCTAGCTTGGCTGTGGGGTTGGTTTGTTTGAGAGAGGTTAGGGTTAAACCGGGTAATTTAAAATCGGTTTGGGGAGCGTTTTCGAGTCTAAATTTAACTTGAAATAATGGGTTATAACTGAGGTCTCGTTCGGGGTGGAGATGTTCAACCAGTTTTTCAAAGGGTAAGTCTTGATGGTCGTAGGCTTCCCAGGTTGTCTTTTTAACCTGTTGCAAAAATTCTTGAAATGTTGGGTTTTCTTTTAAAGAACTTCTCAAGACTAAAGTATTGACAAAAAAGCCGATTAATCCTTCTATTTCTTTGCGGTTACGATTCGCAACGGGAGAACCAACGATAATATTTTCTAAACCTGTATAACGATAAAGTAAGACTTTATATACCGCCAATAAGAATACAAATAGTGTCGCGCCTTTGGCTTGGCTGATGGTTCTGATTTTCTGGGTTAAATTATCGGAGATTGTAAAGGTTTGATTGGCTCCTCGAAAGCTTTGAATTCGGCTGCGAGGAAAATCGGTAGGAAGTTGTAAAACGGGTAATGTTCCCCGTAATTGTTGTTTCCAATAAGAAAGTTGTTTCTCTAAAACTTCTCCCTGTAACCGTTGACGTTGCCAAGTTGAAAAGTCTGCATATTGAATCGATAATTCGGGTAAAGGTGAGGGTTGATGTTCACAAAATGCGGTATAGATGCTAACCAGTTCGCGGATAAAAATTTCCATTGACCAGCCATCGGAAATAATATGGTGCATTGTTAAAAACACCACAAATTCGGCTTTATTCAGTTTTAATAAAGTAACTCTTAATAATAAATCTTTGGCTAAATTAAAGGGTTTTTGTGATTCTTCAGTCATTAAACGAATGACTTCGGCTTCCTGTTGTCTTTTGTCTAAAGGCTGTAAGTTAAAGTGAGAAATTTCTAAGGTTGCATTCTCAGAAATCACCTGAACGGGTTGACCGTCTTTTAAAATAAAGTTGGTTCTTAATACTTCATGTCTTCGGATAATTTCATTGAGCGTTTTTTCAAACACCCCAATATTTAATTCTCCGCTTAAACGGACTGCGGTTGGAATATTAAATGTTGCTGTATCGGGTTGTAATTGTTCTAAAAACCAAAGTCGCTGTTGAGCAAAAGAAAGGGGTAAATCTTGCTGACGCGAGACGGGTTGAATGGCTTCTAACGGACTTTGAACAGACTGCTGAACTTCGCTAATAAAGCTGATAATTTCGCTTTTCCGTTGCTTTAGTTCCGCAATAAAATCATCGGTTAATACTTCTTCTGGCGCACTGAAGCGCAACCCTTTGTCTGTATTGCTTTTTTGGTCTGCACCCTCGACCCATAGTTTGACATCCAAACGATACAGGTCTGATAAAAATTCGTCAATTGATTTCATAATTAAGATTGAATGTCATTAATTTTGAGTAAGGGGGGTTGACTCAGGTTGTTTGTGAGAAACATCCATCTTTGTCGAACTTACCCCTACAGGTTAATGATCGACCTTTCTAGCTTCTTGAGAAAAATTCTTAAAAGAAGTTTAGCACAGTCTTTTTGTTTAAGCAAGGAAAATTGATGGATTCTGAACAAAACCCGCAGAACGTGTAAATAGCAAATTACTCCTGAAATTCGCCATTTTCCCAGGTTCCCTCTACACGGGTACCATCAGCATAAACATAAGTTCCTTTACCATGTTTTTTCCCGTCTTGAAACTCACCTTGATATTGATCGCCATCAGCATATTTACAAACAGCCTGACCGTTAAAATTGCCGGCTTGAAGTTCTCCTTCACAGCGATCGCCATTGGCAAAAATATACACCCCTTCCCCACTAATTTGACCGTCTTTAAATTCTCCTTCATAACGATTTCCATTGGCAAAAGTTAACACCCCTTCCCCTTCAGGTGTTCCGGCGTTAAATTCCCCTTGATAGCGATTCCCATTAGCATATTCTCGCACACCCTGACCATTAAATTGTCCGTCGCTAAATTCCCCTTCGTAACGTCCGCCTTCAGCATAAATATAAACGCCTTCTCCCTGAAATTGTCCGTTATTAAATCCGCCTTCATAGCGATCGCCATTCGCCAAAGTATAAACCCCCTCACCCTGACGGCGACCATTAACCAACTCCCCTTCATAACGGTTTCCCGTCGCATATTCACAAACGCCTTGACCGTTGAGTTGACCCTCCTTCACCTCCCCTTCACAGCGATCGCCATTGGGTGTAATATAAATCCCTTTTCCGCTTGGTGTTCCGGCGTTAAATTCCCCCTCATAACGCGCACCATTGGCTGAAATAAACACCCCTTGACCTTGAAAATCACCCGCTACAACTTCCCCTTCATAGCGATCGCCATTGGCAAATTCCCAAACTCCTTTTCCGTCAAATTCACCCGCTTTAAACTCCCCTTGATAGCGGCCACCATCCGCAAAAATATAAACCCCTTCCCCTGACGGTTTTCCGTCTACAAACATTCCCTCATATTTCGCACCGTTGGGATATTGACAAACCCCTTGACCGTTTAATTTTCCATTACTCACTTCCCCTTCGCAGCGAGTTCCGTCCGGGGTAGTAATTTCTGCGGCATTAACCGGAAATACCCCAACTAAAAGTGCAATTGTTAATAAGTAAATTAAATGAAACATGGCTGAAAAAAGCTTGATCAACGGCAATTTTTTTAGTTTAATGTAAATTGAATCGGTAAACGAACCGGACGACTTCCACCGCCATCGGGAGGCAAAAACCGCATCCGAGAAGCAGCTTCAATGGCGGCTTCATCAAGATTGCTATTCCCACTTGACTGCACAATTTCCAGTTGAGCAACGCGGCCATCTGTTCCCACCAAACCGCGAACAATAGCCGTCCCTTCAATGCCTTCATTTCGCAGACTGTTAGGATATTGCGGCACACAGTTATCGACACAACTCAGGCGTCCACCGCCCGCAAAAGCCGTATCCGTCTCATTTCCCGCGTCGTTTCCGGTTCCTCCCTCAACCCCGTCGGGGCGTCCGGGAGCCTCACCCCCTCGGCCATCTAAGGGGGAACCACCAAAAGCCTGATCTCCAATACCGGGAGTTTGCCCCCCTGTGGGACTTTCACCGCTGCCAATTCCGGCAAAAGAGCCTTGTAAAGCCGAAGAAGATCCCGATGTTCCGGGCTGAGGGACAGCCCCTTGAGTGGGTTGGGAACGCTCGGCTGCTGCTCCCAAAGGCGCAGTATCATTTGGGTCTGGCGTTTCGCTGGGGGTGTTTGCTGCTCCCGTCTCCATTTCCAACTCACCGAGGGGGCTGGTCAGGGGGTCATCCGGGGCGATATCCGCCGAAGCCAGGGGTTCAGGAGGTGCAGACTCGGCGAGGGGTTCGGGGGGAACAGGATCGGGGAACGGTTCTTCTGCGATGGGTTCCGGTTCGCTCAAAGGTTCCTCGGACATCGCCGCCAAAGGGTCGGGGGCGACAGGTTCCGGTGCGGGTGCGGGTTCGGGGGGCGGTTCTTCGGCGACCGGTTCCGGTTCAGGTGGAGCCAGGGGTGCGGGTTCAGGGGGCGGTTGCTCGGCAATGGGTTCCGGTTCAGGTTCGGGAAGACTCTGGGGCGCTGCCGGGGCAGGTTGTAATGATGCGGTTTCCGGCTGTTCGAGGGGAGGTTCTATCGGGGCGAATTCTTCAACAACTTCTTCGGGAATTTCTTCGGGAATGGGTTCGGGTTCTTCAACGATTTCTTCGGGAATTTCTTCGGGAATGGGTTCGGGTTCTTCAACGATTTCTTCGGGTTCGGGTTCAATTTCTTCTTCTTCAACTACCTCTTCTTCTATGACGATAAATTCGATAGCATCTTCTTCAGTAATTTCGAGTTCTCTATCCAGAAAACCACTAAACGCCAAAGCCAGTAGTCCGCCATGAAAGATGGCTGATGCAACTAGACCTCCGATGATCCAAAGTTTCACCTTTTGCTGGTCTTTATCTCGCTGTTCTAGGCAGGTTTCTGAGAGACTCATAACTGAAAATTTTCCAAAAACGATTCAGAAAGAAGGAGGAATTTTTAACCCGGATTTTATTCAGAATCGGGTTTTTTGGTGGCGATCGCGAGTTTGGCCCCTTCGACTCGCCGAATTTGATCCATGACTTCTACAACGGTTCCGTGATTAACCGCTTCATCGGCATTTAAAATTACAATTCGACTGTCATTGTTTGGAATCAATTGTCGCAGTGAATTTTCGAGTTGTGCAATTTCTATGCTTTCGCGATTGAGGGCGACTGCTCCCTCACTGTCAATGGTGATGGCGATTTGTTCGGTTTTTTGTTGTTGAGAAGTTGAGGCTTTCGGCAGGTTAACGGGTAATCCTTCCGAGCGGGTTAAAAATAGGGTAGAAATGATAAAAAATGCCAAAATTGAGAAAATAACATCAATCATCGGCACGATGTTAATTTCTGCCGGAGTATCGAGGTCTTCATCGATGAGATTAATCATAATTTCGCTTATTATTCATAGGGAAAACATTTTTCATTTGTCTAAATTAGACTTTATGAACTAGAGCGTTATCTCCTCGCAACTTATCATATTCATATTTGCGACGATACAACAGTTCGAGTTGACCTCCGTATTCTTGGATCAGGGCAATTTGTCGTTTATAAAAGCCTCTAAAGGTATTAGCAAATAATACCGTAAAAATGGCTACAACCAACCCGATTACTGTAGATGCCAAAGCTTCACTAATCCCTCCCGTTACGCCCGTGCTGCTACTGCCTCCAATATCACCAATTCGCAGCGAAGAAAAGGCGGTAATTAGTCCTAACACGGTTCCGAGTAATCCGAGTAACGGAGAAACGGCAATAATGGTGTCAAATACTGTATTAAAGCGCCGCAAAACGGGAATTTCTGCTTGGGCTGCACTTTCGATCGCGATCCGAAATTCTTCGGGGTTGGGATCTTCTAGTTCGAGGGCTTCGAGAAAAATTCTCGCGATCGGAAGATCGGCATTGAGTTGCAGAAGATCCATAGCCTGTTGGGGAAAGGACTTGTAGAGTTTGAGGGCTTCTCGCACGACTTGACTCTGGCGCTGCCAAATGCGAAACCAAAAAAAACCCCGCTCGATCACCAGGGCGATCGCTACCACTGAAAACACAAGCAATGGCCACGCCACAATGCCTGCGTCTTGTACAAAACGACTAACTTGCATGGAATTCGGTTTTTGAGGTAGACAATGAAACTGCTAACGGATGCCTAACGTTATACCATGATCCTCATTAAATGAAAAGTCTTATCAATAAGATTTTAAGATTAACTAGCAGTTGACAAGATGAAGAAGAATCGGTAAACTCTATCCTTGCCGAGTTAAGTCAACCGTTCCGGGTTTTCTCTGGCGGGCAAAAAGTAGCTAAAACTAATACTGTGAATGATTTGTAGCGGTTAGTCGTAATTGACCCAAAATGAACGGGTTGGGTTAATATCGGCTCTCAATCAATTCAGCCCAACTGCTATGTTGAGCAAAAATCCTCTTGCTAGATGAGACTGAACAGCAATTAGCTTTTCAGATCATTTGAGAATAGTTACTCAGGATTTGGAGAAAGTTCCGAGAGTTTAATTCTGTTAAAAAGATTAAATCTCATTTATACTTCAGTATAATTATTGCTGTTGTTATCGACTAATCAACCATAAATCCCTCTTTATGGCTTTTCCATCGAGTCCGCTATAATCTAACCTGTTTTGTTAATTGAGAAAAATTCTTAACCATGAGCAGTAGCTTTGATCCATCCAGTAACGTTTTCCAACTGACGACAGGCCCGGATGTATTTACCGTCTTTCCCGGACAGCTTACCAACTCCCCTGGGGGTTTAGTCGCTTTAGCAGGCAACGACAGTGTAACCGGGTCAGCGGGTAACGACCTGTTGAATGGAAATGAAGATCGAGACACCCTATCCGGGAGTGGGGGGACTGACACCCTATTTGGAGGTCAAGGGGAAGATGAACTGTTTGGACAGCAAGCCAATGACAGCTTGTATGGGAACAAAGGGTTGGATAACCTCGATGGCGGCGATGGCAATGATTTATTATTCGGAGGTCAAGATCGAGATGCTTTAGTGGGTGGCATCGGAAATGATACCCTTTCTGGTGATAAAGGCGAAGATTATCTCATCGGAAATGAAGGGGCAGATGTGTTTGTTTTGACTTCGGAAGGGGCTGGATCATCCAATGAATTTGGTGATTTTATCCTGGATTTTGAAAACAGCGATTTGATTGGATTAGCCGGAGGATTAACCGCAGGCAATCTAACCTTTAGTGAAGAAAGTATTAATATTGAAGACACCTTAGAGAGATTACCTTTTGATTTGGGTTTGGCTGATTTAGCAGAACAAGGTGTGTTTAGTCTCCCTTCTCTATTTAATGCCGCAGGTACGATCAGATACACAGAAATTTCAACGGCCAGTGGTGAGGTTTTAGCGGCTGTGGTCAATCAAACCCCCGAAGATTTATCCAGTCGTATCATTTCTGTACAGTTTTAAACTTTCAATTTTTTCGTTGAGAGAGATAGAAGTTTCTAAACAAATAAACCTCTATTTTCTCTCCAAACTTTTTTAACTCCATTGTTAGCGTTAGTTTGGTGGACTTAGCAGCCTCAAGTTTTTCTAATGAAATTCGATGAAAATTACCTGTCATTTTTCTTGACTATCTTGATGAGTATGGGAGTAACTCCCGTTGCTTTTGCTGAGTCCACTTGTTTACTAGAAGAAAGCGCTCTTTCAACTGAGGAAACCAAAAATTACTGTCAATCCCAACCTCAACAAGTCTCAGAAAAACCTGCCATCTCATCAACACCAAATTCCCCAGTAACCCTTAGTTTATATGAACCCGAAGTCTCAGAAATTTCAACCCTTCAAGAAGTAGAAGAACCTTTAACAGAAGCAAAATATCTGTTTTCGGAATTCTCTCCCCCTCCCCCCCAAAATTTTGAAGTTACCCAAGCCGAATCAGAAGTTGTAGAAATTACCGGAGTGAGTTTAAATCCCACACCCGGAGGTGTCGATATTGTTTTACAAACCGCCAATCCCACGACCCTACAAAGCTCAACTTCTATTGACGGAAATACCTTAACAACCGAAGTTTCAAACGCCGTTTTAGCTTTACCCAGTGGCGGAGATTTTCAAGCAGAAAATCCAGGCACAGGAATTATTTCTGTGCGAGTCCAACAAATCTCGAATAATCGGGTTCAAGTGATTATTGTTGGACAAGATGCCATTCCGGTTGTCAACGTTAATCCGAGCGATGCGGGTTTAGTTTTAAGCGTTACTCCCGAAGAAGTTATTCAAATTACCGTCACCGCGACCCGAACCGAAGAAAGTCCCGATGATATTTCTCGATCTATTACCATTATTGAACGAGAAGAAATCGAACAGCAGCGAAATTTATCGATTAATTTAAGAGAAATTCTCGCTCGCGAAGTTCCCGGATTTTCGCCCCCCGATTTACAACGAAACCAAAATGGAACCTTGCGAGGACGTCCGCCTTCTTATTTAATTGATGGTGTACCGATTGATTCTAACGGAATTCGAGGTTCATTTTTAAATATTTCTCCCGATGCGATTGAACGAATAGAAGTTATACGCGGCCCTAACGCGGTTTATGGTTCGGAAGCAACAGGCGGAACGATTAACTTTGTGACTCGAAAACCCTCGGAAGTACCTGTTACGAATGTCAGAGCTGGAGTTGATTTTTCCGGTGCGGATAATTCGTTTTTTGAGGGAGATAGTGATGGAAATGTTCTGGAATATTCTCTATCAGGAGCAATTTCGCCAAAGGTAGGTTTTCGGGTTAATTTTTCCCGAGAGCGAACAGAAACCTATTATGATGGGGAAGGAGATCCGATTTTTAATTTTCGCCCCCTCGATCAGAGTGAAGCCTTTAATGCTTTAGCCAGTTTAGGGATTTATTTTACCGAAAAACAACGACTCAATTTCACCTTTAACTATTACTATAATGAGCGAGTCGAGAATAATTTAATTCTTGATCAAAGTGTAAATGATCTTCCGGCTGGAACCAGTAAAGCCAGAGCGATAGAAGTGGGTAATCAAGATTTTATTGATACGAATCCAGCTTTTAATCGTAATACTTTAGCGAATATGGTTTATAGCCATGACGATTTATTTTTTGGAAGTCAAGTTCAGCTTCAAGCTTACTATACTTCTAAACCCGAATCTCAAGGGGTTCAAGATGGTCGAGTCTTGCTGCAAGAGGTTTATGTGAGTCAAATTGATGTCGAAAATTGGGGCGGACGTTTGCAAGTTAATACCCCTTTATTTACCGGGGCGAGTTTATTTTGGGGTGCAGATTACAAAAATGATCAACCTAGTAATACCTATGATATTATCGACGCCGAAGAATTTGATGAAAGTGGCGGACGAACAATTCGCAAAATAGATGAACGAACATTTATTCCTGAATACACGGTTGGAGAGTTAGGAATCTTTGGTCAATTAAAATGGGAACTCGGCGATGATTGGGTGATTAATGGCGGTGCGCGTTATTCAAGTTTTGACGTGAATATTCCCGATTATACAAGTTTTGAGGAGGTGGAAGTTGAAGGCGGGGATTTAAACTTTAATAACGTTGTTTTTAACGTGGGTACAGTTTATAAAATAACCAATCAATTTAATGTTTTTGTTAACTTTTCTCAGGGGTTTTCCTTACAACGATTTAGCGAGTTACTGACTTTTCCCGAAGAAGGATTTTCAATTTCTGAAGACGTTGACCAACTCCAACCTCAAAAAGTGAGTAATTATGAACTGGGAGTGCGAGGAACTTGGTCAAGTTTTGAATTTACTGTTGCAGGTTTTTATAATGATTCAGAATTCGGGGTGGTTTCTGTTGATCGGGGTGATGGTTTATTCTTACCTGTACGCGCTCCCAGACGCATCTATGGTGTAGAAGCGACCGTTGATTGGCAACCTTTTAATAAGTTACGTTTAGGGGGAACTGTGAGTTGGCAAGAAGGTGAAGTTGATATCGAAGATGAGGGAGATTATTTAGCAATTACCAGTACAGAAATTTCACCTTTAAAAGTCACGGCTTATGTGGAAAGTGAGTTTATCAAAGGTTGGTTTAATCGTTTACAATTAATCGTAGTTGGCGATCGCGAAAGAGCCTTTGATGATGATATCGATTCCTCTCCAGTTGAGAGTTATACCGTTGTTGATTTAATTAGCAGTATTCAAATCGGCCCTGGCTCGCTGAATATCGGAATTGAAAATATTTTTGATAACTTTTATTTCCCCGTTGAGTCGCAAGTTTTAGGCGGAACCAGTAATGATAACCGTCGTCCGGGTCGAGGTCGAACCATTAGTTTTAATTACCGAGTTACCTTTTAGATGAATCATCAGTTTAACACTCAATTTTGGCAGCAATTTGGGTTAATTGCTAAACCCTATTGGTTTTCGGGGGAGAAAAGAAAAGCCAGACGTTCGCTGTTGCTACTGATTATTTTATCTATTATAAGCAGTGGTTTTCTGGTTTTAGAAACCTTACAAAGAGGGGAAATTTTATCGGGTCTTGCCGAGCAAAATTACAGTCGATTTTGGCAAGCAACTTTACTTTTTTTAGGTTTAATTTTAATCGGTGTTCCCAGTTTAGCATTCAATAACTACATTCAAAGCAATTTAAGCCTACATTGGCGGCGTTGGATGACTCGCAACTTTTTAGAACGATATTTAGACCATCAAGCCTTTTATCACCTGAATACCAACTCCGAAGTTGATCACCCCGACCAACGAATTTCCGAAGATATTCGTGCTTTTACTCAACAATCTCTCTACTTTTTAGTTTTAATCTTTAATGCGGTCATTCAACTAATTTTATTTATCGGCTTGTTGTGGTCTATTTCTCATTTTTTAACTCTATTTTTGGTTTTGTATGCTTTGGTCGGGACGTTAATTGCTACCGTTGTTTTTGCTCGGAATTTAGCTAAAATTAATTATGTTCAACTCCAAAAAGAAGCCGAACTCCGCTATGGTTTAGTTCATCTTCAAGATCATGCTGAAGCAATTGCACTCTATCAAGGTCAATCTCAAACATCCCAAGGACTATATAATCGATTCTTACAAGTTTATCAAAACTTTAGCCGATTAATTCAATGGGAATTTAATCTTAGTTTATTTCAAAATAGCCTACAATATATCACCTTTATTTTACCTGCGATTATTCTTGCACCGAGTATTTTATCAGGACAATTAGAAATCGGGGTAATTGCTCAGTCTGAATCTGCATTTGGTCGAATTTGGTTTGCACTCAGTTTGATTATTAATGAATTACAACAATTAAGTGCTTTAGCCGCTTCAGCGACCCGTTTATTTATCTTAAATCAAGCCCTCAATAATTCCGATAAATTTTCCAGAAAAACTAGCATAAAAACTCAAGAAAATCAACAATTTAAACTCGAAAATATTATCTTAAAAACTCCAGATCATCAAAAGATTTTAATTCAAAACTTATCCCTAATTCTTCACTCAAACGAATCTTTATTAATTACCGGAGCGAGTGGAGTCGGGAAAAGTTCTTTACTGCGTGCGATCGCGAGTTTATGGACTTCAGGAGAAGGAAAAATCACTCGACCCCAACGAGAACAAATGTTTTTTCTTCCCCAACGTCCTTATATGATTTTAGGATCTTTACGTCAACAACTCCTCTATCCTCATTCAGAAAGCCAGTTTAACGATGAACAATTACTTCATGTTCTCAAACAGGTAAATTTACCTCATATTTCTGCTCAATTTGGGGGGTTAGACTCGGTTATCAAATGGTCACAGGTGCTTTCACTCGGAGAACAACAACGCCTAGCTTTTGCGAGATTACTATTACATCAACCCCAATATGTAATCTTAGATGAAGCCACAAGTGCATTAGACGAAGAAAATGAAGAATTACTCTATCAATATTTGCAAAAAATAGAAATTAACTTGATCAGTGTTGGTCATCGTTCCACACTCTTAAAATATCATCAACAAGTGTTAGAACTCTCAGAAAACTTAAATTGGCGTTTAATGGCTTCCCACAACTATTATTGTTCTGACTCAAACCCCTAAAATTAAGTATGAAAAACATTAACTTAAAGCTTTTAAAAAAATTGTGGTCGGTGACTCATCTGTACTGGTTATCTTCAGAAAAATGGGGTGCTATATTAATTTTAGTTTTAATTATAATTTTATCGATTATTGTCTCGGGTTTGTTGGTTGCGGTCGCTATCTTTTTAGGAGAAATTACATCAGCACTGGTCGCCCAAGATACCCAACGTTTTCAACAAGCACTGCTCATTTTTGTCGGGGTGATCGTTATCGGTACTCTCTGCGGTTCATTAAAAGTTTATTGTCAGGCTAAATTAAGCCTTTATTGGCGACGATGGCTAACCCATTACTTTCTTAATACTTATCTAGAAAACTCGACATTTTATTTGATTAGCGAAAGTTCTGAAATTGACAATCCCGATCAAAGAATATCCGAAGATATTAAAACATTCACTCAACAGTCGGTAATTTTATTTTCTATTTTACTTGATTCTGTTCTCCAACTGATCGCCTTTACAGGAACACTCTGGACAATTTCCCAGTTTTTAATGATTTTTCTCGTGAGTTATTCGCTGATCGGGACTCTATTTGCAACGTTATTTTTTGGTCGCATTTTAGTTGGGATAAACTTTGAGCAACTGCAAAGAGAAGCGGACTTACGTTATGGACTCATTCATATTCGAGAACAAGCCGAATCCATTGCTTTTTATCAAGGTCAAAACCAAGAATTTAATCAAGTCTGGAATCGATTTAAGCTGGTTTTTAGCAACTTTAAATCTTTAATTCAATGGCAACTCTATCTTAATCTTTTTCAAAACAGTTACCAATATATAACATTTATTGTTCCCGGTTTGATTTTAGCACCTCAGATCGTTTCTGGAGAACTGGAAGTGGGAATTGTGACTCAAGCAGGAACCGCATTTAAAACGATTTTAATTGCTTTAACACTAATGATCGCCCAACTGGATAAACTTAGCATTTTAGGAGCAACTATTAACCGTTTAGAACAGCTTAAAACCTTAATCACAACTTCACCAATTCGCAATTCAGACCAAAGGAAAATTAAAATTGTTGAAAGTTCTCACATCGCTTGTGAAAATCTCACCTTACAAACACCCGATCATCAAAGAACAATTCTCAAAAATTTATCCTTTTCCGTTTATTCTGGCGAAAATCTCCTGATTATTGGAGCGAGTGGAGTGGGTAAAAGTTCTCTTTTACGAGCAATTTCGGGTTTGTGGAAATCTGGATCGGGAGTCATTTATCGACCCAAACGTGACAATATTTTATTCTTACCGCAACGTCCTTATGTCTTTCAAAGTTCTTTGCGCTATCAATTACTTTATCCTCAAGTCGAGCGAGATATTTCTGATGAAAAATTATATTATATTTTGCAAAAAGTCAATCTTTCAAAGTTACTAGAAGAATGGGAAGGATTAAATAAAATTGCTGATTGGAGTCGAATCTTATCTACAGGAGAACAACAGCGTTTAGCTTTTGCGCGTTTATTTCTCTATCAACCTGATTACGCAGTTTTAGACGAAGCCACCAGCGCTTTAGATCTAAACAATGAAGCATTACTTTATCAAGAACTGCAAGCTTTTAATATTACCTATATTAGCGTTAGTCATCGGATGACTTTACTTCAGTATCATCAATCTCTTTTAAAACTAAAGTGAGATTAACGACTTGTGGAGTTTGATTTAACTATAAACGGCGGATAGTGAAAAGGGCGCAAACCGCAGCGCCCCTACTATGTTTTTGAGATCAATTACTTTGATGCAAGCAATTTTGACAGGGCTGTTTTTAGCAATTCAACCGCTTGATTAACTTCAGCTTCGCTCACAATTAAAGGTGGCACAAACCGCACCACTTTCGGGCCAGCCGGAACCAACAGTAAACCTTCTTCCATCGCTGCTTTAACAATTTCAATTGAAGTTAATTCGGTTTCTGCATTCAGTTCCAAACCATTAATTAAACCCCAACCTCGGACATCTACAATTAAGTTAGGATATTGAGTCGCTATCGACTGAAGTTGACTGCGAAGTTGTTCACCCCGCTGTTGAACATTCTCCAAAAGATTCTGCTGTTCAACCGTTTGACAAACACACAGCGCCACCGCACAAGCAAAGGGATTTCCGCCAAAGGTACTCGCATGATTTCCCG
>CAZNCM010000022.1:1161-2368 GCA_964571155.1 uncultured Lyngbya sp. | reverse complement strand
AACGACTTACAAAGCATCGCCCCGATGGGAATACCGCCACCCAGTCCTTTCGCCGAAGTAAAAATATCCGGTTCAATACCCAGATTTTCATATCCCCAAAGTTTACCACTGCGACCCATTCCCACCTGCACTTCATCGAGAATCAACAAAATGCCTTTTTCGGTGCAGATTTCCCGAATTCTTTGGAAATAAGCCATATCTCCCGGACGAACTCCCCCTTCACCTTGCAGGGCTTCAAGCATGATAGCCGAGACTCGACGTTCATTACTATCAAGTTCAGCAATGGTCGCTTCTAGAGCGGTAATATCGTTGTAAGGTGCATAGGCAAACCCCGGAACAAGCGGACTGAAGCCTTTTTGATATTTAGGTTGTCCCGTCGCCGTAATCGTTGCTAAGGTGCGACCATGAAAGCTAGAATGAGCGGTGATGATCACCGGGTCAGCAATATTTAACTTGTCGTGAGCGTACTTCCGAGCAAGTTTAATCGCTCCTTCGTTAGCTTCAGCACCGGAGTTACAAAAGAAGACTTTATCGGCGCAAGAATGAGCCGTGAGCCATTGGGCGAGTTCTCCTTGGGGGGGAACATAATACAAGTTGGAGACATGATGGAGCGTCTTGATTTGCCGGGTAACGGTGTCAATCAACGCCGGATGAGCGTGTCCAAGAGTGCAAGTGGCGATTCCCGCTACAAAGTCCAAATATTCTCGTCCATCCGTATCCCAAAGACGACACCCCTCACCCCGTTCTAGAGCCAGGGGAAAACGTCCATAGGTATTCATCACATGAGCGTTAAACTCATCTGGACTGAAGGGCGTTGTATCGGTCGTTGTAGAGTCTTTAAATAGTGTCTTTAAGATCACAGTGAACTCCTAAACTTTAGCTTTAGTTTCTATCCTGACCTTGATTTTAGGCGAAAAATTTAGATTAGGGGCGTCACAAATGATTTGACATACTCCCCATTTCTAAAGAAAGGGGATTCTCCAAGCCTCACGGCTTTGGATTACTGATTCATTGACAACCCTTACACCAAGCTAGTTTCCTAACCTACTCCAGAGGGGTTCGTCTCCCCAGTCGTTCATCCCATTTCAGAGATAGTTTCGGTATGCCCTACCGTACTTGAGAAAAAAATGCTTGATTCTCTGTACTTGGTGCTTTAAGGTTTTATATGGCCAAAGCATTCCTGGCAAGAACCCCGTACCTTAAGTTT
>CAZNCM010000022.1:0-1151 GCA_964571155.1 uncultured Lyngbya sp. | reverse complement strand
TGCATCGATTAGATGCTGGGTTTTTAAACTGGTTGAATACCCTGCCAGTAGAGTTATTATAGCATTAGAAAGAGCCTTATATCCCCATACCTGAAGGTAGGGGCTTTACGGCAATTTTTGGTAAAATGCTTAAGATCGTTAACATTCACTGACACGTTTACATTAATGTCGGTGGGTAATCTGTCTGTTTTCTGCCGTTTTTGGGGATCATTTCCGGTCAAGACGAGAACCAGCGACCCAGAGATTAAAAGGCTATATTCCAAATCTACATTCTAAATTCAGGGGGGAGTTCGTTGGCTTCCTGCGTTTTTCCCCAACCGGGTGCCGCTTGCGCCGAACGAATAATATAAGCGGCTAACTTCTCAGCTTGCACTTGAGACATCCAACTTTCTGAAATTTGACGACACCAATAGTTGGTATCGCTGCCATCAAAGCTGAGTGGATATCGGAAATAACTCACGAGATTTTTAATATTATCACGAGCCGGAGTCGCGGCTTTCAAATCTTCAAGAGAAAGAGAAACGGGAGGATAAGGAATGTTAACGCCTCCTGCGTGACAGTTGAGACAACTCGCTTCAAACAGGATTTTCCCGGTATTAATATCTTCCGGCGAAAATTGCTGAGTATGACCTTGATTATCGGCAGGGATTTCTACAGGTTGACTCGCTAAATAGCGGCGGACATAGGGATCAACACCATCGGCTAAAACCGGGGAATGAACAGCAAAAACCCCAAGTCCAATCCCTAAAAAAACGACTAAGAAGTTGAAAATTTTTTGAATGATCAATTGCATTGAGTATTAATTAAATTTCGTTCTTCCTAAAAAGTTAGGTCGTTCAGACTTCAGACTTCAGACCTTAGAGCAGCCAACCTTTCCCCAAAATCATGCAATCCTCTGTAGAAAAGCAAGCTACCTCTAAAGCCCAAAATCCGAAGTCCAAAACCCGATTGTGTTATTTAACGCAGGTATTTACCACCGCCCCACTGTTCCCCACGAATTTTGGGTTCAAGCAGAATATAACCCGCAATAGAGTAGAGATCATCCTCCGTGAGATTTCTCATCTTCGGATAAATATCTGAACTCTTGGTACTCGGATGGAGTTCTGAAATTTCGTAAAACCCATCATAGGTCGTGGGATTTTGCATATAGT
>CAZNCM010000021.1:7788-33738 GCA_964571155.1 uncultured Lyngbya sp. | reverse complement strand
CTTTGTGACCTATTTTATCGGATTTCCGCTGAAAAAGCTTCACAATATTTTCGGCTTATGGTATTATTTCTACAGAGCCTTCCCGTCGATTGTCAGCAACGGCTTCTAATTTTCCCTCAGCATTAATTCCGGCTATTTTAATCGCCCCAAAAAACATATCAAGCTGTTCAAAGGGATAAATTTCTAAATTTTCGCTATCGGTTTCTAACAGTGTTGTCTCAATTCCGGGTTCACACAAAACCCGCCATTTATTCTCTTTGGGTTCAACGTGTAGCCGAGGTGCCCTCACCGCTTCTTCGAGAGAAATTCCTGCTGTGGTGTAACGACTCCACATCTGCGCCATTGCGGTGGTTATTCGACTCGCCCCCGGAGTTCCAAACGCCAAACCGCGTCCGTCGGGATGCCATGCTAAAGTCGGTGCCATATTTGAGATTATCCGTTCGCCAACCGCAGCGCCTAAAAAGCCTTGGGGGTTTAACTCGGGTTCCCCTAAACTGTTATTGCAGCTAATTCCGGTTCCGGGAATCGTAATACCTGAACCATAGCCATTACTCATGGTAACAGAAACCATTTCCCCTGAACCTGTGGCGACCGATAAGTGCATGGTGTTGGGAGACTGTATCGCAGGTAAATAGCGGCGTAGGGTTTCTTCGGCGAGGTTGTAACGTGCGTTGGGCGGGGGTAAAATCGGATTGGCTGGTGAGTTCCAATAGTCTGATTAAACTTCCTACCGCAGCGCCCCCAACCGCCGGGGGAGGGTTGAAAGCCAGTTGAAAGCCTTTTGAGGTTAATTGTAGCGGTTGACGAACAATAGCGCGATAATTAGCCAAGTCCGAACGAGTTACAAACCCGCCATGTTCAGCCATTTCTTGAACAAAAGCAGCGGCGATATCCCCTTGATAGAAAGCTTTTGCACCTTCTTCTGCGATAAGTTCGAGGGTTTGCGCCATGTCGGGGATATGAAAAGGTTCGTTAGCTAGCGCCTGACAACCGTTGGGGAAAAAACAGTCTCGACTGGCTTGTTGGGGATAAAATAAGGGTTTCCCGGCTAGAGATAACCAACGCGCCGCAGTTGGACTCAAGGTCAAGCCATTTCGGGCTAATTCTAACGCCGGGGCGACGATTTCTAACCAGGGGAGAGAACCCCCACGTTGCCAAGCAGTTTCTAAGGCGGCTAACATTCCGGGAACGGCGATTGAGGCAAGTCCTGCTCGGACTGTGATACCATCTCCGTAGGGAAGATGAACTTCTCGCCATCCGGCAGAATTGGGGTCAAGTTTGAGATGACCACTGGGCATGGCATCAGCACCATCAATCAATTCCGGGGGTTGTCCGGGTTTGTGAATCATTAAAAATGCTGAACCCCCCAGCGAACACATTAAAATTTCTGATAAGGTGGCAGCCAGTGCAGCCCCAACGGCAATATCAACTGCATTTCCCCCAAGTTGGGCAATTTGAACTCCGGCTTTTGTAGTCAAAGGAGAGTCGGCTGAAATGGCAACGGGGGTGGTTTTTGTCATGTCATGTTTTTAAATAGATTGGATGAGTTAATCGGTGGCGGTAACATTTTCATAAACGCCTTTATCCCGTTTGACCAATTTAGTAAATCCAGCGTTACGATAATCACTATTGGTCAGCGGAACAGACACCATCGGCGCACTCAAAACCCGACGCACAGGCGCATCTTCGGGTGTCTCTCCCAACTCGCATTGGGCTAACTGACAGACTTCACCCCAAGTTTTAATGTCTTGGTGAATGCTGTGCATGACTTCGACTTTTCGGTTATTGCTCGGACAGAAATAGTCGTAGATCGGCATGGTAAGGTTTAGGGTAAGGCATTATGTAGGCTCTATTATTGTTAATTTTAGCTTGAGTTGGGTAAAACAGACAGTTGCCCCCATTTGATCAACAAGATTTAACGCTCATTTAATCGCAATATCGGGCATAATACGAAAGCTGAACCTTTCCTCTCACATGACAGCTTTTTCAGTGACCTGTTCACAAAGCCTTTATTTGCTTGTTGACGAAGCCTTGAACACGAAGTTGTGATGTCTAGAAACGGACAGTCCTAAATAAAGAACGGGTCACGAAAAACTGAGAACTGTGTTGGGGAGCAATCTACTACTAAGAGGAGGATGTTCCAATGAGTGATTTTAAACCGACACCTGAAACAAATTTAACAACAACTCAATTGTTAGAACGTTATCGGATTGGTGATGAAGCAACGCTGAGAACTTGGGCGCAATTGCATGGGTTGAATGGAAATCACGGGATGTATGCGCCGAATGAAGTGGAGTTAATTGATCATGTTCATCATCATTTACAAAATTTGGGAATGAGTATTGATGAGTACAAACATCTCGTTAGTCGTCGTCTAAATCGTTCTTCTACTGCGCCGTCTTCTGGGGTGAATTCTTCGACTCACTCTCAATCGATAGAACAGCCTGTTGTTCCCCCTCAGCCTTCTGTTAATCGTCCCACTAATCATTCCTCTGAGAAGAATTTATCTGAAAACTCAGAAGAATTGACTCAACAAGCTTCCGGGGCGATTGAGATGCTGATGGAACAATATTCAGAAGCAATTGACTACATGGGAGAACAAATTGCTGACCAATTTATTGAGGAGTTGGATGCTTCTGTGATGCGACATCTCAGTAGAAAGGTACAACAACGGTTTGCTGTCAATGGTCAAGTTAGGTCAAATCGTTTAATGACAGTTATTCAAGGGGTATTTCAATCTAAAAATAAGAGCTTGTTGATGGGTTCGCCTTCAGAAGATTCGAGTTTACATATGGAAAATACCCATCGCTTGGGTTAGGTAAATCTGTCTCAAGGAAGAACTGGGGAGTCGTCTAAACCGATTAAAATAAGTCAGTCGGATGAAGGGTTGACTTTCAGCAAACAGAACGACTCTCTCGTTCTATTTTCCCAATTCCGGCTTCACTATTCCGCTAGGAGTCAGTATTAATGATTAAGTCTTGGATGGTGATTGGAGGAGTTGCTTTTTTGGTTGCTTTTGGCGGAAATCTCTTTCTTCAATCTGATGATCAGAAATGGTTTAGACGATTACAACGCCCAAGTTGGTTGGTGTTTGAAAAGTTAATTCCTCTGATTTGGACGGTTGTTTTTATTGGGTTGGCTTGGTCTGCGGTGATTGTTTGGGAACAAGAACCGGGAACGTTACGAACCTGGTTATTGATGGGATTGTATTTGTTAGTTGAGGTGGTGACGATTGCTTATACTCCTGTGATGTGTAAAACCAGAAGTCTACAAATTGGGACGATTATTGGCGGAACAGGGGCGATTTTGTGTGTGATGTTGGCGATTAGTGTTTTACCGATTTCTCAATGGGCGATGATTCTTTTACTTCCCTATATTCTCTGGAGTCCTGTGGGTACGTTTGTGACGTGGAAAATGGCTCATTTGAATCCAGCAGATGCGTAAATCGGTTGAAAAGATTCCTCGATTACAGGCTTTTTGGGGAGAATGGGTAGGGGTTCAAAAAAGTTGAGGGGAACGAATTTAGATGTTCCTTGTAATCTGGCGGAACCTGCAACATATTGATGGATTTCCAACCACTTTTGATCGGCGAAAGATTGTAAGGTAAAACTTTGATAAATGATTCCCTGACAGAGTGAACCATCGGGGTTACTTTGTCCGTTGGATTGAAAGTGATAAAATCGATAAGCCACAGACTGATAATTTGGGGTAGAGGTAGATACTCGTTTGATGAAAATTCAAGGCGTTTTGTCTGAGGGAATCTATCTTTTCTATCATACAATCTTTTTGAGGATTTGTAAATCTTAGAGGTTAAGTTTGAGCTTTTTTCTTTAATTTTACCCCGAAACACAGTAAACCTAGACTGAGTAAACTTCCTGTAGAAATGGGTTCAGGAATATCTGATGTTTAGCTCGTTTTCAAGATTGAGATTTCTACTCTAACTAATGTTTCTTGATTTGCAGGTAAAGTTTTCTTGAGTGAGGTTAATATTGACTTTGAACAAGGGCTTCAACTTGACTGACTTGGTTGGGTAAATCTGCTGTTAATACTTCGGTTCCAGTTTCAGTGATTAAAACATCATCTTCAATCCGAATTCCCCGCACGTCCGCAAATTGTTCTAACTTCTCCCAATTGACAACTTTTTTATATTTTTCCCGATTTTCTCCATCCTGTAAAATAGCCGGAACTTGATAAAATCCCGGTTCAATTGTCACTAACATTCCCGCTTGTAACGGACGATTTAATCGCAAATATCCTAACCCAAACCGTTCACTTCGAGTTCTTCCGGGTTCGTATCCGGCTAAATCTCCTAAATCTTCCATATCATGCACATCTAACCCCAATAAATGACCAATTCCATGGGGAAAAAATAAAGCATAAACATCTTGTTCGACTAAATCACTCGGTTGACCTTTTAATAGTCCGATATCAACCAATCCTTCTGCTATTTTTAAAGCCGCTAACAGATGAATATCCCGATATTCTATCCCCGGTTTCATCTGATCAATACAAGCATCATGGGCGGCTAAAATAATCTCATAAATATCTCGTTGAGTTGGGGAAAATTGACCGGAAACAGGCCAAGTTCGAGTCACATCTGCTGCCCATCCCGTTGTTGTCTCAGCACCCACATCAGCTAATAGTAAATCCCCCGTTTGTAGAGGGTGAAAATACTGTTCGTTGTGCAGGACTTGACCGTGAACCGTAACAATGCTATTGTAAGAACAAGTTGTATTGTGGGAAAGTATTACCTTTTCCATTTCTGCTCTGACTTGCGCTTCGGTTTTTGCCTGTGTGGTGACTGCCATACCTGCTTTGTGAGCTTCTACGGTAATTTTGGCGGCTTGGCGAAGTTCTGTTAAAGCAGCCTGATCGTGACACGAGCGTAACGTAATAATGGCTTTAATGAGTTCTAAATCAATGCCTGTCGCTGCTTTTGGCAAAGGAACTGAACGTTTGAGTCGTTGAAACTGTTGAGTTTGAGTAATTGGGTTTTGTGCTAATATCGTCGCCGCATTTTCCACCCGAGACTCTAACTCAGCCAGGGGAAACGCCGCATCTGCGCCAATGGTTGCTGCTATTGTATCACGGTTGGGCATTTCTCCATGCCAGAGGGCGTAACTCGCGGGTGGATCATCCTTAAACAGTTCGAGTTTCCCTCCCTCCAAACGAATCACCGTATTTTTGAGTGCGAGTCCGGCGAAGTAGAGAAAATGACTACTGGCGCGAAAGGGGTAAATATTGGCGGGAAAGTTGCGCGAATAATCACCCCCTGACCACAGAATAGCAGGAAAATCGATTAATTTTGCGAGGTGTTCTCGGCGAGAACGTAAAGTTTGAGGCAGGTTTTGGGAGTGAGTCGGTAATTGCATGGTCGTAACCGGAAAATTTCAGGGTTTAATTTATAATAATTCTGTTGGTAGATTACTGCCTATCCTCCTGTTCTGAACCATTATTTCCCGGCACAAATACGGTTAACGCATCAGGAATACATTCAATTTCCACCGGAGTTGTACCAATCATTTCTCCATCAACCACAACTTTTTGCGGGGGATTGGCAGTGACTTTAATTCGTGGGGTTCTCAAGTGATAAATATCCGGAAGTTCAGGATTAGTTTTGACTAGGGCTGCACCCAGCATATTAATCATGGTCGCAACGGCGCGAAATTTAGGATTAATCAGGTTGTTTTGTTCCTCGTTCTGAACAGTGGCAATGGTAACATCAAGGAGATGATCGTCAAAGACAACTTCTCCTTTTCCTTGTGCTAATACCGACGTCGGAGGGGCAGCATTTGCAATGGTAATAGCCCGAGAAATCGCTTGATAAACCTGATCATTGATTTCAATTTCGGTTTCAAATATTTCTTGTTCATGTAGTTGTTGCCAACCAGCAATTAAATAAGCCAATGCCCCCCATTTTTCTTTCATTTCTCGACTAGCTTTGTCAATCGTTTCGGCTTCGTAACCAATTCCAGCCAGTAAAATCATTGGCTTTTGGTTACAATAAGCAGCATCAACAACCCGAGTATTCCCATTAATAATGACCTGGCACGCACTTCTAATGGGGGTTAAAGCAAGAGGAATTCCTAAAGCTACTGCAAAAGCATTGGCGGTTCCTCTCGGAATAAGACCCAGTGGAATTTTAGTTCCAATTAATATTCCTGCTACCGCAGAAATTGTACCATCTCCTCCACTTGCAATGATCAGATCGGGATGAGTTTCTATGGCTTTAATTGTGAGTTCTTCTGCACTGTTTTCCGGTGTCGTTTGATGGACTCGCAAGTGCATATGGGGTTTGAGTAATTGGCGAATTAAAGATAAGTCTTGATTGCCATTTCCAGAACCTGCAACCGGATTAAAAATGAGATGGGCGACTCGCGAATGACGCAGTTTTTCAAGAATAGCTTCTGCGGTAGCAATATTAATCGCTAAAGGAACATTATGAATCGCACAAATGCGTTCTAAGACTTGAATATTGGGTTCATGGAGTTGAGAAAAAAGCGGATCAATTAAGAAAATAACGGCTAAGACTTTCCCCTCAGCAACTTGGGCGGCAATTTGTATATCTCCCCCTTGTTGCCCTGGAAGCATTTGTTCAATGGATAGGTTTGTTCCTTGTTGAATCTGTTGTCCAGTGGTCTGGGTTGCGATCAAACGATAACGAGAAAAAATGGCTTGATATTGGAGGACAAAATCAACAAGTTCGTCTTTTTTGCGATCGTGAGCAATCAGGGCTAAAGTAGCAGTCATATAAATGTTTACTCGTTCAAGATTTAGGGGGTTAAGAGAGTGATGAATTTCTGGAATTTTTTGATAATATTGAGTATTATACCATCTAGAAAGAGTAAAGACAAAGAAGATAAAACGCGGAACGAAAAGAACAATGATCTAACTTAAGAGTGAGGGATGAGTTTGAGGGGTTGAGTTAATGATCTGATAGTCATGTAATACCCCCATGAGAAGTATTCCTTTGGGAGAACAGAATCTGTAAAGTTTGAGGTCGGTGAATGATCACTTTTATTAATTAAAATACTGGTATAAATCATAGCAATGATTAAAAGTATTATTTCATTTTTTGATAATAAGTTTTGTGAAATATATAGCGTTAACTGTTGATTAGGGATGAGCGTTTTTTTTACTGTTTTACTAAAATAAAAAAGCGGTAACAGTTGATTGAAAATTGATTGAAATTGATGTTACCGTTTTTTCCATTTTTTAATCAATATCTTGACTTAACTTTCTAAAGCTGCTTTGAGTTTTTCTTCATCATCAACAGATAAGGAAGTTCGCATAATTTTACCATTAAAAGGCTTCAATTCTTCTATGACTCGATCTGGAGTAGCTTTGCGAACTAAAACAAAAATAGCAGATGTTCCTGGTGTTAAAGTTGCGCCTAATTCTTTCATAAACTGATCGTTGATTCCCAAATCAGTAGCTTTTCCAGATAAGGCACCTGTAGCGGCTCCGACGGCGGCTCCCAATAAAGGTGAGAGAAAAAGTGTTCCAAATAAAAGTCCCCAAAACCCCCCACTAACTGCTCCAGCAGCAACTAAGTTTTGAGTTTGTTTAAGTTTGACTTTTCCCTCAGAGTTTTTAACTATAACTGCGGCATCTTCAAGATCGATTAGATGCGCTTTTTGCAGTTTTGCGAGGGTATTAACAACTTCATCGGCTTTAAATTCATCATCAAAGCTTATCGCTACTAAATCACTCATAACTCTACCTCTTTGTTCTAAAAATACAGTTGAATTTACTTTTATATTTTATCTGATTTATTAACATTTTGTCAAGTTTATTACAGCATTTTTATAAATCTTTTAGACTAACTTTAGCTCATCTATAATTTATGTTTATAACAGCGATTAATGTTCTCAACAAGAAAGTTTAATGATTAGATTGAGGTTGAATGACTCTAAATAATAACCAAGAAGCAATAATAATTCCGACTAATTCAGGTGCAATTGTATTCATAACAGCTTGCATCGCAATCATATCAAAAGGTGTGATAATCGAGCCAAAATTGATAACTGTTGCTCCCTGGATTTTTGTTAGAAGTATAAAAAGACAAATTCAAGTAATTGCTAATAATTCAAAAATATACACTCTGTGATTTTACAGAATCGAGATCAATGAAAAAATCTTTTACTCAATCGCTTTATGAATCTGTTTAGATTGTTTAATTTTAGGAACAGAAATCGAAAAATCGGTGGGTGCAATGGGTTGAAGACTCGGATCATTTCCCCCAACTTGGTTTGTCCGAATGAGCAAAAGTGAAGCGCCTAACTGGAGAAAAATCATCGCCACTTGATCGCAAGTCCAACGCGGGAGTAAAGTTCGCCAACTTGCTATTACTTTTAACATAGTTTCTCCAGGAGTTTCTAGAGGAAAACTGCCTAATGTAGATATATTATACCGCCAATCGGGTCGAACTTTTTTGAGCGGTGTGAGATATCGCTGTAAATTTTTAACCAAATCAACGAGTAAGATAAATCGTTGAGTTTGTTCATGCTGAGGATGTTCTTTCAACCATTTCATAATCAGAGGATTTAACTCAATCTCAGCCATCATCCGCGATAAAGCAGTATAAAACGCTTGACTTGAGTCTTGGACACAAGAATTAATCGCACTCACAAATGTTGTTCCTGTGCCGTCCCCCGTTCGATATCGTGCTGCCATAATTTCAAGTTCATTCATTACATAATTTAGAGGAGAAAAGGTTAATCCATCAAAATCATAGTCTTCGGTTAGGGGACTAAATTTAACCAAAACATCACAAGTGGGACGACACCCTAACCATCCCCACTGACGCGCCCCCATATATCTTGTCCAATCTAATGTTCCGGAGGTAATTCCACCGCTATTATGGGTATAAATTTGGCGATATTCAATATCAAATCGCAATTCATGACTGAGAGAATCTCGAATGACTGTGGCAAGTCCAAAAGCAAAATGACCGAAATAGATTCCGAAGGGTGAAAACTCGGGATTTTTACCCCCAATTCCGCCAAAAACGTGCATCACTAACGCCCGTTCTCCTTCTTGCCAGTCTGGTGATTTTTTGTTAATATTATTGTCAATTTCTGGATTGAGAAACGTGGTATAAGCGTGACCTTTATTTTCAACTGTATTATCCCAAGCATGAAAGTTGATAAAGTTGAGTGTTGCTTTTTTCCCTTTGATCACACGATCTGGCTTAAGAGAAAATAGTGAACGGGGTGCAATCGCTTTAACAACAAACATTCCTTGTGAATTTTTTGCCCCATAAATGTACCAACCGGATGAGTTGAGGGGAGATTTTTCAAGTTCATAATTGCTGGATGGAAACACACCATTTCTATTCGCGATCACGGTAGGAATATAAACGATTTCTTCTAAGCGATCAAACTGTTTAGATTGACGGTTGTAGTGACGAACTGCAAATAAATCACCGCCTTTAAACTGCACAATTTTAACCAATCCATAAAATCGTCCAATAATTTGAATGGGATCGCGATTAATATAAACGCTAGGACGTTCTGATCCGTTATCTTCTACTCGAATAGGATCGGGTAATTTTACAATAATATCATCTTCGGGTAAAGCCCCTGCTAAGGACTCTAACGGATCAACTTTTTGCCAACCGTTAATCCGTTCTGGGTGAATATTTCCTTGACGTTGACTCAGATAAGCTTGATCGATAAAATCAACATCTTGAGTGACTAATTTAACGTAAGTTTGTACCCGAGTCTGATGATTCCAACGTAAATTAACAATCTGACCGATACGATGTTGATTGGCATGACTAGCCTGATAAATTTCTAACCAAACCCCTTTAATCTTTTGACGTTCTTCGACAGGAGGTAAAATTAAACGTCCGATCCAAGTGCCAACAGGTTGATAATATTCTCGGTTAATCGGTTGATGGAGAGGATAATAACTCGGTTGATTAAATAAAGCCTTTTTATAGCGTTCATAGTTACTAATTCTTTTGAGTTTTTCTGGATCTAACCCCGTTTTTTCCCAGTCTTTTAGTAAAATTCCGGTAATAATATCAACAGTTTGCTGAAGATGAGTCCGACCATCCGGTAAAAAAGCCTCTGCTGCCATTGGTCCCTCAAAACCGTTATGACCGACAGGGCCAAGAGAAATCAGGGAAATTTTACCTCGACGTTTAGCACAATTCCAATAGGAGAGAAACCACAGCGGCCAACGTCCAGGAAACATGATCGGCCCCAACCGTTCAACGGTATCTTTGTTGCCAACCAGGTGATAAAGCTGTTCAACTTGCATCGCCCCGGTATTTCCACTCATTACCCCGGCAAGGGAAATCACTTCTATCGGTGCGTTGAGAGTTTGTTTTAAAAACGATACTGCCCCCATCGACATCTGACCCCCACCGCTGTAGCCAATTAACGTCACAGGGGTTTGACTGCCAACGGGATAACCAAAACTCACCAAACTATTAAATAAAACCTGTGCTAAACCTTGATTTTGAATTGGGCCGTAACGAGGATCTGCGGAAATGGCAACGGCGACAACATTACGAATATTGATGATCAAACCAATAGGATTAGCGGGATTTTTTAGGGAGATGGACTCAATAATTCGCCATAAAAAACCCACTTGACGATTTTCGCTGAGGGATTGGTTGGTAACAGAATAGGGCATAATCCCCTGAACCATTAAAAAATTTTTAGGAAGAACACTGGCTAATTCATTCAGTAACTGTTGAACGCTCGGAAGATATTCATAGGAACCCTGGTTAATTCCGTCTAAATACATAATGTAGCGATCAATTTGGGTTGAGGAGGAAATCGTCTCAACGGGGGTTCCTAAGTATTCTAAAGGTTCGGTTCCATACCATCCAGCCCACCATCCTAATGCTTCTAAAGGGGTTAATAGAATGGAAATAAATAGAGCAACTAAACTAATCCCAATCAGGTTGAAAATAAGTTTAACCGTAACGCCTAATGTTCGATACCAGGTAAAAATATTACTAGGAGAGTTTGTTGATAAAAAGATGACGACTGCAAACGCAACAAATGCAATTAAAATCAGTTGCCATCTTAAGAATTTTCGCGGTGAACGTCCACTTTTTACGGTGGTACTGGCTTCGATTAAAACTTCATTGCTGACGTCTTTGAGCGTCGTTGGGTTTCCAGCTAAAACGATTTGTTCAAGTCCTTGACGATCTGTAACCAGTTGGGTTCCGGCGACTTTATTTTGTATCCATCGTCCTAAAGCAACAATGGGACGACCAACGGTTCGTTGAAGGCTTTGAAATACTACCCAACCCATTCCCGCACAGACAAAAGCTTCCCAAGTTCCCAAATTAATTAGGGTTTCTAATCCAACAATTTCTGCTAATAAACTCCAGAGTGACAGTAAAATAAAAATGGGTATCCCAAAGTAAGGTAATCCGGTTAAAAAGCTAAATAATAATGGAGCGTAGCTCAGTCCCAAGGTTCGTAGAACAGCAATTAGTTCTAGTTCAGTCAGTCGAGTTCCAGATAAGAAGTGACTCCCTAACCACACACTAATTGCCCAAAAAATGTAGGCAAAAACAAATAAGATAGCGGCGATACCCAGACTGAAGAAAAAACGGAGCGGTTTGACTCGGTTAATAAACAAAACAACGCATTGACCAATCGCTTGGGATAATCCCGCAATAATAACGATCGTGAGGGCGACGGTTTTTCCTCCAGAAATCGTGCTAATTTGGGTGTAGACTTCGGGGTTGAGGGTGAGCGTTCCCCAAACTAAAGACCAAAATTGATCAAAGGCTGTTTCCATTGTTGTGAGTCGGTCAGCGATGCGGGCAGTTGAGAATATGAAATTACCCTCGTTAAAATTTTAATCGATTCTGAACCTCAAAACGAATAAAATTTTGTGAAGATCAGGCAATAAATTATTCTTGATAGATTGTTGATCGATTGATTTTGGTAAAGTGGCGGTTGTCAGCAATATGATAAATAAGCTAATGTAAGCACAAATTTTCAGAGTGAGGTGTTCCTTGGTTCCTATACATGACGAAAATCCAGTTAGCATTACGCCTTGGATAACGAGGGTGTTGATTTTAGCCAATATTATCTTCTTTATTGTTGAGTTAGGGTTAGACCCAGAACAACTTGAAGATTTTTTCTATACTTGGGCGTTTGTCCCTTGTCAACTCACCAATTCTTGTCCGGTTGCGCTGCCGGGTTCTCCTTTTCCCGAATGGATTACTTTGATTACGTCTCAATTTCTACACGGAGGTTTTGGACATATTATTGGGAATATGCTCTATCTTGCTATTTTTGGGAATAATGTTGAAGATTGTTTAGGTCATTTTAAGTTTCTGATTTTTTACATTGTTTGTGGGATGTTGGCGGCACTATCGCAAGGCTTTTTTGCACCCGATTCCGCCATACCAACCTTGGGAGCAAGTGGGGCAATTGCTGGGGTTTTAGGAGCCTATATTATTCGCTTTCCTGGGGCTAAAATTACACTTTTGCCCTTTTTATTAATTCCGATTCCCGTTCGTTTACCTGCAATTTTCTTTCTAGGATTTTGGTTTGTTATGCAGTTAATGTCTGGAATAGCAAGCTTAAATGTGGATGCCGTGATGGGTTCTGAACCCGGAGGAGTTGCATACTGGGCGCACGCAGGTGGATTTGTGTTTGGAGCAATTTTAGGCCCGATATTGGGGTTATTTTCTGGGCCAAAACCGCGTTAGATTTGGGTAAACGGTGTTCAGATTCAGGAGAATAGACCCGCTTTTGTGCATCTCTAGCGGGTCAGAAAGAATAGACTGAGAACTCCTATTTGACTGAACAATTTTATTGACAACCTTCAACCTGAATTGTATAACTATGTCCAATTGCATTCTTCCCACCAACATTTAAGTTAACTTGAAAAGGAAGATCGCCAGGACGAGGACGACCCGTCATTTGTTGAGATTCATTCGGTTCCAATCTCACCGTTTCATCAAAGACTCTATCGGCTGTTCCATCACTATATTTAAGGAACATTTGAATTTTAAATGGAGCAGGATCTTCAGAAGCAGATTGAATCGTACCAATAAAGTATCGATAACTTGCATTACCTGAAATCGCAAAGTCAGTATCCCAATTTCCTCGAAAACCTACCGGAACAAACGGAAGAATACCTGCATTTGGGGCAGAAACTCGTTTTGTCACCGATGTTCCTTCTCCTTTAACAACCGCTAAAGGTGTACAATTTTGAGCGTTAACAGGTACACTGAAACTGAATACTAAGGCTAAGGTTCCCCAGAGGATATGAGGTTTAATCATAACAGTTCTCCTAAGCGTTGGTCTAGGTTGATTATATCATTTAAAATCGGTTTAGTCTCAAATTTTGGTTTGTTTTAAGTTTATTTAAAGCTTATTTTTAAAGATATTTTTTATGAGTGAGTCCAATCTCTTGATAACATAAAATTCCATCTTAAATTGTTGCAATTTTTACCAATATTTTGTTTTTAGATGACTCAATGTTTTTGTTTCAAGACTTCTCTCAGGTACAGAGAACGAATTCAATTAATATTCCGTGAAAAAATAGATAAGATGCGCTAAACTCTCAATAGTAAAACTCTGACAACAAAAAATTATGCGTCGGTTCTTAGGACTTGCTTTAGTTATCTTTTTAGGAATCCTATTGTGGGGAAATCAATACTCGGGTAACGCGAGTCAGACCCAAACCCCAGATCCAGTTATCCAGATGTGGAAATCTCATCAGCAAGATCTTCCGATTTCTTCTCCTATGCTTGCGGTTGAACCGAGTCAACCTGTCGAGGCGAACTCAGTCACTTATGGAAGCTTAAATAATCAAGATTTAGTGGGATATCTTGCTCGTCCAGCACAAGCTGAGGAGTCTTTACCGGGTTTAATTGTTATCCATGAATGGTGGGGACTCAATGATAATATTAAAATGATGACTGAACGACTTGCTGGAGAAGGATATGTGGCTTTAGCAGTTGACTTGTATGGAGGAAAAGTAGGCGATACTCCCGAAGAAGCAAGGAAATTAGTGACCGCCGCGAGAGATAATGAACAACAGTTAAAAAATAATATTCGTCAAGCTTATCAATATTTAGAACAAGAACAAACTGTGCCAAAAATTGGAAGTATAGGTTGGTGTTTTGGAGGAAGTTGGTCACTCAATACCGCATTGCTTTTTCCTAAAGAACTCGATGCGACCGTAATTTATTATGGAGGGGGAATTGAAACTAATCCGAATCAACTTCAAGCTTTAGAAATGCCCATTTTAGGAATTTTTGGAGAACTCGATGATAATCCTTCTGTGGAAACTGTTCGTCAGTTTGAAACGGCGTTAAAAGATTTAGGAAAGTCACCAGAAATCTACATCTATGAAAATGCAGATCATGCTTTTGCAAATCCTTCGGGTACTCGTTACAATGCCGAAGCGGCTGAAGATGCTTGGAAAAAGACAATTACCTTCCTAAATCAGCATTTAAAATAGGTTGCAAATTTATCCATTCATCAGCTTCAGACTCTCTGGATAACGTTATTCTGAGTGAGTGTGAATAATCCAATAAACTGATATTTTGAACCAATCTCAGGAAAGCAAGTCAATAGTTATAGAAGACAACATCTACTCCCAGTAAAACCATGAAATTTAACGAGACTCCGATCTTACTTCGCCGTCAGGATATCATCTTAGCTTACACCCTGCTCCGTCTGGTATTTGGGATTAACTTTATGGTGCATGGGTTAGTCAGAATTGGTAATATTCCTGGCTTTGTCACCTCCCAAGTGGCTTTGTATGAAGGATTACCTGTCCCTGAATTTATGATTTCAATTCCTGCTTTTTTTATTCCCATTGTTGAATTAATTGCGGGTGTTTTAATGATTATTGGCTTTCAGACTCGTAATGCAATTATTGCCAGTTTTGTGTTGATGCTTCTTTTAATGTTTGGAGTTTGCTTGCTTCAAAAATGGGATACAGCCGCCTCACAATTAATTTATTGTATTGTGTTGTTTATCTTGTTAGCGGGTTACACTTTTAATCATATTTCTGTTGATACTTGGCTCAGAAGTCGTAAGAATTAAAAGCTTAAACTTATTAGAGATTATTCAGGGAGAAGCCCAGATCATTCTCCCTTTTTTATTCCTGTTAAAACTCCAATGGCTAGCGGAATCATTCGAGCTTGAGTATCAATCACTTGCACAAAATCACCTCTAGGATTAGAATAAAGCTGAATTCCAGTTCTGATTTGAATTAAACTAAACTCAACCGGAATGTTAGTTTCAATTTGGGGGTGAGACGGTTCTAGCAGCAAGATGGATAATAACAATGCAAAACACAGACCCCAAAAACTCCGCATAAACATCTAAAAGACCTCTGAGAAAAATTTTAATTAGTTTAGAGTATATTAGGTGAAAACAAAACTGATAGAACAGTAGAAGTTTAGCCGAGAATTTCGTCGTTTGAAGCGAAGATTTGATCAAGTCGGAATTTCAATTGGTGTTCCTCGCTTGGAACTACAACCTAACTCTAATGGAAAATAAATCAACCCTAAAGCATAATTTAAGGTTTACTTCTGATCATTTTGATACATTCTATTTTGCCAAAAAACTCAATAATTTAAAGATTAAGTCTATTTTGTTCAAGTCAGTTAAAATATAAAAAATATAAAAAATATAAAAAATTTACCGCTCTCAAAAATATCAAAGATTAAAATGTTACGATTGAGTTTCAATAAAAATCTAGAGTTAGTAAACCTGTTAGAATAGCGCATCTCATCCTTTAAGTTAACTCATGGCAGATATAAGGAATTTATAGAACAAAAAAGTTCACTCTGTTACAATTTTTCGGCAATTCTGCTAGGCTGAAGAAATATGCTCGTATACCGCGCTTGACTTCCTCACAACGAACTGAGCCTTCAGCTTGTGTATCAAAAAACTCCCCCCATCTGGGTTTAGTCGTTTTGTTGCTAGAGAACCAAAGGTATATTCTCTATTTCCCGAAGCGGTATTCAGCTTGTTTCACACGCACAGACACCGACCTACTTATTCAGCACCTGACATGAACCACCTCAAAGGACTAACATCCGTAGAAGTTGAGGCGAGTCGCCAAGCTCACGGCTCCAATATTCTCACACCGCCTGAACGTGATCCGATTTGGAAACAGTTTTTAGAAAAATTTGATGATCCGATCATTAGAATTTTAATTGCAGCTGCAATTATTGCCATTGCAGTCGGTATTTTTGAAGGAAATGCTCTCGAAGGATTCGGTATTATTGTCGCTATTTTACTGGCAACAACCGTTGCTTTTCTAAACGAATATAAAGCCAATCAAGAATTTAATATCCTCAATCAAATGAATGACGAAGTTCCAATTAAAGTCATTCGAGATGATAGCTTTACAACCGTCCCTAAAAAAGATATTGTTGTCGGAGATATTCTTTTAGTTGAATTAGGAGAAGAAATTCCGGCTGATGCTCGAATTTTAGATGCTGTTTCTCTCAAGGTTAATGAAGCCAACTTAACGGGGGAATCGGCTTCTGTCAATAAAGTCACTATGGCAACCTCCGATGATTGGCATGAAGATTTAGCTTATCCTCCAGATCAAGTTTTTCGAGGAACCTATGTCACCGATGGACATGGAGTTCTGGAAGTTTTTGCAGTTGGAGATCACACTGAAATTGGTAAAACAGCGCGTTCTGTAGCGACACAAAATGATGTAGAAACCCCGTTAAATTTACAACTTGATAGTCTTAGCCGCTTAATTGGAGTTTTAGGATTTGCGATCGCCATTTTGATTGATATTGCTCTGATTGTACGCGGAATTATCACCGATGAACTCAATCTCACGTTTTCTCAATGGTACATCATTACTTCTTTACTTGGAAGTTTAACAATTGCTTTGATTCCCGTTTGGATGCCAATCGTTTCTGATGGTTTAGAATTGGCAGGAATTAATCAAAAATCTTCCGAAGATTCCGAAGAAAATAACTGGGGCGAGAGCTTAAAAACCTTGAGTTTAGGAGGTCTTCTGTTCGCCACAATGATCGGAATTGGTTATGGATTAAACTGGATTTCAGGTTCTCCGACACAATGGATATCCACTTCAGTTGCGGCTGAATTTCTCACCTATTTTATGATTGCTGTTGCCGTGATTGTGGTTGCAGTTCCAGAAGGATTAGCTCTTAGCGTGACCCTAAGTTTGGGTTATAGCATGGAAAAAATGGCGAAACAAAATAATCTTGTTCGTCGAATGCACGCCTGTGAAACTATTGGAGCGACAACGGTTATTTGCTCTGACAAAACAGGAACATTAACTCTCAATCAAATGCGAGTAAGTGATTATGATTTTCCTTGTTTATGGAATAGTTCAGCTCAAGAAAATCCTCTCCTTGTTGAAGCAATTACAGCAAATAGTACCGCCAATCTCGAACGTCATCCCGGAGAAGCTTCTCACCCTTTAGGAAACCCAACTGAAGGCGCTCTATTGCTGTGGTTAGCAGATTTTTCGGTTGATTATGTAACCTCTCGTGAACAGTTTGTTGTCACTCATCAACTTGCATTTACCTCCGAACGGAAGTACATGACAACTTTAGGAATTTCTCCCTCGACGGGTCGTTCGGTTCTTCATATTAAAGGCGCACCGGATATTTTACTCTCCCATTGCAATCAAATTTTAACCCCCGAAGGTGTAGCTTCTATTCAACTTCAAGAAAGAAATGAACTCTTAGAGGAGTTAAGACTTTACGAAGCAATGGGGAAACGAACCCTCGCATTTGCCTATATTTCCGAACCCACAATGCAACAACAAGAGGTCAAATTAGAAGAACATGAAGATATGATTTGGTTGGGGTTTGTGGCGATTGCTGACCCCGTTAGACCAGAAGTTCCAGAAGCAGTGCGAGAATGTTTGAAGGCGGGCATTAATGTTAAAATGATCACCGGGGATAGCTTATTAACGGCTCAACAAATTGCTCAACAAATTGGCATTGCGACTCAAAATGATAGTCCCGATGTTTATATTACAGGTTCACAACTACGTTTGATGGATGATGAAACTGCTCAATCTGTTTTGCACAATGCAAAAGTTATTGCTCGGGTTCGTCCTCAAGATAAACAGCGAATTGTACAACTTTTACAAGCACAAGGAGAAGTGGTTGCCGTCACCGGAGATGGAACAAATGATGCCTCGGCGTTATCACAAGCTCAAGTGGGTTTAGCGATGGGAAGTGGAACGTTTGTCTGTAAAGAAGCAAGTGATATTATTTTACTTGATAATTCTTTTGCTAGTGTCGAACGAGCGGTATTATGGGGGCGTTCACTGTATCAAAATATTCAGAAATTTATTCTGTTTCAACTCACCATTAATGTCGCCGCTTGTGGAATTGCATTGTTAGGGCCGTTTATTGGCATTGATTTACCCTTAACCGTCACTCAATTACTCTGGGTAAACTTAATTATGGATACTTTTGCAGCCTTAGCATTAGCCACAGAACCCCCCAGTCAAAAGGTGATGGAAATGCCCCCTCGGGATTCGCAAGCGTTTATTATTTCTAAACCGATGGCAACCAGTATCTTTAGTGTTGGGCTAATTTTTCTGGTGTTTCTGATTGGATTTTTAGTTTACATTCAGCGAGATCAAGTTATTACTCCCTATGAATTGTCACTATTTTTTACAACCTTTGTAATGTTGCAATTCTGGAATTTATTCAACGCGAGATGTTTTGGTTTGAAGCAGTCAGCTTTTAGCAATCTCTTTTCAAATTGGAGTTTTGTCGGCATTGCAGTTGTTATTTTAATCGGTCAAATTTTGATGGTTCAGTTTGGCGGACAAGTCTTTAGAACGGTTCCACTCTGTTTAACCGACTGGCTAATTATTATTGGCGGCACTTCAATTGTTCTCTGGATAGGTGAGATTCGTCGATTTTTTGCTCGATTAACAGTGAGTCAAAGTTAATTTATTGGATGAATAAATTTTAACCATGATTGATTTAAGCGGAAAAGTTATTTTGGTAACAGGAGGAAGTCAGGGCATTGGGGCAGCAACGGTAAAAATCTTAAACCAAGCTGGAGCAAATGTCATTCTCCACTACGGAAGTAGTCAAGAAAAAGCTGAAGAAATTGTACAAAATTTAGGGAAAGAATCTTGTTATTTAGTTCAATCCAATTTAGTAGAAACAAATGCAGCAATTGATTTATGGAAACAGGCGATTTCATGGAAAGGAAAAATAGATGTCGTTGTTAATAATGCCGGAATTATTGTTCCCGTCAGTATTAATGACGAATTAGAAACTTGGAACCAAACTTGGCAACAAACGCTTCAAGTGAATTTAATTGCGGTGGCTGATTTGTGTCGAGAAGCCATTCATCATTTTAAACAACAAAACGGAGGAATTATCATTAATATTGCTAGTCGTGCAGCCTTTCGGGGCGATACACTCGACTATATTCATTATGCCGCTTCTAAAGGGGGCGTTATTTCTCTGACTCGAAGTATCGCTAGAGGGTTCGCCCAAGATAATATTTTAGCCTATGCAATTGCTCCCGGTTATGTTCGCACTGATCGAATTATTGACACTGCAATTCAAGCCTACGGAGAAGCAAACCTCACCAAAGATATTCCGATGGGTGAAATGGCATCACCCGAAGATGTGGGTTATGTGGTGGCGTTTTTGGCATCAGGTTTATCTCCCCATACAACTGGAACGACAATTGATATTAACGGCGCTTCCTACGTTCGTTAATTTGTCTTAAAAGCTTGTCATTTAGAGCTGATCATTTATAATGTTGGCTTGATGAATCTTTATGGGGAGTCACATCAATTCAAAATGTCTAATCTCAACAAAATTTACTGTTTTCGGGCAAGTTACGAAGCCTCAATTGACTTAGATATCAATAACTTACCCGATTGGTTATCTGTCGCAATTAATTGGCAAGGATATCGGATTTCTACTCTCCCTTGGATTGCTAATGTTGCCCGTTTGCTCGGAAATCTAAATATTGAAGATCATCCCACCAGTTGGAAATCCTATCTGGAAAGTTTAGGGTTTAGAAATGTGACTCCGATATCGTGTGAAGATTTTCATGAGGATACATTGTACTGTTAATGGGTTTAAATTCAGTTAAAATTAAGGACTCACACGCTGCCATAATCGTTGAATTTCTCGAAGTTCATTCGGCTGAGGAGCATCTAAAACAGAGATTTGAGGATTGACTTGAGCGCCAGGAATATGTTGATTCCAGGGACTGTTAGCAACCGATTCTAGATTAACATTAGAATAAATCGGTCGAAAACCATACTGAACAAATACCTTTTGTTGCTCAGGTTCACTCAGAAAATCTATAAATTTACTGGCAGCATGAGCAGTCCTTAAATTAACATTATGACGCAAAATAGCAGCCGTTGCAACGCTTTCGATAGTGGGATTGAGATAATAGATTTGGTACGGTCTGCTTTGATTGATTCCCGCCTGTTGCCAACGAGATAAAGCAATACTTTCGTAAACAGTCGTCACATCAGCATCGTTGGGGCCACGTGCGATAAATTCTTGCAATAAAATATCAGTAGAACGGGGCGGTTGATAAACAGATTGTTCGATCATTTTAAACAAAGATTCGGCGCTGGAAGTATTTAAGTTAATCGAATTTCCCTGCTTGGAATTCAGCCACAAACTCAGCGTCACTTGACCGCTATTAGAACGAGTCGGATCGGTCATTACAAAATCAAAACTTCCCCAATTCCCTTGTCCGCCCATTTTATCCCAGGTTTTGGCTTGCATTGCTTGTTCAATTCGTTGCCAAGAAAATTGATTATTGGGAAACAATATTTTACCTCTTTCCGGCCAAGCAATTCCCACTAAAAAGGTTTTGACGATCGCTTGGGGAGGTTTATAAAACAGTTCACCATCATTTGATGCTTGCCAACGTTGACTTAATTCCTCTAAAAATTCTTGACTGGCTGGAATTAAAACTGTAGGCTGAAAATCATTATTTTGATGAATGTAATTATTCACCATATCCTGTGAACCTTGAAACTTAAGTTCGAGGTTAATATTAGCATATTTTTGCTCAAATTTCGTTTCTAGTTGTTGTAAAGGTTCGGCGAGTTCGCTACCGCTAACCACAACAATTTTCTGTTCAAGTCCGGGAATGGGTGCATAAGCTAAACCCACAACAAGACTCGCCAAAATCGTAGAAGTTATCAGTCGTTTATGCCGTTTAAGGGGAGAATTATTGTTCATTTTTGAAACCGTTTTTTGTCTCGTTTGCATTCCGAGTAACTGTTGAATTCGCGACTCCGTAGGAGGATGAGTTGAGAATAACTGATTAAACATTTTCCCCTGAAAGGGATTAATAATCAAAAGAGAAGCATAGGTCGCTTGGCTGGAAAAAGGGACTTTTTGACTCTTTTCGATTCGTTCCAATGCTTTAGCTAAAGCCCGGGGATTTCCGGTTAATGAAGCGGCGCCCGCATCGGCTGCATATTCGCGGGTTCGAGAAATCGAGAATCGGATTAATGTTGCAGTAATGGGTGCTAAAAGAACCATTAACAGCAAGGAAAATTGACGCAAAGGATTTGCACTTCTTAAATTTAAAATACCGCCTAAAAAGACCGTAGTTCCCAATTGGGTTAACAGCGAAATGGCTCCGGCTAATGTGGCTGCAATCGTGACAATTAACGGATCTCTGTGTTTAATATGGCTGATTTCATGGGCGATAACTGCTTCTAATTCATCTTTGGGAAGCATTCTTAATAATCCCTCCGTTATCCCGATAACAGAATTGTTAGGATTGCGTCCAGAAGCAAAAGCATTCGGCATAGATGAGGGAATAATATAAACTTTTGGAACGGGTAAATCAGCACGATATGAGAGTAATTTAACAATCGGATCGAGTAAATTTTTTTCTTGGGAATTGGGAGAACGAGCCTGATAAACCGACAAGACAATTTGATCGGAATGAAACCAGAGATAAAAGTTGATTCCAATAGCAATAACTAAACCAATCCCCGCACCCGTTACACCACCAATGAGTAAATAACCCATGAGGATAATTAATCCGGTCAAGAAACCCACTAATGCTGTTGTTTTAATGAAGTTCATTAATTTTTTCCTCCTTGAAATAAACGAGAAAATAGAGTTAGTACTCCCGGAACAAACCAAATAAAAATATAAATAATCCTTCCTAAATATTGTATTTTTATCCAGAAAGAAGAACCATGTAAAGTGACTACCGATGCTCCCGTATTGATACCCAATTCAATAATTTTTGCCTCATCTTCACGCGCTTTATAATCATTAGAGCCATAATCTTTAAAAAAAATCTCCTCGCCCTCTTTAGGGGTAATGTAGGCTTCATAGTTGATTTCTTTATAAGATGTACCTTCGGAATCTCTACGAATGATCTCCTTTGTTTTTACTTGAAAAGTTGAGAGTCGAAAAGGAGGCGATGAATCTGATAAGAAACCGAATAGATATTGATTATCAAATTGACAAGTGACATAATTTCGTTCTAATCGTTTACAAGTTAACTGAGTTGAACTACCGAAGAACAGTATTAATATTGGCAAACCAATAACTGTTATCAGTAGAGTATTTTTGTCGGTTGGACTTGTCCTGGTTCTAGTCATCGTTAAAGATTGCTAAACTTCTAACCCGATCTTTTGTAAATTTCCCGATCATTCCTCAATTAATCAAAATATCCAGATTGGCTTGATAATCATTCAGTTCATTACTCAAACTTCTCAATTCTTGCAGATCTTTTGAATTACTCAAGTCAGCCGTTCTCAACTTATTCTGAAGCTTTTGTAACACACCTGCCGAGTTTTGAATGCTCGTAGAAAGGCTAATAATTTTAGCTTCGCGAGTATCTTGACCCGCTTGAACTAACTGTATATTCTGTTCTAAACTTGCTGCTAATTTGAATCGTTCCAAATTTTGACGAGTAATCCCCGAACTCGAACGAATTTTACTTTTCACTTCTAGCAGTTGTTTTTCCAGTTCATTAACCGAGAGCAAAGACTCCTGTTCCGGTAAACGTTCGGCAATTTTATCAATTTTTTGCGGTAATTCAATAGTGCGATCGCAAATTTCCTGAACCGCCACCAAAACATCGATATTAAAAGAGGTTTTATTCATTAACTTATTGGCTTCCTGACGCAATTCTTCGGCTTTGATAGCTAGGTTTTGACTGGAGACTTTCAACAGTTCTACTTCTTGTGGTAATTGCTGTTGAGCAATTGTTTTCGTATTCGGTTCTCGGGATTTTAAAACCGATGCAGTCGCCACCGTAACCACTGCAACTGTCGGAAGGATAATTTTATTAGATAACCCCGCCAAACGAACGCCCCCAACCAGAGTAATTCCTCCCATCAAAACAGCAATAGGATAATAGATTGGATTCACTAATTTCATCATGTTCCCCTCCTTTATAGATGTTCAATCCTTTAAAACTCAACTTGTAAATCCGCCATCAAAGTAGAAATCGTCTCCGGATCTCCCTGGCGATAATAACCGCTATTCAAATCGGCAATTTCCTGTAAAACGTTGGGATTAAACTCGCCTTTGTTTCCATAGCCAATCGTAAAAAAGGCAATTCGTTGATCCGTATTAAAGCCCGTTTTTTTGAGTTCTTGTTGTAATCGCTGCAAAGAAATCTGAGATTCCGAATCTTCCCCGTCCGTCAAAATAATCACCGCATTAATCGCGTCGGGTTGTCGGTTTTGTCGCAGCCAAGTTTGAGCCGATAGAGTCGCATCGTACAATTTTGTGCCGCCTTCCGCTTTCAAATTATTAATAAATAGCATCCCTTGATTGCGCCCTTCTGGGGTTCCATCGACGACAACAGGCGGACGAATTTCCGAGTCAAAATCAATCAGCGCAATTTTTTCTTTCGCCCCCAAACTTTCGATATAATATCGCAAAGTATTCTGAACTCCCGATAACTTTCTCCCCACCATTGAACCCGAAGAATCGACAACAATCACAACTTTTGAAGGTTTTTTTGCAAATTCTTGCCAAGACTTTAACATCGCCTCTACCACCTCCGGTTCGGGCGATCGCAAAGAATCATATCGAGCATTGGGATCGACGCCAAATTGAGGCGAAAATTTAGCCCCCAAAGCCACTCCCGGCACACCGGGTCTCAACCCGAATTCAGTTGCTATTTTTTGAGCTTCAGGCGACCGCAAATACTCAATAATTTGTTCTGCTGCGGCTTGTTCATCCGCACTCACCCAAGGCGCATTCGGCAAAATTGCTCGCATATTTGAAGTAAAAGTAGACCGGGGATAAATGGCTTCATACTGAACTAAATTACTTTGTTTATTGATATTTGCTACGATTACAGAAGACTCATAAACCGATGCAATTGACGCCCAAAATGAACCATTTTTTACCATATCAGAAGCCAAAGAATTCGTTGAAATTCCGTAGCGAGTAACTTTACTATGAATTTGTTGAACTTGGGATTGATACTGGCGGATATTTTCTACAGTTAATTGTTCGGGGGGTTTGTTCGCGACCGAAGCAAATTGAGTCACTAAAGTTTGTAAACCGGAATTAGAACGAGTCGGCGCCGTTTGTACAAAATGAATGGGCAATAAAGGACTATTGGGATCGAGATCTTGGTGAGTTTTTGCATTCAGTAATGCTTGGTATAAATTCTCTTGTTTGCGTAATCCGACCGCGACTTCTGAAGGCACCATAAACACCATTGGACTATTTGCTAAAAGCGGCGCATCGGTGACTTGGGGAATGTAATTTTGTCCGGGGAAAATCTGATTAATTTGATAACGGAGTTGAGTCAGATAAATGTCTCCATCTACAGAGATTAATGTGGGAAATTCAGGTGCTTCTGGGCGTAAAGTTCCGGCTTTGAATTGTTCGGCGAGAGAGACAACCTTACCAACAACATCTCCGCTCCCTTTGGCTTCACAAGTTAGGTAAAAGACTTGACCATTTTCTAGCTTATGTTTTTGTCGGTTAAACTGATGAGCCGCTTGGCTACAGAACTTTTCTAAAGCACTTCCAACTAAAAATTTAACCTCGATTTCTTCTCTATTAGAAGCAGAATTACAAGCATTAAGCAACAGCAGTCCTGATGCGACCATCAGACCTGTAATTGAGTGATGAGTTTTCATCGTTTGGGGTAGAATTCGACCTTCTACTACACTCTCAGCACCTCTCAGAGAATTTATGCAAAAATCCAAAATCCTGGAGTTTTGCCTCAGTTCTAAACAAATAACCCGAGTTTAAAAACTATTGATTTCAAGAATTTCAAACATATTCTCCTCCCCGTTATTTTGAACCACGACTAACACACTCTTAGTTGATTTAACATCATTAGAGGAGTCAAAATAAATCTCTCCTTCTGCTCCTTGAGCGATAAAATTAGGACTAGAAAGCTTTTGATAAAGCTGAATACGACTGAAATTTCCGCGACTTTCAATCAAGGCTTGAATTATCGCTTTAGTGGCATCATATGAAGTAGCAGTTCGCCAGTTTATAGAGCCTTTCCAAAAGCGTTGAGCTTGTTGAGAAAATTCAGAATCTGGTCTGCGATGCCAGGGAATTGCAACCACAAGATTTCCCTGAAAAGCTTGTTCACCTGAATCTTTTAAAGTTCTCGGGTTGTATACAGAATCTCCCCCTAAAAGTTGTAAATCTCCATTCGTATTGTTGATAATTCCAATCGCTTTAGTGAGCGTTTCATCGGTCGCTGGAACTAAAAGCAATACTTGAGCGCCCTGTTGCTTTGCCTTTTCTACACAGTCTCTTGCCATCATAAAAGTAACCGATAAATCGCATTTATAAACAAAATAATTAGGAGACAGTAACTTCTCAAATTCATTGCTGAGAGAGTCACTGTAGGCATTTCCCGGAACATAAGCAACTGCTACTTTTGTATCTTGTCCGAGTTGTTGACGCATATATTCAAATAACTGTTGAGCTGCCATTTTATCACTAGGAATCGTCCGAAAAATATAAGG
>CAZNCM010000021.1:239-7778 GCA_964571155.1 uncultured Lyngbya sp. | reverse complement strand
GACTAAAATTAGACAAATTCACCGAAGTGCTGGTGGGAGAAATTGCGACCAATCGATGTTTATCATAAATTTCTCCGGCTTTCAGTGTCATGTCGCTTGAATAGTGACCAATCACCCCTAATATATTTTGATTATTTACAAACGCTTCAGCAACTTTTTCAGCAACTTCGGGTTGATATTTATCATCAGCAATTGTCACCATTAAAAAGGTTTCATTGATGATCCCTTTGCTACAGTTAAATTGAGTTTGAAGTTCAGAAATTGCTTGATAAACTTCTGCCAAACCACAATTAATCTCCGTTTGAGCTTGAGCAACACCTCGTAAAATTTCTTGGGAAACATTGGGTTCACTGCTAATGGGTACACTTACTGCAATTTCAACTTTTTTTCCTGTGTTCGTCTCGACTTTTTGTTGAGCAATTGCATTATTCAAATAAATCACGGTTTCCGGATCATTAGGATTTTGATTCAGCGCCCGAATAAAATTATCGATAGCCCCTCTATAATCTTGATTATTGTAGTCAAGAATTCCCGCTTTCTTTGCCGGGTTGACATTAGATGGAATTTGAAGTTTTTCACCCTGGCTAATTTGATTTTCTGTTTTTTGGGGAATAATATTTTGAGGTTTTTCTACTAGAATCTGATACAAAATAAATGAAAACAATCCAACAATTGCCAAACTTTCGATTATTCCTAACGGTTTTATCCAAGCTTCATGGAATGTTTTAGGCTTAATAAAATCTTGCCAAATCAGCGAGTTGCTAGAAAGCGTGACTTCCTGCACGCAAAGAGTAGGCAGCCAGGAAACACCCGGATAACGCTTTTCAAAAATAGATTCAATCAGTCTTTCTCTCGAAAAATGAATCGAATGAAACAGGGATTTGTTGTTGCTAAATTCTTCAAAAAAACACTTCAAAAACATTACCGCCACTTCATCCGGAATCGGTTCTCGCATCACAATACTTCGAGGTAAACCCAACTCCGCCAGTTGGTGGGCGAGTCCTAAACCATCGCAAGAATTGAAAATTGCCAGTTGTAACCCCTGTTCAATTGCTTTTCCAAAAGAACTTTTAAACTCCCCAATGGAAATTTTACCTTTCTGATCATCATTTAATTCATCATTCAATTCAATCCACCCAATTGTTCCATCCTCACGGGAACAACTATGACCCGAAAAAATAAATAAGTGATAACCGTTTTCGTCTCGCAATGCTTGTGAAAGTTGTTCGCGAGTTGGTTGTTTTAAAAAAGTTACTTGTGCATTTTTTTTCTCTAAAGCTTTAATGACTTCTTCATCAACCCAAGTATGAATTCCTTCACTATTGCCAATTACAGCTAATATTTTAACTTTAGAGTCTTGACGAATGGGCTGAATTCGTGTCCGGCTTGTTTGCAGACGAATCGCCACTTCCGCCTGAGGAAAACGATGTTTAAATAAGTCCCATTCTTGCCAGGGAAGACGGCGCAGTTGAAAGTGATCTGTATCGACAAAAAGACGGGCTTCTTTTCCCGTTCTTTGTAAGTAACTGAGAACGGCAATTAATTCATCTCTCAGGGGTTGCCAAGCCGAATCTTGACAATTTAGCCATTCGTTTAAACTCTGAACAACTGATTGTTTTTGCTGAGAACTGATGGCTCTCGCTTGTTTATCCGTGATAATTTTTTTCGGGTTTATTCGACTAGCAACCTGACGAACGGCTTCAAATTGATCATAGGAAAATTGCCATTTACTATAAGCAGATTGACGAGAATCCGACCATTCAAATTGTTTTTTTGAAGGTTTTAAATCATCAGGCAAAGCAGGCAAATAACCATCGAGTGAATTAATTTGACCATCACTCATCGCCAACCGAACTCTAAATTTATTAACTCCCTGATCCCAAAAGAAAAGAACTTTTATAACTGTCATTCTTCTAACCTCAGTTGACTTAAATCTTAAATTTTTCGATAATCTTATCTTGATTTAAGGTGATTTGTAAACTAAATTGTTCTTGCGGTTTACAACCGACTTCCAACTCAATCCACTGATCTTCTTCTCGGGTTTGAGTCTTCATACAAATGACTCCTGATTCATCCAGTACACTCACCTCCAAACCCGCAGGTAAATAAATGTTGTCTTCAAAGGAATAAAGTCTCATTTTAACATCAACTTCTTCTGTCGAATTTTCGCTAACTCTTACCGTCAATAAAATGGCTGGCTTGGTAGGATCATTTTCCCATTGAATCACTTTACCTCGAATAAAGCTTTGTTCTAAAGACTTCCTAGTTCGGAAATTAGCTCCTCTTCTTACTACTGAATTCAAACTTCTATCTCCATTCGGAATAGGTAAAAGTTGTATCGGTTGCCATTCAGATTGAGTTAGGTTTTTCCACAAATTTTTCCATTTGCGATGCCAGTCAATTGTATCAATTAAATGATCAAGGGGATGAAGCTGATTGAGAGGGATAGATTCAGGAGGACAAGCAATTTCTTGAGCGGAAACAAACCCTAATAACTTGACTTGTTGGAGATCTTCACTCAACTGAACCGTCACATAACCTAATCGGTTATCAGCAACTTCTGGAGAAATTTCTAAATAATCTTGATTGGGTAAAATAGGAATACATTCTAGTTTACCTAAATGGGGTAAAACTAAGTCAGCTACATTAAACATCGCTCTTTGAGTTGGATGCCAACAATCTCCTTGATCAATTGCAGTAGAAATAGACAGCCATCCCAGATAATCTCGCACCGCAACAACTGCTAATGTATTGAGATAAACCTGTTTTCCTTTTTGCGGAGTGGCTTGCTCTCTAGCAAATTGTTGGGCAAAACGGTGAGCATCTTGGCTAATCGGAACAGGTAAAGTTAAAGAGAAAGTTTGGTTCATTTTTATAATCCAAAACGTTTGCTAATTTGATCACCAATCGTTTGTAATAAAGGAAGACATTTTCGCTTCCAGTGAGAGTAAAGCGTTTGGTTACTAATATTATATTCTCGGGCGATCTCAGAAATTTTATGAGGAGGTTGTTCTAAAAGTAGGCGTATTGCTAAAATTTGGCAATGACATTCTGGTTGTTTTTTGGGATAACAATTTTTGAGCAGATTTTCGGGATCTTTTTCAATATACTCCCACACTGTATCCCCAATACTTAAACGTCTTTCCTTTTGAGTTTGTTCGATCCATCCCTCAAGATTGGTGATGGCATTTGGATCTTCTAAGCGATCCATTAGAGTGGTATATTCTCCCTCTTTGTTGCTGATTGGACAATCTAAACTTGGAGTATGATTAGTCGTAAACAAATCTCTAACCCTCCATTTTAAATAACCATTAATCCAACGAATAAGGCTCTGCTCAATAGAAGGAGGACGGGGTTCAAAAGATTGAATGTTTTTACACACCCATTCTAGAGTACGATTGAGCGCCTCAGAATAGTCCCGATGGGAAGATCGATATAAATCTGGATGTCCTTGGATGATAATCAGGAGTCGAGTTAAGGCTTTGCGTCCTTTGGAACTGGTGTATTCAAATTGCTGGAGTTGCTCGATTAAGTCTTGAATTTGTTGATCCATAGCGCGCGCTCTCCTCTGTAGCTGCATCTCAGTAGGGTTGTGTTGTGGGTGAGAAACCCGAAGATGCTTTGAGTGTAACGGACAAGGAGGAGACAAAGAGTAGTATGGCTCTCTCAGTCGGGTTCGTGTCATAAAATTGATAGACTGATCAGGATATACTGCCATATCAGCGAGGTCAGTCAAATTTATGAACAGTTTGCTCAATGTGATTTTTGGCTAAATCTCAAAACCCATCAAGCCGAGTGTTCAAGGCTTCTGAGAGCTTCATCCGCTTTATCCTCAGCCTCTAGATTTCAGTTGATTTAGACGAATATACGGATGTTAGTGTACAACGAAAATCTCATCACTTCCCCAAATTCACTGATTTTCACTTCTCAGTCATGTCCAACTCATGTTCCTATCTTTACCGAAGCTTTACAGAGAACGCCTTTAAATTTTACAAAAACATCTAGTATCTTTACAATAAATACTCCTATAATTGCGGTTAAGAGAAGCGAAGCATTAATTGAGCTTTAGAAAAGATTTGACATCTAAAATCTTGGTTAAAGAGCGATTAGTGAATCAATTCAGGAACGCATTCAGACCGAAGTTGAAGCTGTTGTTGTCTCGATTTCAGCCACTAAACTTCAAGTGAAGCTTCCCATAAAAAAGTACACTCCCTACCCCAGTACAAAATCCTACACTTACTACAGAGAGTTAATCGGGGAATCTAATTAATCTAGCCATTTAGTCAGAAGTTTTACCTATGAATACCGTTAAAATTCTTAATGTCAATATTGATAACCTATCTACCGAGGAGCTGCTTGAGAAGTTAGGTCAAAAGGGTGGTGTTGTTTTTACACCGAATGTCGATCACTTGATTAATCTTCAACGGGATGAAGAATTCTACAAAATCTATCAAAACTCAGATTACAAAGTCTGCGATAGTCAAGTCTTATATTATGCCTCTCGCCTTCTCGGTCAACCTTTACGTGAAAAAATATCAGGCTCTGATTTATTTCCCGCTTTTTACAGATATTATCAAAATTGCAAAAATACGACTATCTTTCTGCTCGGTGCAGGTGAAGGAGTAGGCGTTCGCGCTCAACAAAAAATTAATAGCATGGTCGGGCGAGAAATGGTGATTGATACTTATTCTCCGCCCTATGGTTTTGAGAAAGATGAAGTCGAATGTCAAAGAATCGTTGAGCGAATTAACCAGTCAGGAGCCACTGTATTAGCGGTTGGTTTAGGGGCGCCCAAGCAGGAAAAATGGATCGTTAAGCACAAGCACAAGCTCAAAAATATTCGCGTCTTCCTGGCAATTGGAGCTTCCATTGACTTTGAGGCGGGTGAAAAACCTCGTTCTCCGCAATGGATGAGCCAACTGGGGATTGAATGGCTCTATCGGCTCTCCTGCGAACCCAAGCGACTCTGGAAACGCTATCTAGTTGATGATCTTCCCTTCGTGTGGTTAGTGATTAAGCAATGGCTCAACCTGTATAGTTCACCTCAGTTTTCCCTGTTCTCCTCTGCCACCCCAAATTTGCAGATGCCCTTATTAGGTCAAGTCTTACAAGAAGCCGGTTTGCTCACTCCTGCTCAGGTGAATTGGGTTTTAAATATTCAGGCAAAACAACCTAATCTTCGATTTGGAGAGATTGTCGCCAATCAGGGATGGGTTCATCAAGAAACGATCAACTTTTTTGCCGAACATTTACCACAAATGGCGATCGAGCCCCTAAAGCAGCCGATTGGTTACTACTTGAAACAGGCTAAGTTGCTCAACGATGAGCAAATTGAAGCCATCTTAATCGAACAAAGCCAAACCCAGATGTCTTTTGGAGAAATCGCGGTTGAGAAGGGATTGCTAAAGAATGAAACCGTTGACTCCATCTTACGTTATCTTCAAGGTGACTTAAGCGATGTGATTGCTGCTTAATCATCCCTAATCCGAACAGATATTTCTCGCGATCAACTCAAAAGCCAGAGCCTTGCTCTCGGCTTTTTTATGACTTCTAGGCAATTTTAGGATAGGATTGTTTATTGAAAATATTAAATTACAGTTTGTGATCAACTTGTCGATCTGCAAAAAACCCCAAGTAAAACTCCAATTTTTCCAATAAGAGGTACTATATTGTAGTATTGTTTTGCTTTTTGCATTGAGTCCATTTCCCTATTCCTGTTTCGGTGTGACAACACCACTTTATGATTCACCCCAAACGCCGTACCTCTCAATCTCGAATTCACCGATCTCGAATTCACTATGCTCGGATTTTCTTGCTGACGATCGCAATTACATTTATCGGTTCAACGGCGATCATGCTTGCGAAAACAGTGCTGTCATCGTCTCCAAAATCAATTCGTTCGACTCCAACTGTATTATCCAATGCTGATGGCAACTTGGTCTATAATATTCGACAACCTCCTCAACTGGTTGAGAGCGAAACCCTTCAAAATATTGTTGATGAAACCGTTAAACTCGCAACAGACAAACAACTCCCTACTGATTCTTTATCCATTACTTTAATTGACGTTAGCGGTTCAAAAATCCATACTCATGCAGGTTACAACAATACGATTCTGAGATTTCCAGCGAGTGTCGCTAAGTTATTCTGGTTGGTTGGTTTCTTGGGGTATTCTGAAGCAGGCATCATTAAAGACGAATCTGCCTATCATGTCGATTTATCAAATATGATGCGGATTTCCGACAATGATTCAGCCAGTCGCATTTTAGATAGTATTACCCGAACGAAATCAGGAAAAGATTTAGAAGGAAAAGCGTTAGAAACTTGGATTAATAAACGTCATCAAATTAATATTTTTTTTAGAGAAGCCGGTTATACCGGGATCAAACTTTCAGTTAAAAATTATCCTCTTGCTAACGGAGAAGAAAAACCCATTGGACGAGATTTTCAACTTTGGAAAAATTCTTTTTTGGCAGGTGGAAATCGCATAACGACCGATCAAGCGGCTCGGCTTTTGTATGAAATCTACACCAAACAAGCCATCTCAGAAACTGCTTCAACAAAAATTGCCTATCTGCTAACCAGAGACTTAAACCCCGAAGCTTGGAAAGATGAACAACTCAACTCTATCGAAGGATTCTTAGGGGAATCTTTACCCACTAATATTTATTTTGGCTCTAAAATCGGTTATACCAGTCATTCCCGTCAGGAAGTGGCATTTATTAGAACAATGGATGACAAAGCCATTTACATTCTAGCCATTTTTGCCAATAGCTCTGCTTACGCAGACGATGAAGAAATTTTCCCGCAAATGTCGCGTTATATTTTTGATCGCCTCAACGGTTCGCCAACTCCCTCAACTTCTGACAAGAATTAGAAATTAAAACTTAGGGTAGGTATTGCCTACCCCAAAGTTATTGTCAGTATCGATTTTACTTAACCGTTACTTTTGCACCGGCTTCTTCAAGCTGCTTTTTGACGCTCTCTGCATCTTCTTTGCTAGTCGCTTCTTTGATCGGCTTGGGTGCACTTTCAACCAGGTCTTTTGCTTCTTTCAAGCCTAAGCCTGTAATGGTACGAACCACTTTAAGAATGGCAATCTTCTTATCTGAGGGAAACTCATCGAGGATGACATCGAATTCTGTTTTTTCCTCTTCCGGTTCAGCTGCCGCAGCACCCGGAGCCGCAGCACCCCCAGCCATCATCATCATTCCACCGCCACCTACAGCCGAAGCATCGACTCCAAAGGCTTCTTCAATTTGCTTGACTAACTCAGAAGCTTCAAGCAGAGACAAGGATTTTAACTGTTCTAAAATTTCGTCGGTTTTAGCAGACATGGATTAACTCCTGAGAAACAATTGACAAACAATAAATCATCAACACCCACTCAACCTCGCACGGGTTAAGCTGCATCGGCAGAATCTTCTTTTTCGGAAACCGCTTTGACAACACGAACCAAGGAGGCGGGTACTTCTTTGATACCAACCGCCAGTTTTGTGGGGACTGCTTTTGTTCCCACAGCCAGTTTTGTGGGGATGG
>CAZNCM010000021.1:0-225 GCA_964571155.1 uncultured Lyngbya sp. | reverse complement strand
CTCCGGCAATTTTGGCCATCAGTTCTTCCTTCGTTGGCAGTTCAGTGATCGCCTTGACATCATCAACGCTCAAGGCTCGGCCTTCCATGACTCCACCGCGAAGTTCGGTTTTTTTGGAGTCTTTTTGGAAAGCTTGGTAAGCTTTAATCGCGGCACCGAAATCGTCTTGAGCAAAGATAAATGCAGAGCTTCCACTCAGAAACTCTTGCATTGCTTCCCAAGTCT
>CAZNCM010000020.1:19918-34123 GCA_964571155.1 uncultured Lyngbya sp. | reverse complement strand
TGCTTTTAGTATTGCCCCAACCGATGAAGTCACCGAATTGGGAGTAGCGGCTTCTCCACCTCGGTTAATTGCTATTATTTTAGCTTCTCTATTTATTTCTTATCTGATTGTTTTTGCAGCAGGGTTTGCGAACCAGAAAAAACGCAAACAGCAACAAGGACTCTTTCAAACCCCCGAAAGTGAAACAGTTTTATCTTATTTAATTTCTCTGATGGCATCACTTCTAATGCTGTTGTTTTTTCAAAAATTAAGCTTCGCCGATCCTTGGTTTCTCTGGGTACGTTATACTATTCTGTTAGGACTTCCCGCCAGTATTGGGGGTGCAGCAGGACGTTTAGCCGTATGAGTGAAACTTCTACAAATTCAGACAAAAAAGGACAGAAAAAACAGCGTTCTTTCCCTGAACGCTTAAGTTTCGGAGCGGCAATTCTGATCGTAGGATTCCTAATCTTTCTCATTCTTTATCAATGGAGAGTCCAAGAAGATGAGCCACCGCTTCTGTCTATTACTGTTGAGCGGGAAATTCGTCAGTTTGGATCTCAATTTTATGTTCCTTTCACCGTTTATAATATTGGAGGACAAACCGCAAAATCTGTTCAAGTGATTGGAGAACTTCAAATTGAAGATGAAAATATTCAACAAGAAGGTGAACAACAAATAGACTTTCTTTCTGGGGGTGAAAAAGCATCAGGTGCGTTTATTTTTACACACAATCCTGAAGATGGAAAATTAATCATTCGAGTCGCTAGTTACAAACTCCCTTAAACTCAGTTAGGCATTCTTCACCCTATAAACTAGGAACTAAAAGTAAAACGGTAGGAGCGCAAAGCCTTGCGCCCCTACGGATGATTGATGTAAAAAAATAGGGTGCTAATACAGCACCCCAAGATTAGAGACTTGATTTCACATCCGAACAATGGAAGAATTAGACGTAGTTGAAATAACCCGCTCTCAGGTCAATACTACCCGAATCCGGCGCTTGAATAATCGCAACTAAATCTTGATTTTCACCGGCGAGAATTCCCAAACCCGAAACCCCACTTTGTTCGACGGGTGCGAGTGTAAATTGACTGGCGGTTCCGTTGAGTTGAATAACATCTTGAGTGAAGTCAAAATCAGCAATCACCGCAAAATCTTGATCGCCTGCTGCGGCGTAAAACTTCCCATTTTCATCACCCAAAATGAACGTATCGCTACCAACACCGCCTGTCAACTCATCAATATTAACTCCTTCGGTTAGTTCGGGAACAAACGCACCAATCAACACATCATCCCCTTCACCGCCATCGAGTTCATCGGTACCGGCACCCGCTTCTAGGGTATCATTTCCAAGTTCACCAAAAACAATATCCGTACCGCCACCGGCTGAGATAACATCATCGCCGTCACCACCCGAAATTAAGTCAATAAAATCGCCCCCGAAAATGGTATCATTACCGCCATCACCGTTAACAAAGTTCTCACCAAAACCAACAGAAATTAAGTCGTGACCTTCTCCACCGTTAACAAAATTATTGCCATCAACCGCCTCTATTGTATCATTACCCGCATCACCGTTGAGGAAGTTACTTCCGGTGATCAAATCATCGCCATCACCGCCATTCGTAACATCTTCACCGATACCACTATTGAGAGTATCATTTCCGGCACCACCGTTAATAAAATCGCCTTCATCCGTACCTTCTATCAAATCATCTTCAAAGGTACCATTAACGGTATCGGTTGTAGAAATACTCTCATCTGTCGTTGAACTACTGTTAGAATTGCTAACACCTTCTAACGCTTGTTCAAAAGAAACAAAATTCGCTTCGCCAAGCTGTTCGACGGGAACAAAAGTTAGGGTGGCAATTTGTTCGCCAGTCTCAGTAATTTGAATTCCGGTGGAAGTGCCAAATAAATCGGGAACTAATGTTAGCTGATCGAAGGTTAAATTCTCACCGAGGACCAGTAAATCTTCACCCAGTTCAAAGTCAAGAATTGTCGTTAAACCGCCCGGTTCTAACACAAAGCGATCGCTTCCATTTCCCCCGCTAACGAGGTTAATTCCGGCACCGCCACTAATGATATCATCCCCATTATTTCCAATTAACAAATCATTGTGTTGTTCGCCGAAAATTTGATCGTTATCATTTCCTCCCCGCACAAAATCATTCCCTAAACCCCCATAAGAGGTATCATTTCCATCTCCATCAATACCGAAGAAGAAATCATTTCCATCGCCACCTTCGAGGAAGTCATCATCTTGGGCGCCAACGATAAAATCATTTCCTTCATCGCCGGATAAGGTATCATTTTCGCGATCGCCATCTAAGAAGTCATTTTCCGAACCGCCAGAGATCACATCCTCCTCATCTCCTCCTAATACAATATCATTCCCGCCATTGCCATTAACAACCCCGATCACTTCGCCATCGATACCGTTAAAGCTGTCATCTTCTGCACTCAGTTCGACATTTCCTTCAATTTCTCCCTCATTAATAACCGTCACTCCGCCAACCGCTTCTCGCACATCAATCGCAAGTTTTCCGTCTTCAATTGCACCCCCAATAATCGTACCTTCGTTAAAAATTGTACCGTTAAGTTGAGTTTGTTCTTGGATAATAACCGTCGCCGCATTTTCGGCTGTTAAAGTGCCTTCATTAATAATATCCCCGTTGAAAATAGAAGTCTCCGCCCCGGCTGCTGGCACCCAATATAAACGCACCGCAGCCGACTGATTATTTCCAATTGGAACACCCCGCCCTTGAATTAATCCTTCGTTAACAACTGAACCGTTAACGTTGGCGCCAAGTTCGAGAGAAATGGCATCCCCATCGTTTCCTTCGCCGACATCTATCACACCCCGACGATCATTTTCAATAAAGATATTCAATCCGGTAACGTCGCCGTAAACGGTACCATTTCGGGGGCTTAAACTGGTGAGAATTTCACCCCGGTTAAACAGAACTCCGCCGACTCCTCCAATATTAACTGCACGGCTTTCACTGGTAATTAAACCTCGGTTATCAATGGATGCTGAAGCGATATCACCGTTGGCAATATTAATCCCATTAAAATCGCCGCTAATTGTCCCTTCATTTTCAATTAACGTGGCAACTCCATCAACTTGAATGGCAGTGTTTTCAGATTCTATTGTGCCGTTGCGATCTACTTCTATTTGATTGAGGGTGTTTTCAGTTGTAACGGCATTTTCTTCGCCTGTATTGAGCGTACCTTCTACTTCTAAACTTTCTGCAAATTCATCGAGAATGATCGGATTGTTGCTGATAGTGTTGTTGTCGATTTCGATGCGTTCCATGAGATAAACCTCCAGTTTTAGATGCAAGATATGGATAAAAAAGTTAACAGTTAGGCGGGTTCAGATGGATTAGAAATGTCTTGAAAACAAGAGCGCTAAACCTGCCTTTATCTACGGGAATTTCCGTTAGATCAATTTAAGTCAAGGCTGATTTTAAAGTCGGGATAGCTTTCGTTAGTTTCACGGGTTGAGAACCATCTTTATAATAGGAAACACCCCGATAGGTTAATTTTTTCGTTGAAAGTTCTTTGGCGAGGTTTAAACTTTGGTGATAGTAGGAAACACCCCGATACTTTAAAAAATGACTGGAAGCTGAAGACATAGAAGAAGTAGATTGAGGGTTATACTGTACACCCCGATAACAAAGGTTCATCATTGTTTTCTCCTGAATTTTTGCTGGAAGACTGGCAATCAATTAATGTTTTTTTGCTTGCCTTGTTGTTAACCAATATAAGCAAGTTATTTGAGGATAACAATATGAAAACGTTGTAAAAAGTATGGTGTTTGTTAAAAATATCCCGATTTTTGTAAAACCTATTTTCTGATGAATTTTATCTAAAATTGTTCTGAATGTTTTCTGAGATTTTCCTGAGAGATCGGATAACAATGTGATCGAGATCGCTTTACTCTAATGATCTCTTTCTTCTCAAAAATATAATTTTTAAGTTTTGTATCATTCAAACTTGTTAAAGAGGGGTCAAACCCTGAGATTTTGCTAACTTTTTTGATCTCCTCTTGACAACATCAGAGAAATGTTTGAAAAAGTATGATTAAGTAATAAATGTTTGGCGTCCAAACGAAGTAGGAAGTTGGATCGATGACAATAGCAGCCCAATAGAGGAGGAACATGAACCGAAAAGGCACTGTCGAACTTGAAACCGCACTGGCTACAGCAGATGCGCTCGTTTTAGCGAAGACAGCTAAACATCTGACAACCCTACAAGCCGATATTTTTCGCGGCTCTTGGATGGGTCAAAAGTACGATCAAATTGCTCAAAACTGTTATTGTTCAGATACTCACGTTCGCATTGTCGGCTCGCAACTGTGGGAACTCCTCTCGCAAGCTTTAGAAGAAAAAGTTACAAAAAAAACCTTTCGCGCCGCCTTTGAACGTCTTTGTCTGTCGGATGACGCCTCGGAAGTTCAACCCACTCCACCGACTCCACCGACTCCGGCGCCAACTCCCCAACCTCAAACGACCCTATCTCCTCCAAAAACGATTGTTAACGGTAATGGTGTTAACGGTAACGCCGCTAAGGGTAAGACGAATAATACTCCCAAACAAGACTGGGGAGAAGCGCCCGATGTTAATCTTTTTTATGGTCGCAACGATGAACTAACCACCTTAGAAAAATGGGTAAAAAGCGATCGCTGTCATCTAGTAACCCTACTCGGAATGGGGGGGATTGGTAAAACTTCTTTAACTGCCAAACTCGCCCAAAATTTAGAATCTGAATTTGATTGTATTATCTGGCGGAGTCTTCGCAACGCCCCCCATATTGATGATATTATTGCCGATTTTATTCAATTTATTAGCAACCAACAGGCCGAAGATATTCCCCCTGATTTTGATGGTCGAATGCGATGTTTACTCGACTATTTACGAAACTCTCGCTGTTTAATTATTTTAGATAATGTTGAGTCAATTTTACAAAGTGGCGATTTTGCTCAAAGTAATTTGACCCGACATACAGGTAATTATCTTTCGGGCTATGAAAGTTATGGTCAACTGTTTAAATTAATGGGTCAAAGCCGACATCAAAGCTGTCTAATTTTAACCTCTCGCGAAAAACCCGCAGGACTCGCCGCCCTCGAAGGTCAACAGTTACCCGTCCGTTATCTTCAGTTAAGCGGTTTACCGGCTTCCGACGGACAAGCTATTCTCCAAGCTAAGGGATCTTTTGCCGGAGATGAACAACAATGGCAAACTTTAAATGAACGCTATGGCGGTAATCCTTTGGCTTTAAATATCGTTGCTTCTGCGATTGAAGAAGTTTTTGATGGCAATCTTTCGGTGTTTTTAGATGTCTTTCAACAGCAGGGTTGCTTTATTTTTGATGGCATTCGAGAGTTACTCAAAAGTCAATTTGATCGCCTCACTCCCCTCGAACGAGAATTAATGTATTGGTTGGCAATTGAACGAGAACCGACCACCCTCGATCAGCTTCAAGAAGATATTGTTCGTCCGGTGTCTATGGGTGAACTTCTCCCCGCTTTGGCTTCTTTACAGCGTCGATCTTTGGTGGAAAAAACCGGAAATGCTTTCACCCAACAACCTGTAGTTATGGAATATGCGATCGGTGAATTAATTGATCGCAGCGTTCAAGCCATTCTTAATCGCGAGACGAATTTATTGCGTTCTTATGCTTTTTTACAAGCTCAAACCCGAGACTATATTCGAGATGCTCAAACTTGTTTAATTTTACAACCAATTCTCGACCAGGCGATCGCTCAGTTGGGTTCACCTTCTGCGGTCGAAAACTGTTTACAAGAAATTTTGATTGATCAACAACAACAAACTACCCCAGAAATGGGTTATCTCGCCGGAAATTTGTTGAATATGTTTCGTCAACTCAAAAGCGATATTACCGATTATGATTTCTCACGTTTAACGATTTGGCAAGCCTATTTACAAAATTATCCCCTGCACAACGTTAATTTTACGGAGTCCGATCTGTCTCGGAGTGTATTTACTGAAACTTTGGGAAATATTCTCTCTGCGGCTTTCAGTCCCAAGGGTTTACTCGCCACCTGCGACACCGACTGCAATATTCGCCTCTGGGAAGTGAAAACCGGTAAATTAGTCGCCATTTGTCAGGGTCATCCCAACTGGGTGCGATCGGTGGCGTTTAGTCCCGATGGCGAAATGTTGGCCAGTGGCGGGGCGGATCGGTTGGTGAAGTTGTGGAATGTTAGCACCGGCGCCTGTATAAAAACTTACAGCGGACAGGTTGGGGAAGTGTTTTCTGTGGCGTTTAGTCGCGATGGGACCAAAATTGCCAGCGGAAGCGGCGATAATACCATTAAACTCTGGGATACTCGCACGGGTGAATGTCTCCAGACTCTAAGCGGACATACCGACTGGGTGCGATCGGTGGCGTTTAGTCCTACAACCGATCTTCTCGCGAGTGGTTCCCAAGATGGGACGATGCGAATTTGGGATGCGAATACGGGAGATTGTATTAAGGTCTGTACCGAACATCAAGGATGGGTGCGATCGGTGGCGTTTAATGGTAATGGAAATCTTCTCGCGAGTGGAAGTAGCGATCGCAATATTAACCTTTGGAAAGGCGACACGGGAGAGTATTTAAAAACGATTTCCGGACATACGGGAGGGGTTTATTCGGTGTCGTTTAGTCCTCAAGACGATCTGTTAGCGAGTGGAAGTGCAGATCATACGGTGAGAGTTTGGGACTGTAAAAATGAACGTTATATTAAAACTTTACACGGACATACTAATCAAATCTTTTGTGTCTCATTTTCTCCCGACGGGGACAGGTTGGCTTGTGTCAGTCTCGATCAAACGGTTAAACTTTGGGATGTTCGCAGCGCTCAATGTTTAAAAACTTGGTCGGGACACACTGACTGGGCGCTTCCGGTGGCTTGTTCGGGTGATAATATTGCCAGTGGAAGCAATGATAAAACGATTCGTTTGTGGGATATAAATACGGGAGATTGTATTAAAATTCTAAGCGGACATCAGGATCAAATTTTCGCGATCGCCTTTAGTTCTCAGGGGGTTCTCGCCAGTGGAAGTTCCGATCAAACTGTGCGACTTTGGGGGGTTTTGGAGGGTCGCTGTTTTCAGATTTTAACCGGACATACGGACTGGGTTCGTTGCTTGGCGTTTAGTCCGAATGGTGAAATTATAGCCAGTGGAAGTGCAGATCAAACGATTCGATTATGGAATTGGCGAACCGGTCAATGTTGGCGGATTTTAAGCGGACATGGCGATCAGGTTTATGCGATCGCTTTTAGCCCAGATGGTCGCATTTTAATTAGCGGAAGTACCGATAAAACCGTGCGGTTTTGGGATACTCAGACGGGAAACTGTTTAAAGGTTTGTTGGGGACATCGCGATCGCGTTTTTGCGGTTGATTTTAGTCCGAATGGTGAAATTATAGCAAGTGGAAGTATTGATAATACGTTGAAATTGTGGAATGTTTCTGGAGAGTGTTTAAAGACGTTATCGGGACACAGCAATTGGATTTTTTCCGTCGCTTTTAGTCCCGATGGAAAGTTTTTAGCCAGCGCTTCTCACGATAGTACCGTTAGAGTTTGGGATGTGGAAACGGGCGAATGTCGTCATGTTTTGCAGGGACATACTCATTTAGTTTCTTCGGTTAGGTTTTGTCATCAGGGTAAATTTATTATTAGCGGTTCTCAAGATCAAACGGTTAGACTTTGGGATGTAAAAACCGGTGAATGCGTTAAATTGTTGCGGGCGACTCGTTTGTATGAGGGGATGAATATTACCCAAGCTATTGGGTTAACAGATGCTCAAAAATCCACTTTAAAAGCGTTAGGAGCGGTTGAATTTTGAAATCCCCCGTGCATCTCCCTTGGAAATGGGGCTTTTCAAAGGGGGGCGAGGGGGGATAAAAACGATACTCCCGTCTCAACTTATGCCAGCTATATCGATGATGTTTTAGCCGATAATATTGCTCCAACCAAGACGATTCCCGAACCCAATACTATTTTTGGTGCGATATTGGCTTTGGGTGCTTTTGCTGCTCATTCCCGTTCCAAAAAAGCAAAATAAAGCACAACGGCAGCTTCCGAGTTAACAGAAGATATTGAGAGACCTACCCCAAATTAATTGATCTGAGGTAGTTTTCTCCATTGTGGAGATTCCATCGACTCAAAACCCCAGGCTCTGGGGGTCTGTACCGAGAAAGTTAGCGATCTGTATCAAATTTATACCTTTCGATAGATGTCAAATGATAAGCTAGTCTAAGTTGGATTAAAAAAAAATAGATGAAAGAAAGAACTTCTCTTGATATACGAGCATTCTCTATGATTGAGGATAGTACAGGAGTTTACGCCTGGATTACCTCCGAAGGGTACTATGGAGTCTCTACAGACCCAGTAGAGGCCAGACAAGACGCAATTATTCAGATTTTCAAGGAAGAAATTGCACTGGCACCCGAACGACTCTGTATAATGAGGAGAGGAATTCCAATCTTTTATAATCGGTTGGCAGAGAAGTTGAAATCAAAACAAGAATGTAGTATTGATCGGAGTCAATCTTATCAAATCAAAATAGATGAGACTCTGATGATAGAGATAGCAGTAGTTCGATGAAAATTTAACCCCTTCATTATGGATAATAAGTGAGAACTATCCGGATTTTTAATCGGTCTGGGTTCAGTTGCTTACTCCAAAAATTATTGATATTCAACTCCCCTAAGATAGAAGCTGAATGGGATGTGTTGAGAGTATCATGGTGTTGATCTGATGTGTATTGACTCTAAAGAGACAGGCCGTGGCTGGCATTTATGTTCTCTATATTTTCAAGAGTAAATTTAGTAGGATCGCTATTTTTCCCCTTACTCATCTGGAACATCTAATTGTGATTGTCAAACTTAATCATCAATAGCGATCGGGTTAGCCTCAACTATTTTATTAGAAAGTTGGGGCATCTTTTTGAGAGATTAATTTGTTTAAATAGAGTTTTAGTTTTACGAGTTATTATTCCACCCCATTTAGATTAAAAACTGGTTTGATATTTTGCTAATTTAAAACTTATTAACAAGTCCCTTTTTTAGATGTCACTCATTTGTGTGACTTGACAAATGATCAGTTTTATTAGATTAGCTCTTTTGAGGTTTAACCCTAATCAGTTAACAAAATATTGAGCGAGCTATCTTTTGAAATGATTTGCATAAAAAATCTGACTCTCTCCTATTGAATATTATAGAAAGACTCAAACAAAATTTAACGGTTTACTCGTTAATCTAGGAGAAAAAAATGGCTTTATTAAATGGAGACAACGGTAATAATATCATCAACGGAACTTTGCTTGCAGATCGAATTCGAGGATTAAATGGTAATGACCAACTATTCGGCAACGGGGGTAACGATGAGGTTTTCGGCGGTTTAGGTGCAGATACAATTGAAGGAAATAGCGGCAATGACCGCTTACTGGGTGATTCAGAAGGGAGTCAATTTGGAGGGCCGGGTAATATTACCTTTGGACTGAATACAACTTCACAAAATACAACAATTAATAACTCTTTTACTCCTATTCGTGCAGAATTTTCCCCCTCTTTAAATTTTGGACTGAATGACTTTATTTTCTTTACCAATAACGATCTCATTCGAGGAGGCACAGGTCAAGATACAATTCTCGGTGAACAAGGTAACGACAGGTTATATGGAGACAGTGGCGATGATCGTATTTTAGGTGGAAGTGGTAATGATTCTGTTTACGGGGGTGTCGGAAACGATGTTCTTATCGGTAACTCCGGAGATGACGAAATCTTCGGCGGTGACGGTGATGACAATATTAGTGGAGTTTCGGGAAACGATAATATATTTGCTGGAGACGGTAACGATATCGCAGACGGGGGTTCGGGTGATGATGTTGTTCGAGGAGAAGCCGGATATGATTTACTCTCGGGCGGTTTAGGATCAGATTTTCTCAGTGGAGGTGGAAATAATGACCGCCTACTTGGACAACAGGACAATGACACTCTTGACGGAGGGAGTGGAAATGACGAACTCTTAGGGGGAGAAGGAGATGATTCGATTTTGGGCGGAAGTGGTAATGATAGTCTCTCCGGTGATCTCGGAAATGATACCCTCGAAGGAGATTGGGGAAATGATTTTCTCATCGGTGATGAAGGTAATGATAGTTTAAATGGTGGTGATGGTGATGATAATCTTGATGGTGGGGATAGTGATGATGTTCTTGATGGTAGTTTTGGTGATGACTTTCTCGATGGCGGGGATGACGATGATCTTTTAAATGGTGGTGATGGTAGTGATATTTTAACTGGAGGTAGTGGTTATGATATTCTCAATGGTGGATTAGGAAATGATTCGTTAATTGCGGGTGGGGGTGGCGATAGAATCTCCTTTACTTTTTCGGAAATGAATCAAGAAGCTGAGTTTGAGTCTTTTGGAAATGATACGATTGATAGCTTCCTAAGAGGATCTAATATTATCGACTTGAGTGATGTTCCTCTGGGGGTATTTGTTGACGATCAATATCGAACAAACTTTGATGCTTTAGACACCAATGACAATGATATCTTAGATGATGGAGATTTCAATGTGAGTGTGAGTTCTTCGGGAATTACGATTAATGTTCTCGGTGCTGTTGATCCATCTCAGGGTGAATTTCTGGGCGGTTCAGAAGCGACAATTTTTGTAAAAGATGTCATGGAATTAGATGGTAACGATTTTGACTTTGTTTAATTCATTGTTTAATTTAACATAATCTTACGAGAAACTTGGCTTATTCTAAACGCTAGGTTTCTCTATTTTGTTATTCCTCTGAAATTTTAACAAAAATGCTATTAAAAGCTAAAGGAAAAACACCTTCTCCCTTTTCCTAAAAAACATCAGTTAAAATCTCTCAAAATTTTGATACGCCGATTTTCAGGAACTGAGGTTAACTCTAATCCTTATTCTCTGCGCTTTTTAGGTTCACTGTCACCTCTAGAGGGTTCGTGTTCAGAATCTTTATTTTCTACATTCATGATAATTGCCAATCTTGCATCATCAGTCAAGTATAAATTTGTAGTCATCGCCTCAGATTTGGGAGAGGTTACTGCTAAAATGATAACGGTAGTCAAGGAAGATGGCACTAAAATATTTTTCCAATTCATTTTGATTCTTATATGAATAACATTTCATTAGAGAATACCCTAATCCTAAAGTGCGATGGAATTAAAATGAATTAACTTTTAAAAATATAACTTTTATTTTTGTATTGATTTTGAACCCGCGATCTTTACAAAACGAAATAGAATTAGAGGGTTTTGACTAAATATTTAATTAATTTTTGGATTAAAAGTATATTTGTAAAGTTAAGTAAAGATTTCTTTACATTTCTGATCGGGTTCAATCAAAGCATAATTAGAGTAATAATAACGCTTAGTGGTAATCTTTACTTTGTCTTTTCATCTGATCAGTCCTTACTCTGATAAAATTAACTTTTTACCGTTCTCAAGTCTGATAAATCAGCAAATTAGCTGCTAAAATACCTTGAGTGGCAATATGATAGGAGAATATTCAGATGACTCAGGCGAAAATTGGAATTATTGGCGGTAGTGGCTTGTATAAAATGGAGGCGCTACAAAATATTGAAGAAGTGGAAGTCAATACTCCTTTTGGTTCACCGTCTGATCGTATTATTGTTGGGATGTTAGAAGGGATGCAGGTGGCTTTTTTGGCGCGACATGGACGCACTCATCACTTATTACCGACAGAGTTACCCTATCGTGCGAATATTTATGCGTTGAAAAGTTTAGGAGTTGAATATATTATCTCAGCATCTGCGGTGGGTTCTCTCAAACAAGAAGTAAAACCTTTAGATATGGTGGTTCCGGATCAATTTATTGACCGAACTCGCTCTCGGATTTCCACCTTTTTTGGGAATGGAATTGTTGCTCATATTACCTTTGGTGATCCGATTTGTTCGCAGTTAGCAAAAGTGTTAACTGATGCTATTTCTGCTCTTAATCTACCGGATGTTACTTTACATTCTAGTGGAACTTATGTCTGTATGGAAGGGCCAGCATTTTCTACAAAAGCAGAGTCTAATTTATATCGCAGTTGGGGCGGAACAATTATCGGAATGACGAATTTACCCGAAGCAAAGTTAGCCCGAGAAGCTGAAATTGCTTATGCTACATTAGCCTTAGCGACTGACTATGATTGTTGGCATCCTGAACATGATAGTGTAACGGTAGAAATGGTTGTGGGGAATTTACAACGCAATGCTGTTAATGCTCAAAAAGTGATTCAAGAAACGGTTAAACGGTTAAGTCAAAATCTCCCCGAATCAGAAGCTCATTCTGCCTTGAAGTTTGCAATTTTAACGCCATTAGATAAAGTTCCGGCTGAACGAATTAAAGAGTTGGACTTACTGTTAAAAAAATATCTCTAATGAGACGAAAATAAATTATTGAAACGCTTTCCAAAAAATATAGATCGAGAGGATAAACAGTAAACTTTTGAACGCAAAACTTACCGTTTTTTCGGATAACTTGGGTAAAAATCGAGTGCTAAATTGAGCGCCAAGTAAGCCCCCTAATCCTAATATTGTACCTGTAACCCAGATTACGTTTCCTTGCAAAGCGTGTCCTAAACAAGCCGAAAAAGCGGTAATGACAATCACCCCTAAACTGGTCTGAATCGCGGTTTTAATCGTTTCATTTAACAGAATAATTTGTAGAGGAACCATGATCACGCCGCCCCCAATTCCAAAGAGTCCAGCGAGTAATCCCGCTAAACTTCCGGTAATAATCCGGGCAATTTGTTGAGATTGAATTGGTTTAAAGTTTTGCTGATCTTCAAAAACTAACGGAAGCGGATGAGGCGTGATGGGTAAGATAATTTCAGGAATAAGCTTCAATGAAGTTGAGTTTTGAGGAGGGCTTGAAAATTCCGATGAATTTTGATTTTCTTCCTGCTTTTTCTTTTGCTTTGTGACTTTTTTCCGAACTTCGACTAAATAAATATTCAGTAACAGCAATAGCCCAAAAGAAGTTAATAATATCTTGTCGGAAAAAAGATTAGCGAGATAAGCCCCAAGCTGGGCTGTAACTAACGCTGGAAATCCAATTCCAATCACCCGATTTAAACTCAGATAACCCATGCGCCAATTCTGAATACTACCGGAAATAGAAGTAATTATAATTGAGAGGGTACTGGTGGCGACTGCATTAATCGGTTCATATCCTAATGCTAGCATCATTGGCACTAGAACCGTACCGCCACCAATGCCTAAAAAGCCGGCTAAAATTCCCGCTAAAACTCCGCTTCCGGCTAAAGTCAATAATTCAGAAATGGTCATCCCTGATAAATTTAAAAGTTTGAGGTAAAGTAGACTTTGAGATCATACCATGAACCCCTTTTTGTGGAGAATTTACGACCTGAGTAATTCTAAAATTAGCCGCTAGAGAACATAAAATATAACTGTCTTCTGCTTCCAATCCGATAAACTTTTCGAGAAACTCAATCATCTGTTTGAGTGCAGATTCAAAGGCTTCGTCTAAGGTTGAACCCCATCCCATTGTAATAATATCCGTAGGTGTTTCTGCGATTGGTGTTGTTAGAGATAGATTTTGATGTAAGTTTAATATAATCGTGCCATTCATTGATGTTTCAATTGCTGTTGTACAAACTTCTCCTTCACCTTGCGCTGAGTGTCCATCGCCTATAGAAAATAACGCACCCGGAACAAATATTGGTAAAAATAAACGAGAACCTGCTTGTAATTCTGGGTTATCAATATTACCGCCATAAACTCCAGGAGGAATCGATGAACGGTTGGTTTGGGTTGTCGCCACACCCAAAATTCCAAAGAAAGGACGCAGGGGAATATAAATCTCACTTTTAGGAGGAAATTCGGCAATATTTTGGTCTAAATCGAGCGGAATAAACCGGAGTTGGGGTTCAGAAAATTCTTGGGGTAAAGCACCCCAACCGGAACGAATGGCGTTAAACCCCATCGCCAAACGGGGAGAAATCGCTTCTAAGCGCACTTCTAACACATCTCCCGGTTCAGCATCGTTCACGTAAATTGGCCCAGTTAGCAGGTGAGGGCCATTCTCAATCCGGCGTTCTGGGGGTAAATTGTGATAAATTTCGATTAATTCTGGTGTGAGAAAGGCTTCGGGAGCTTGCTGACAAATTTTGAATCCGGTGTAGGTTTCAACTGAGATGCGATCGCC
>CAZNCM010000020.1:17214-19905 GCA_964571155.1 uncultured Lyngbya sp. | reverse complement strand
ATAGTCTGAGTGTGCCAAGTTGATCCAGTCTGAACTGAGATGCGATCGCCAGAGTTAACGGTTAAGGCGGGGGGAAGTTGATCGGAAAATCCCCCTAAATGAACGGTTTGACAATTTGCTTTTAAAAGATGATCAACCATATTAATTCTGTTATCCTACAAGTGAGAGTGTTTGTTGAAGTTTATCACTTTTTCATCCCCAACTAATACTCTAAATAAATCCTTTTTGTAACTCCTCGATTTTACATGAAAATTATCGAAAATATTTTTCAGTTTTTAGCTAAAGTTTTTACACAACCCATTTTTCTGGGTGGAATTTCAATTTCTCTTAGCTCCATTTTTACGATTCTAGTTGCTTTTTTTGCGGTCGTTGTCGGTTCTCGCTATCTGAGTAACTGGTTGAGAGATCATCTCTTAATTCGATTGGGTTTTCAGGAAGGAACTCGCGAAGCCATTGCCACAATTTTTCGCTATTTTACGATTACGTTAGGATTTATTATTATTCCCCAAGCGGCGGGCTTAGATTTGAGTTCTTTAGCGTTTTTAGCCGGAGGTTTAGGGATTGGGATTGGGTTTGGATTTCAAGGTTTAGCGCAAAATTTTGTCAGTGGTTTAATATTAGTCTTTGAACAACCGATCCGAGTGGGTGATTATATTGAATTGGGAGATTTAGAAGGAACCATTCGTAAAATTTCGATTCGTTCTACGATTGTTCTGACGAATGATGGAATTTCGATTATTGTTCCGAATTCGGATTTAGTAAATAATCGGATTATTAACTGGAGTTATGAAAATATGAATAGCCGGATTCATATTCCAGTGCGCGTTGCTTATGGAAGTGATCCGGTATTAGTCACAGAAGCGATTTTAGCCGCAGCCCAGAAAGAATCTCGAATTTTGTCTTTTCCAACTCCGCAGGTTTGGTTGAGTAGTTTTGGTGAAGATTCGATTAATTTTGAACTGCTAGTTTGGATTGATAAACCCCGCTTTAGATTACCGATTCAGAGTTCTTTAAATTTTATTATTCATAACGAGTTTTATTATAAAAATATCCGAATTCCCGTCTCTCAGCGAGATTTATGGTTGAGAAATCCAGAAGATTTAAAATCTGTTTTTGAATCTCTTAATTTTAATCAATATAAGCAAAATCAGGAAAAAAGTTCTCGAATTAATCTGAGTAAAGAGCCGCAATATTCTCCAGAAAACTTGTCTTTACGAGATTTGTTGAAAAAGGTGGTCTATTTTGAAAACTTCAGCAATTTGGAGATTTTGAGTTTAATTGAAAAAGGCTATCGCCAAACCTATTATAGTGAACAGTTTATTTTCCATGAAGGTGATCCGGGAGATGCTTTTCATATTATTTTATCAGGTTCAGTTGAAATAATCGCTGAAAAAGCAAATAAACATATTCGAGATCTGTATGCAGGAGACTTTTTTGGAGAGTTGTCTTTATTGATGGGAATTCGTCGTTCAGCCGGAGTGAGAGCTAAAGAAAAAACAATTGTGGTGAGTCGGAATATTTTTCAAAACTTTTTATCCAGTTATCCGCAATTGGCTAATCAGATTGCCGCTAAGTTAGTTGAACGTAAACAAGAATTTATTGAACGTAAAAAAGAGTTGGGTTTATCTGATGATGAAGATTTGGAAAATAATCCGTTAGTTTGGATTCGTAAACGGATGAAAACTTTGTTTAATATTTAGATTTAGATTAAAATTAAGATTAATATTTATAGTTTGAGCGAATTTTTTGTTTCAATTCCGGGATTTTTTATGCCCAATAAGAGAGTAACAAAAATGAGTAAAATAAACCAAGGGGTAAAGCTTAAAGCACATAATAAACTGAATAGGGCGATTCCTCTTGTGAACACACAAACAATTTCTTCACGACTCTCAAAACCAATCCACATTGCAGCACTCGCAACGGTTAGGGATAAGAATAATGGAGAGAGTGAGACGGTTAGAGGTTCCATGATAAAGACGGTTTTTGATCAACAATTTCATTTAGCTTAAACAAACTTGCAAACTGTAGTCAGAAAGGTTATGCTAATCTCTAAATTGCTTCAATAATTGATCGCGATCGCAACTGTTGAGAAAAGGTTGAATGGGTCTTTGTCAAAGACTTTCACGGCAATCACACTCATTGCAGCTTAATGAGTTAACATCAGACAACTCTTCAACTGTCACAACGATCAGGTGATCTTCGTTTTAGGTTGCTCTCTCCACTGTGGAAGTTTTGTTAGGAGTAAATTAGACGGAATCGTCTCTTAAGATCTTCTTCATCGGTTTTGAGATTAATACAGGTTGATTTGATATATAAAGCTGGATTTGTAGAATTAGCTTTTATCTGCTCTCAAAAAAAGTGGCTTGAAGAAAGTTTAACCGAAACTTAAACAAAACTTAAATTATAAATAGCAATTCTATCTTAACCTGATAACTGTTCATCGTAAATTCCTAGTATTTTGACGACTAAGGATTAGGAATTAAGTAGACAGACCTTTGTTCTAAATTTACCTTCATCCTACAGAGAGTTATGCAATTAAAAAATATGCAGTTTAAACAAAATCGTTGGACATTGGCTGGTGCTTTCACCGCGATCGCTGCAACGGTTGCATTATCTATCCCTGCGGTACGTTCCCAAGGTACTCCAACTATTAAGATTGATGGTTCTAGTACCGTTTATCCGATTACTGAA
>CAZNCM010000020.1:10008-17204 GCA_964571155.1 uncultured Lyngbya sp. | reverse complement strand
GAAGCCGTCGCAGAAGAATTTCAAAAAGCCAAACAAGGCGCAATGCGAGTGACTGTTGGTATTTCGGGAACAGGGGGTGGTTTCAAGAAGTTTTGTGCCGGACAAACTGACATTTCAAATGCTTCTCGTCCGATCAAAGATTCTGAATCACAAGCTTGTAAAAGTGCAGGAATTAACTACATTGAACTTCCAGTTGCTTATGATGCGATTACGGTTGTTGTTCACCCCAGTAATCCGATTACGAGCATCAGCACTGCTGAACTGAAAAAAATGTGGGAACCGGCTGCCCAAGGTAAAATCATGAAGTGGAATCAGATCAATTCTAGCTGGCCGAATAAAGACTTGAAATTGTATGGCCCGGGTGCTGATTCAGGAACATTTGATTACTTTACCGAAGAAATTAATGGTAAGTCCCAAGCCAGCCGCACTGACTATACTCCCAGTGAAGATGATAACGTTTTAGTCCAGGGTGTTTCTCGCGATCCGGGTGCATTGGGATACTTTGGTTATGCCTACTATGAAAACAATAAAGGTAAGTTAAAATCACTGGCAATTAACGGGGTAAAACCTTCCTTAGACACGGTAAATAACGGCAGTTACAAACCCCTTTCTCGACCAATTTTTATCTACGTTAGCACTAACGCGCTTAAGCGACCAGAGGTTAAAGCATTTGTAGAATATTACCTACAAAATAGTGCAAAACTCTCGAAAGAAGTGGGTTATGTTCCTCTCCCGAGCAATATGCAGCAACAAGCCATCGGCCGTTTACAAGGCCAGAATTAAGATAAAACTGCTGATTTCATCAAGAAAAAGTTGAGCAGTTTAATCATTAGACAGACACGCCTCTAATACAAGGAACTCTCCCAGAGAGAAACCAAATTTTTGTGGTTAAGGGATTGGAGAATGCTGTTACAGGAGCAGAACTCTCTAATCCCTATCTTAGTCTTAGCAAAAATCAATTTAGTTTAAAAAATAAGCTAGCACATGAGTCAAAACCAACTGCAACTTTCAAAAAAAAGTAAACAATTGACTCCGAAACAAATTCGGAATTTACGAGAACAGGTCATTGAATTTATTTTGTTTCTAGCCGCCTTTTCTTCGGTGGCAACCACAATAGCAATTTTATATATTCTCATTGATGAATCTGTCTTATTTTTTCAGGAAGTTCCGATTGTAGAATTCCTCACGGGTACTCAATGGACTCCTTTATTTGCTGATGCTCAATATGGGATTTTACCCCTACTCTCAGGAACCTTTGTGACCTCAACTGTCGCGATGTTTGTGGCAATTCCGTTGGGAACTATTGCCGCCATTTATTTAAGTGAATTTGCTCATCCCAAACTCCGCGAAATTGTCAAGCCGTGGCTAGAAGTTTTAGCCGCAATTCCAACTGTTGTTTATGGCTATTTTGCCCTCTTAGTTGTTACACCCATTCTCCAATCTATTTTTCCGATGCTTCCCGGCTTTAATATGTTAAGTGCGGGTTTAGTCATGGGATTAATGATTATTCCCTTTGTTAGTTCAATTAGTGAAGACGCGATGCGTTCTGTTCCGGTTGGACTGCGAGAAGGGTCTTATGCGATGGGTGCAACTCGTCTACAAACCGCCTTAAAAGTGGTGTTTCCGTCCGCAATTTCAGGCATCAGCGCCGCTTATATTCTCGCGGTTTCTCGGGCGGTGGGTGAAACCATGATTGTGACTGTTGCAGCAGGATTACAACCTCAACTGACTTGGAATCCTTTCGATCAAGCAGCGACGATTACCGCCTATATTGTGCAGGTGAGTTTGGGAGATATTCCTCATGGAACTCTAGAATATCATACCATTTTTGCGGCTGGATTAACACTCGTTTTAATGACACTGGTTTTAAACATTATTGGTCATTTTTTAGCAAAACGTTATCGGGAAATTTATTAACTTTAAACAACATGACTGACTCAAACCTCCAAGAAATCCGAACCGAATTAAACCGTCGAAAAAAAGTTGATCAACTCTTTGCAATTGTTGGCTTCTTAGTGATTCTCTTTTCCATTTTGATTTTAGTTGGGTTAACCCTACAAATGGCAATGAGTGGGATTTCTCGAATTACCCCCGATTTCTTTTTAAGTTTTCCCAGTCGCAAACCCGAAGAAGCAGGAATTCTTTCGGCTTGGGTGGGAACCACTTTAGTAATGTTTGTAACCGCAATCATATCTGTTCCGTTAGGGGTGGCTTCGGGAATTTATCTCGAAGAATATAGCCGCAAAAACTGGATTGCAGATTTAATTGAAATTAACGTCACCAATCTTGCAGGTGTTCCTTCCATTGTCTATGGATTATTAGCACTCGGTTTGTTTGTTTATATCTTCAATTTGGGTGAAAGTATTCTCGCGGCAGGCTTAACTTTAGCGTTGTTAATTCTACCCATTGTCATTGTTACCACTCGCGAAGCATTGCGGGCAATTCCAAATAGTTTGCGAGAGGCAGCTTATGCTTTGGGTTCGAGTAAATGGCAAATGATTTGGGATCATATTCTCCCCTATTCTTTTGGTAGTATTTTAACAGGTGTGATCATCGGTTTATCCCGAGCTATTGGAGAAACAGCCCCCGTGATTACCATCGGGGCATTAACCTTTATTGCCTTTTTACCGGATTCTCCTTTTAAGAGTGAATTTCCGTTTATTTCTTTGGCTTGGTTGCAAGCACCGTTTACCGTTATGCCTATTCAAATGTTTAACTGGGTATCTCGCCCGGAAGCTGAATTTATTGCGAATGCAGCCGCCGCAGGTACAGTCTTAATTCTGATGACGCTTAGTATGAATACAATTGCGGTTTATTTGCGTTATTGGTTCCGTCGGGGCATCAAATGGTAAAGTGATAAAGTTTAATTTGAGAGTTGTTTAAGTTGGTTTAAAATGAAAGAATTAATTACCCTCAAGCCCAAAGCAGAAGCTCGTGATCTCAACTTTTATTACGGTTCATTTCATGCGGTTAAAAATGTTAATCTCACCGTTCCTGAACGACAAGTTACCGCTTTAATTGGGCCGTCTGGATGTGGAAAAACGACTCTGTTGCGTTGTTTTAATCGAATGCACGACCTTTATCCAGGAAATCGCTACGAAGGTCAAATCTTCCTAGATTCAGAAAATATTTTAGGTCGAGATGTTGACCCGATTGAAGTGCGAATGCGGGTGAGTATGGTCTTTCAAAAACCAAATCCTTTCCCAAAATCGATTTATGAAAATGTTGCCTATGGGTTGCGGGTACGCGGTGAGAAAAAACGTAGTTTAATTGATGAAAAAGTCGAACAAGCATTGAAAGAAGCAGCCCTTTGGGATGAAGTCAAAGACCGTTTAAATGACATGGCGTTAAATCTATCGGGCGGTCAACAACAACGCTTATGTATTGCCCGGGCGTTAGTTGCAAATCCTGAAATGATTTTATTTGATGAACCAACGTCTGCCCTTGACCCCATCGCCACCGCTAGCATTGAAGAATTAATGACTCAATTGAAGCAACACGTTACTATTTTAATTGTCACTCACAGTATGCAGCAAGCGGCGAGATTTTCTGATTATACGGCGTTTATGTACTTGGGAGAAATGTTAGAATTTGGCACCACTTCAGAAGTATTTAGTAGCCCTTCTCACAGCCAAACAGAAGACTATTTACGCGGACGAATTGGTTAGAAAAAGAGGGAACAGGCAGTTTACAGTTATCAGTGTGTACTGGTCACTGGTCACAAAATAGGGCATCCTATAGATAGAATATAAGTGATGGTATCAAAAAAAATTGATGAAAACAACCTCGACCGAATCATCAACTTTACTTGCTGCTGGATTCCACGCCCTGTCTGATTCCCTCAGAATGCAAATTATTGATGAGTTGCGAGAGGCGGAGTTGTGCGTGTGCGACCTCTGTGAAGAACTCGACATCGCCCAGTCCAAACTCTCGTTTCACCTGAAAATCCTTAAAAATGCGGGTTTAGTTCAATCTCGCGCCGAAGGGCGGTGGATATACTATCGCCTCAACCTTGCCCAGTTCATCGCCCTAGAGGAGTATCTCGCTGAATTTCGCCGTTTCAGCCCGATTTGCTCGCAAATGCGAGTAATCTCCCGACATATCAAAATTTTTAGATCTGCTAGCAACTCTTGTGCGGAAAATCTTCACGGAAGTTTACTTGACTAATCAAATTTTTTTGATATAGTACAAATATATCTTCAACTCCGCGCCAGGAGGAGAAAGCAATGAGTACAACTCCGATAAACTGGCTAAAAACCATTAAAGTCGCCAGTTTCGCCATTGGTACAACTGTCCTGTTGTCCGGTTGTGGCTCCAGTCAGTCGCAACAAAACCAACCCATAAAAATTGATGGTTCTAGTACCGTTTATCCGATTACCGAGAAAATTGTCGAACAGTTCAACTCAGAAAGCACAAAAAATGTTGATGTAACCGCAAACTTTTCCGGAACCGGAGGCGGTTTTCAAAAATTCTGTGCGGGGGAAACCGACATCAACAACGCTTCTCGCCCCATTTCTCGCAGTGAGATGGAAGTCTGCAAACAAAACAATATTGCTTATATCGAACTCCCGGTGGCTTTTGATGCCCTCACCGTCGTTGTTCATCCCCAAAATACTTGGGCTGCTGACATCAGCGTTGAGGAATTGAGGAAAATTTGGGAACCTGGGGCGCAAGGGAAAATTACAACATGGAATCAAGTTCGTCCGTCTTGGCCTAATAGACCGTTGACATTGTTTGGGCCGGGGACAGACTCGGGAACTTATGATTATTTTACAGAAGCAATTGTTGGTAAAGCTGGTGCTTCTCGGAGTGATTTTACTGCCAGTGAAGATGATGATATTTTAGCGCAGGGAGTGAGTGGAAATCCCAACGCTTTGGGCTATTTTGGTTACGCTTATTATGACAAAAACCAAGACAAATTAAAACCCTTAGCCGTTGATAATGGTAGCGGTGCGGTGATGCCTTCGGAAGAAAATCTCCGCCAAAATCAATACAGACCTTTGGCGCGACCCCTGTTTATTTATGTTAATGCTGCTGCCGCCAGAGACAACCCTTTGATGACAGATTTCATCGATTATTATTTGCGAAATGCAGACGGGGTTGTGAGTTCGGTTGGGTATATTCCCTTTGAAGAAGATGACTATTCTTTGCTGTTCCGCAACTTCCATAAAACCAAAGTCGGAACTGCCTTTGGGGGTGAATCTGAATTCACAATGACCATTGATGAAGTGCTAACAAAGTTCACGGAATGGTAGTCTATTTTGCTGTAAATTTGAGGAATTTCTATGAGTGTTAATTCACCTCACGTTAATGAATCTGCCGTACAAGCAGGCGGTCAACTGAGTGTTTTTGAAAAGTATCTAACGGTTTGGGTTATTTTGTGTATTTTAGGCGGAATTGTACTCGGAAGATTATTTCCAGGTATAGCGGTTACACTCGATTCAATGAGCGTTTATCAGGTGTCAATTCCGATTGCGATTTGCCTGTTTTTTATGATGTATCCCATCATGGTCAAAATTGACTTTACCCAAGCCCGTCAAGCCGCAAAAGCACCCAAACCTGTAATCTTAACGTTGGTTATTAACTGGCTAATCAAACCGTTTACAATGGTTGCCTTTTCACAATTTTTTTTAGGATATTTATTCCGACCCTTACTCACAACAACAGAGGTATTAAGAGGAACAGAAGTGACCCTCGCTGACTCTTATATTGCCGGAACAATTTTACTCGGAATTGCCCCTTGCACAGCGATGGTTTTGATGTGGGGATATCTTTCTTATAGCAACCAAGGTCATACATTAGTTATGGTGGCGATTAACTCCCTAGCAATGCTGTTTTTATATGCCCCTTTAGGACGTTGGTTACTCTCAGCCAATGATTTAACAGTACCTTGGGAAACGATTGTTTTATCAGTGTTAATTTATGTCGGATTACCCTTGGCTGCTGGAATGTACAGTCGCTATTGGATTTTTAAACATAAAGGAAAAGCTTGGTTTGAACGCAAGTTCTTGAAATATTTAAGCCCCGTTGCAACTTCGGCTTTATTGATTACCTTAGTATTGCTGTTTGCCTTCAAAGGAGAATTAATTGTTGAAAATCCGCTGCATATTTTGTTGATTGCTGTTCCTTTATTTATCCAAACAAACTTTATCTTTTTGATTGCTTATGTTGCCGGATTAAAGATGAATTTGTACTATGAAGATGCCGCACCCGCAGCGTTAATTGGCGCCAGCAATCATTTTGAAGTGGCAATTGCAACCGCAGTCACTTTATTTGGTTTAAATTCCGGCGCCGCCTTAGCAACCGTTGTCGGCGTTTTAATCGAAGTTCCGGTGATGTTAATGTTAGTCGAAGTTTGCAAACGAACCGCTGCTTGGTTTCCCCGTGAACCGGAAAAAGCCACATTACTTGATCCCCGTTGTTTGAAGTGTTAAATAAGAGGTGAATTATGTCAGTCTTTAAAACTCATGTGGCTTTAGTTGTCCGAAACTTAGAACAGTCTGTTACCTTTTATCAGACTTTATTTGGTGTTGAACCTGTCAAATATAAAGCGGATTATGTTAAATTTGACGTGAACAATCCCCCGCTAAATCTAACGCTGAATTTAGCCGAAGAAATTCAACCGGGTGGCACCTTGTCTCACTTAGGAATTCAAGTCAACAGTTCAGAAACCGTACAAGCGGCAATTGAAATCGTTGGGAAATATTTGTGGTTAAACTTGCAGATACAACCCCAGAAGACAACTTAACGACAGCTTCCAAAGCTGCTGAACCTGTGCAATCAACTTGCTGTAAATAATCATCAATTCTCAATGGAAAAGTTCGATCATCCCCCCAGAATTCTATTTTTGTATGGTTCCTTGCGAGAACGCTCTTATAGTCGTTTGTTAGCAGAAGAAGCGGCTAGAATTATCACAGAAATGGGAGCAGAAGTTAAGTTTTTTCATCCCCATGACTTACCTTTGCGGGGGAGGGTTGAAGAATCTCATCCTCTCGTTCAAGAACTCCGAGAACTCAGTCAATGGTCAGAAGGTCAAGTCTGGTCATCTCCCGAAATGCACGGTAATATTACTGGGATTTTAAAGAATCAAATTGACTGGATTCCTTTGAGTATTGGTGCCGTTCGACCCACACAGGGAAAAACATTAGCGGTGATGCAAGTTAGTGGCGGTTCCCAATCTTTTAACGCAGTTAATA
>CAZNCM010000020.1:7712-9998 GCA_964571155.1 uncultured Lyngbya sp. | reverse complement strand
TTGGGTCGATGGATGCGAATGTTTACCATTCCCAATCAATCTTCGGTGGCGAAAGCCTATCAAGAATTTAACGAAGATGGAACGATGAAAGATTCACCCTATCGCGATCGCGTTGTTGATGTTATGGAGGAACTTTATAAGTTCACATTACTGTTGCGAGACAAGGTTGATTATCTAACCGAACGTTACAGCGAACGCAAAGAAAAAGAAAAATCTAACTAATATTTATCCAATGGAACCGAAAACCAACCAACCCATTACTGAAAATTTGTGGTGGGTGATTCCTGAAAAACTTGCTGGAGTTCGTAAGCCAACCGCAGAAGAATTATCAGAACTTCAAACCGCAGGAATTAAGGCGATTGTTTCGGTGATGGATGATCCATCAAACCTAGACCTTTATCAACAGGCTAACATTCCTTATTTGTGGGTTCCTGTTACGGGAGGAACGGCACCAACAGAGGAACAAGTTAAAGAGTTAGAGGCGTTTATTAACAGTCAAAATAATTTGGGGAATGCGGTTGCAGTTCATTGTACCAGTGGTAGACGCCGAACGGGTACGGTTTTGGCTGCTTATTTGATTGGTTCGGGTTCATCTTCTAATGATGCAATTCAAACAATTTTGAATGCTAATCCACAGGTAGAATTACGAGAAGCTCAAATTAATTTTCTCAAAGAACTTGCACATTAACAGGAGTAATGGTAATGAAAAAAGTCATGTTTGTCTGTAAAAAAAATTCTTCTCGTTCTCAAATGGCGGAAGGATTTGCTAAAAAGCTAGGTGAGGGAAAAATTGCCGTTACCAGTTCGGGATTAGAAGCCAGTGAAGTGAATCCCCACGCCATTAAAGCGATGTCAGATGTGGGAATTAATATTAGCAATCAAACGTCTAACGCCTTAAATGAATTTAACCCAGAAGATTATGATGCGGTGATTTCTTTGTGTGGTTGTGGGGTGAATTTACCGCCTGAATGGGTAACAAAAGAAGTCTTTGAAGATTGGCAACTTGATGATCCGGCCGAACACCCCGAAATCTTTCCCCGTGTGCGAGAAGAAGTCAAAGAACGAGTTGAAAAGTTGATTGCAAAATTAAGTTAAGTTTGTTTGTTTTGAGTGGAGTTAAGGTTTGGCTGAATTACCAAACCTCCTTCACTCTCTTACCCCTAAAATTCAGACATGAGTTTATTTCTCAGAGGGTTTAATAAACTTACTCCCTCTCGGCCAGCCTAACAATTGCAAACGATAAAACTGATTGGGAAACAACGCAAATAGATACTTAAAAATCTTGAAACTAAACGGTTCCTCATAAGTTCCCACCCATTGTTTACTGTTTTCAATCCAATTAACAATCTTATCCGCAACGTGATCGGCTGAAGGGGCAGAATTAACCCGATTTTCACGAATTTTGTAGGCTTTTTCATTCAAACGATTAACCGGCGCCCAAGCTAACGGCCCCGCAATGACACCCGGACGATAAAACCGCAGATGAATCATCTTGTCACTGGCATAATAAACAATCGGCCCAACCCCTGACCAATAATAATGTAAGGCAATTTTCCCCGAATGATAAACCGGCCCGAAACAGGAAGGACTCCCATCAGCAATCGACCCAATGGCAATCACATCCAAACGTCGCTCACGCTTTTGTTTGGCGGCTTCCACAGCAACAATCGCCGGCCAAGTGTAGTTAACGCGGTTCATCGACTCGACCAATTCCACCAAAGGAACCCCACCTTCACCCACTTCTGTTTCAATTTGACCCGCATTTAAAATCACCACATCGGGATGATAACTAAACAGTTTTTGGGCATCTTCGAGGGTTTCTTGCGGGGAAACACATAACTCGTTATACCCCTCTCCCTGGAAGTCTAGCTGACGAGTGACTCCAACCACATGACAACCCTGCTGCATATACGCCTTTCCTAACGCACTCCCCAAAGTCCCCGAAATTCCAGTAATCACCACCGTTTTCTTCATGGCTTAACAAACCTCCTTGATCACTTCTGATACACGCAAAGCATTCGCCATAATCGTTAAAGCTGGACTTACCCCCAAAGAATTGGGCATAAATCCCCCATCAACCACAAACACGTTATCATGGTCGTGCAAACGACAATCCGGGTCAAGTACGCTTGTTTGCGGATCGGTACCAAAACGAGTCGTTCCGGCTTGATGGGAAGTATGAACCTCGTCTTTATCCCCCGTTACACCGTAGGTAAAAACAGCCCTCGCCTGACGAAAGACGGTTCTCAGTTGACGCATATAATATTTGGAACGATAGACATCGTA
>CAZNCM010000020.1:3734-7702 GCA_964571155.1 uncultured Lyngbya sp. | reverse complement strand
GGATGAAAGCGGTGAGTCAGACGAATTTCTCCATTTTTACCCAATTCCACTCGATTTTCGCTTTGGGGTAAATCTTCAACTAACCCCGTAATCACTAACATTCGTTTTAGCAGAAAACGGGCTACAGCAGTCGGAAGGGGAAACGGAAGTTCTGCTTGAATCGAAAGTGGCCCCGGAACAGGGACGGTTTGGGCGAGTCCGAGTTTGTGGGGAAATTCTGGGTTCCCGAGATAGAGATCGGTAAAGCCGAGTTGTTTAATTAAGCTATCAGCACCGCCCGTTTCCCCTGCAAAAAAGCCCGCTGCAAGGGCGCCGCAGTGAAACATATAGTTTCGCCCCACTTGGTCACTCTGTCCGGTTAAGCCCGATTTCATTAGGATCACAGGACTCCCAATTGCCCCAGCAGAGAGGATGTAAACTTTAGCTGTCAGTTGTTCAATTTCATTAGTTTGGCGATCGCGTAGTTCAACTCCCGTGACTTTCCCTTGGGCGTTAGTGAGTAATTGATCGGCTTCAGTCAGAGTTTTTAGCTGTAAATTACCGTTTTCAAGCAGTGTATCGAGAAGTCGAACCGTTGTAGACGCCCTGGCATCGTTCGGACAATAAAAACCCGGACAGCTTGGACAGCGTAAACAGCGATTAAAATCAATCCCAAAGGGTAAGTGAAAGGGAGTAAACCCTGCGGTATTGATGGCTTGTTCGAGGTGTTGGTTGATCGGGGCTAAAGCCGGAACATCGCAAGGATAACCGTGGGTTGGGGTTTCAACGTTAGGAATTTGAGTGGTATTGTCGCCACTGACTTGAAATAATTGTTCGGCTTTGTCATAGTAGGGAGCGAGATCATCGTAGGTAATCGGCCAATCCCAGAGATGACGCGGTAGCCATTTGTCGTAATATTTACCGGGATGGAAGTCATAACGACTGGGACGAATGAGAACACCGCCATAGAGGGAAGTTCCACCTCCGAGAATTCCGGAAATGTGTAAGCGAGTTTGCTGTCCGTTGACGTTAAAATTGCGATCGTCGAAGGCTTCTTTATTAATCAGCATTCGGCGTTCATCTTGGTAGGCTGTTGTGTCAGAAAATCGAGATCCACGTTCGACTAATAGAACCCGTTTTCCCGCACTGGCTAACGCAAACGCCACCGTACCGCCTCCTGCACCACTACCGATGATTATTGCATCAAAATCGTAACCCACGCTGTTCTCCGAATGTATAATGATTCGTTTGTTCTTCTCAGTTTACTGTTTGCTACAAATGATTGAGAGGGCGTTAACAGACAATTGATCAATTGTCCTGACTTTGATTGACTTTCCGATGATTAGGTTTTGAGGGGTTTTAATTTGATTCAAAAGAAGTCTTGATAACTCCAGGGGTTCAACAATGAAACAACCACCTCTAAGTTAATTAATTTGAATTTATTTTCAATGCAGTCACTTCTGCGAAACAGTCTTCGATTCAGTCAATTCAATAATCTGATCATAACGGAAATTATCAACTAACTCTTTCAATGTTTCTGACAAGAGGTTATGCTCGGGAGGAATGTGATCGATCAGTTCCAAAATCAATAAGTCACTACAAGCTTGAGCTGCTTTATATAGTTTTTCAACCCAATCTGGGGGCATTATTTTTATCATCTCAGAACTAGAAATCATCTGTACTTGTTCGGAGTCAGAAGATTGAGCCGATGAATTGATAGCTTCAGACTTATCTTGAGCATAAATATATTCAACTCCCAAATATTTTTTAATCATTTCTAAGAGTTCTTCTCGTTGGAATGGTTTGCCAATAAAATCGTCACATCCAGCATTAAAAATTGCTTTTTTTTCAGCTGCAAACGTACTCGCTGTCAAGGCAATAATAATCGGTTTTTTAGCAAAAGACATTGCTTTAATCTGTTGAGTCGTCTCAAAACCATTCATAACAGGCATTCGCATATCCATCAAGATTAAGTCAGGTTGCCAAGTTGAACAAATTTCAACTGCTTCTTGACCATTACTGGCTTCTCGAACTTCAAAGCCAATTTCTGAGAGTAACTTGACGATGAGTAAACGACTATTCGATTTATCTTCTACAATTAAAACACTTCTTTGCCGATCTTCAGAAACTAAACTAATAACTGGATGAGGATTATAATTTCTGTACTTATTTTGAACTTGAGTACGACTCATCAGAATTTCAAAGGCAAAGGTACTCCCAACATTAACCTGAGATTCAACAGTGATTTCTCCACCCATCAGTCGTACAAATTGTTGACTAATGGATAATCCTAAACCTGTCCCTTCGCCTGATTTTAACCCGGTTGTTGTTTGAGAAAAGGCTTGGAATAAACGATCTAATTCATCTTTAGCAATACCGAGTCCTGTATCGGCAACTTCAAAGCGAATTCTGATATCATTATTCTTAATTAAACTATGATCAGTTGCTCGAACTTTAATTGGCTCCACTCTAAAGCTTCGTAACGTTACACAACCTCCTGATTCTGTAAATTTTGTCGCATTTCCTAAAAGATTAATTAAAACCTGACGCAATTTCTTTTCATCTCCTCTCACCCATCGAGGTAATGTCTCGTCTAGTTCAAAGGTTAGTAATAATCCTTTTGATTGTGCTTTCAAACACAACATTTTTTCTAGATTTTCCAGCAAATTCAACAAGTCAAAATCATCTTCTATCAGTGTGACTCGACCTGCTTCTATTTTTGACATTTCTAAAATATCATTAATTAAGTTTAGTAAATGTTCACCTGAGCGACTAATAATATCAAGATATTCCTGATGTTCGGTTTTAATACTAGAGTCGTAATTCATTAATTGTGCAAAACCCAAAATCGCATTAAGAGGGGTTCGCAATTCGTGACTCATTGAGGCGAGAAATTCACTTTTCGCTAGGTTGGCAGCATCAGCTATTTCTTTCGCTTCTTGAAGTTCTTGAGCTTGTTGCTGAGTTTTCGCCAAGAGTTCAGCTTGTTGAACCGCAACCCCTAGCTGACTCGCAATTTGGGTTAGAATTTTGATTTCTGCTTTCGTCCATTCTCGCGGCGTTCCATTTTGATAAGCACAGAGTAATCCCCACAGATTCGTTCCACAAAAAATCGGCGCAATTATATAGGAACGAGCTTGTAACTGCTCTAAGAAATTAAGATAACATTCATCAAACCCCGCTGTATAAATATCTTGTACAGAGCGATAGTAACTTTTTCCTTGGCGATAAAATCCCCCTTGATTTTCTCGTAGATAACTATCTTCTATCAAAGCTTCGTTACTATCGAGTGATTTAGCCATACAATTATCTTTATTTACCGTTATTTGTTGGAGACAGGATTGATCTTCTGAGTCGGGGATTAACATTTTCCATCCTGACGTCACAGACTCTGCAATGATTTCTCCACTCCAGTTCGGATTAAAACGGTAAACGAGAACTCTCGAACAGCACAACGCTTGTCGAAGTTCTTCTGTTGTTGCATTAAATATGGTTTTAAGTTCGAGGGTTTCGCGCATTCTTTGCATGACTCGAACAATTGATCGTTCTCGTTTTGCACTTTCTTTTAAGGCTTGCTCAACTTGTTTGCGTTCGCTAATATCAGTATTAGAACCCACCATTCTATAGGCTTTATTATTACTATCCCAGAGTGCTACACCCCGAGAAAGTATCCAACGAATACTGCCTTGTTTAGTCACCGCTCTAAACTCAACTTCGTAGTAAGGAATTTCTTGGTTTAGATACTGTTCTAAAGTCTCAAAAAATCGCTCTGAGTCTTCTGAATGAAGGATTTTTTTGAAGGATTCGTGATGATTGGGTAATTCTTCTTCACCATAACCCAACATCGTTTTCCAGCGAGAAGAAAAGTAAGTTTTTCCGGTGGCAATATCCCAGTCCCAAATCCCTTCATTTGCACCTTCTACCGCTAAAGCAAATCGTTCTTCTGAGTCTCTCAGAGCGGCTTCTGTTTGCTTTTGTTGGCTAATATC
>CAZNCM010000020.1:0-3724 GCA_964571155.1 uncultured Lyngbya sp. | reverse complement strand
AATTACTCGTTCAACGCTGCCATTTTCTGCTAGTTGCGGAGTTGCATTCACCAGTAACCACTGACATTGAGCGTTCTGATCTGAGTTTTGAATTCCGATGATAATATTACGAACCGGTTCACGTTGAGTAATGGCGAATTGTACGGGAAGTTTTTGGAGGTTATAATCACTGCCATCTTCTTGCACAATATACCAATCTTGACCAAAAATCTGGGGCGTTTCGCTGATAGGTTTTAGCTTCAATAATTTTTGTGCAGATTGATTACTAACCAGGATTTCAGCACGGTTGTTGAGGAGTAATATACCGACTTGCATTTCGCGAATCAATATTTGAAAGCGATCTTCACTTTCTTGTAAAGCTTTTTCTCGTAGTTGATGTGCATTTAAACGTCGATCAAAAAAGAGACTAATTAAGGTAAAAATTAAAGTTATTAAGGTGATTGCACCAACCCCTAAAGCTAACCCAAATTGATTAAATATTGGGAAGGAATCAGCCGTTAAAACTGATTTTGGAAAAAAGTGAGTTGCCCACATTCCTGTATAGTGCATTCCACTAATTCCAGTTCCCATAATTGTTGCACTCCCGATTTTTTGCCAAAGTTGCTGATTTGAATCTGGAGTTTGTGCGCGAAATGCCAACCATAAAGCCGCCCCTGATGCGAGGATCGCGATGATTACAGATAAGGCTACGATTAAAGAGTTATATTGTATTTGAGCTTCCAGTTTGAGAGCTGCCATCCCTGTGTAGTGCATCAGAGCGATCGCAATTCCCATGGAAATTGTACCGCCAACAAGCGATAATCGATTGGTACTGGGTTGATATAATAGCCATAATGCTAAACTGGAGGCGGCGATCGCTAAACCCAAAGACAGCAATGTTATCTTGAGATCATAATGAACAGCTATTGGTAAGTGAAATGAGAGCATGGCGATGAAGTGCATTGACCAAATTCCCGATCCCATAGCAACCGCTCCCCCAAGTAACCAGATTATCTTTTTACGTTTGCTGATTCCGAGTTTTACTTGTTTTGCCAAATCCAAAGCTGTATAGGAAGCAATTACAGCGATGATCAAGGAAAGAACGATTAAGAGTTTGTTAGTCTGACCTACAATTTCTGTTGTGTTTTCCATCGATTTTGATCCTGATAATTTTTAAATCTACGAATTTCTTTAGCGGTTTTAAGATTCTGTGTGTTTTGTGATTATATCAATTTTTTTTGTTATTTTTCCTATCTCTATTTTTCCGATCTATTGTTTAATTAGATTGAGCATAACGATTAACTAAAGATTAACTAAAAAAGGTTTTAATTAACTTACAGTTTAAATAATTCAGTGTTCTGCTTTATTTTCTTTCTAGATTAGAAAGGAAAATCTAGATATTTAGATAAAGTAGTGCGGGATAAACTGACTGGTATTTTGTGTAATGGGAGTTTGATCTTCTCGAATACCAATTCCGGCTGCTTGTTCACCGATAATCCATGATCCAATCACCGGATAGTGACTATCAAATTGGGGTAACGGCCAGTAGGATTGATAGATGAGAGGAACATCTTGATAGATTCCTTCGGTTTGATAGATGCGATCGCCATGATAGATCGTAACATTACCGCCTTCACGGGAAAAAATCGGTTTACTGATGTAAGGATGAGAAAGTTGAGTTGAATCAAAATAGGCGGGTAATAGGTTCGGATGATCCGGAAAAAACTCCCATAAAATCGGTAAAATGGCTTTGTTGCTGAGGATCATTTTCCAAGCCGGTTCTAACAGCAGCATCGGTTCATTTAAAAGCTGTTTTCCGAACTCATCGTCGATCATCCATTCCCAAGGGTAAAGTTTAAACAGGGCTTGAATGGGATAGTTTTCTAGGTCACAAAAGATTTCTTCTGTGAAGTTCCAGCCGATTTCATCTATATATAGATGTTGGGTTTGAAACCCGGCTTGAATGGCGACATCTCGCAGGTATTCAACGGTTCCGAGGTCTTCTGTGCTGTCCCGTTCGCAGGTAAAGTGTAAATCTCTTTGGCGACCAGAGAAGCGAGAATAGATGTATTGAAATTGTTCTAGCAGTTTTTCGTGAATGGAGTTGAACTGATCGGCGTCGGGGAAGACTTCTTCTAACCACGTCCACTGTACGATACTAGCTTCGAGTAAGGCGGTGGGTGTGTCGGCGTTGTATTCGAGGAGTTTGGGGGAACCGATGCCATCGTAGACAAAATCAAAGCGACCGTACAGCGTGGGGTCGTCTCGTTCCCAGGACTGACAACAAATTTGAAAAAATTCTGGCGGGATGGAAAGCTGAGTAGAGCGTTCTTCTGCAATAATGCGATCGACGGCTTCTAGACAAAGCTGATTGAGTTCTTCGGTTGCGGCTTCGAGTGAGTCTATTTCTGGAGATGTAAACTGATAACAGACGCTTTCGTTCCAATAGAGTCCACCGTAGTTGTAAAAGTGAAATCCAACCTCATCGCATTTTTGCTCCCAGTGGGGACGCGGGGTGAGGGGAATGCGTTTCATGGCTAAACCTGCTTTCTATATAAGATATGGGTGATTTGGTTTTAGAGTTCCAATTCTGGGGACTTTTGACGACTTAAACTTGAGTTAACCGCCTCGGCTCCCGGCTCGTCCCCCGACTCGGCTCCCCGAACCAAACCCGCCTCGTTTGACAGTACCGACGGAGGAACCGGAACGACGACTCGGAGAAGGGGTGACAAATCCCGCATTGCTGGGAACGGCTCTCGGAGGACTGTTGTAGGTGCGGTAATAATAATATCTCCCACTGCGTCGTCGGTAGTAGGGGCCATAATGATAGCCTGCGGGATAGGAACCATCGGTGATCGGTTCGCATAGTTCGGGTTTACTCCATTGTTGCTGACAGTCTTGTAGATTGCGGTAAACTTCTCGTCTTTTCGAGGATTCACAGGCTTTGAGTCCGACGGATGCGATTAAGACGAGGGTCACAACTGCGGTTCTTTTAAGTTGGCGGGGAGGGGTTTTAGTCATAATTGGACTTTCCAAACCTTCTTCTTTCAGGATAGCTGATGGCCTAAAATCAGAAGAAGTGCCTCAAATGACGATTTGGTGCAGGTTTTTGGCTTTAGATCCCCTCTTATTGTAACGAAATGTAAAAAAAACACCGTCATAGCAGCATACCGTCTTGACATCTTGGAAAAAAGCCTTTATCTTTAAATACATACCCGGGTACACAAGTTCACTGTCCTATGCAAAGCAAGCAAAAGGTAACGTTATATATTCCGCCCCAACTGCACCGCAAATTAAAAATTAAAGCGGCAGTTGAATCAGAACCGATGTCTTCTCTGGCTGAACGGGCGATTATCTTCTACCTCAATAATCCAGAGGTCGTAGATGAAGTCGAAGCATCACATGGGCAAACTCATCGGGTATACTCATGCCCCGAATGTGCCAACTCAGTTGTTATCAGGGAAGGTGAACTCGTTTCACTGAAAAATCAACCCAGTGTACTGACAGAAGAAGAACTTAAGCTTCAACAAGTACAGCAAGTTGATGCTCCCCCAGCCCAACAAGGAGAAGAAAAGCTGGTTCCCTGTTAATTCAATCAACTCTCGAACGCAGTTTGGGCGCACCTGTCGTGTTCAGATTTGAGTGAAAGAGTTAGAATAAATCCTTCACACCAAATTGTTGTACCGTCTCTAATGGATCGAGGACTATGCAAGAAGAATTAGGAATCTTAATTGAAGCTCGATAT
>CAZNCM010000019.1:32884-34604 GCA_964571155.1 uncultured Lyngbya sp. | reverse complement strand
GAGATAATTTTCTAAGTCTTGACGGGCTTCTGTCCATCGTTCAAGCTGATAGTAGAGAATACCGCGATCGCGTCGTTCGTTTGGAGCTTCTGGAAAGAGTAACAAAATTCGTTCAATCGCAGATACGGCTTTTAAAACCTCACCTGCATTCATATAAATAACTTTGAGATTTGTTAACATCCGGGCTAAGATTTGTCGAGAGGTTACCGGACTGAGAAATTGAGGACGTAGTTTCACCCTTTGACCATAAACTTCTGCTAACTTTGCTTCACAATCTTCTGGAAATAAGACTTCTCCTCGATTAAAAACATCAACGTAAATTCCCACACCTTCAAACTCAGGACGAATCAGAAAATGTCCAGGCATTCCAATTCCCACCATCGGAAAGTTAATGCGTTTAGCAATTTCCAAATAAACGACAGATAAAGTAATGGGAATTCCCGTGCGTCGATCAATCACTTGATTTAAGTAACTATTATTGGGATCATAGTAATTACTGTCATTTCCCCTAAATTCTAAATCTTCAAATAAATATTGATTGAGGGTTTGAATCACTCGTAAAGGATATCGCTCTTGATCGAGCCTTTCTAACACCTCTGCTGCCATTTCATCGAGAGCATTTAGATATTCTTCTGGATCGAGTTCAGGAAACTGTTCTTGAGCGATATAAAGAGCCGCTTTTGCCAAATCAATCTGTTGATTTGAATGATCGGTTTCTTGATAAAATCGTTGTCTAGCTTGTGAAAAATTCATATTTTTTCTAAGTCACTTATTGTTTAATTTGTCTTTCATAATTTAGACAAAATCAACTTTTTCAAAATAATCTAACTCTCAACTTATTTTTTCGGAAAAATCAAGAGAATCAATTATTTTTGCTTCGAGTTGATCAATTGCCGTCATTATTCCGGTTTCAGGATTATCTAAGATCGAAGCTTTCACCTGTTCTAAATATTCAGCAAGAGTCTCTCGTAAAATTGGCTTCTCAATATTCGCCGTGTGGTAAGTCTCCCAAATATCCCATAGTAAAATCCCGACTCCTACTGTACAATCTAATAATCCTGCTGCCATTTTTCCGGTTAAACTTGCACCCGTTTTTAAGGCGATTTTTGCACCAGCTTTTCCCGCCAGATTAGCCGCTACTTTACTCCCAACTTTTAAAACTAAAGGCGCCACTAAAGGTTTCATCGCTAAATAAGCACTTCCTCCAACTAACACTTTTAGAGATAATGTCGAAACTTCACCCTCAGTCTCATAAATACTAATCGCAATATCACTTAAATACCGATTCCAATCGGCTTGAGGAATTTGATAAGATAAAGGGATCTGATTGAGATTTACCGATAACGCATTCAAATATTGCTTTACCGTTTGTTGAGTCAGTCGTTCCAGTTGTAGTTGAGCAATTTGAGGACGAAGAACTCGCGCTGAAAATTCTTCTTGAAAATCTCTGGTAATCACCTCTGCAACCTTCTCCGACGGACTGGGTAAATCCGGATTCAATAGATTAGCAACCCCTGAACTCAATTGCACAAAAACGCTCTTGAATTCTATCTGTTTTTGATTAAAATAACCAAAATACCAATCAAGGAAATTATCGTCTATTCGATCCTTTAAATCATCTATCCAAAGATCGAGTTGTTGAGAGGCATAATTTTCCGCTTGATTGTGAGCCGTTTTTAACGCTTGCACGACTGCTGTATCGACTTCTTGCCAATTCACA
>CAZNCM010000019.1:28385-32874 GCA_964571155.1 uncultured Lyngbya sp. | reverse complement strand
CTGAACAACCACAGTTTGAGGAGGCTCAGATTTGCTGTTAACTGAATTGGAAGAAAAGGCTTGATTAATAAAAAATTGTCCCCCTAAAGGAATAATCACAATCAGAATTACAATCGCCCAAATGAATGGAGAAATCGAACGAATCACCTGCACCCAAGCTAAAATTCGATTCGTTTTTTCAGCATAACTTCCCGAAGTATCCGGAGACAGAGAAGACGGGCGAGATTCTTCAGAATGAGTCGGAACTGCGGGAGAGTGTGGCTCAGAATTCACGGGAATAATCTAAATGAATTTATAGTTAAATTTTACCAAACCTTGTTAAATCCCGTGACTTTTTCCAATCACCCAATGACGGCGAAAAAATCGCGATAAAGAAGATTCATCTAAACGCAAAAAAATCGGTCGTCCATGGGGACAAGTCCGAGGATTACGAGTTCTCACCCATTTTTCAAGTAAAGTTTGCATTTCTGTTAAACTTAAAGGTGTACCATTGCGAATCGCACTCCGACAAGCCGTTGCCACTTGAGCCGCTTGTAAATCTTTACCTAAACTCAGTTCAATTAAGGCTTCGCGACAATCTTCTCGTGGGGCTAACATTTCCGGTACGGTTCGCACAGCCCACAACCCTTCGCCAAAGGGATCAACTTGTAAACCTAAACCTTGGAGTTGTTCTAACTGAGAAGGTGAAAGGTGTTGCAAGAGTATCGGCGGTTCAACACTCACTTGTTTCCAGGCATCACAGAGTTGTTCATACAAGACTCGTTCGTGGGCGATATGTTGTTCGACTAACCATAAACCATGAGGATGTTCTGCCACAATGTAGGTATTATGAACTTGGGCGATCGCTTGCAGTTCGATTAAACTTAATGGTTCAGAACTGGCTTGATCTTTTTTCGCCTCAATAGAACGAGTGGTGTGATAACGGCCTTGTTTTTCGGAGACTTTCAGCAGTTGATCCACACGTTCAAGTTTAGCCTCGGCGGTTGCCGGGTTCAACCGTAAAGTCTGATCGATACAAGCTTGTATTTGTTCTTGCCAATAGTTGAGATGATGCAGATACACTTCTTCTTTAGCCGGATGACGGTTCCAGTCGATCTCAGAAGGATTAATTCGTAAATGGATAAAACACACCGGGAAGCGATCGCGAGGGACTGTACGGCTAAAAGCGGCTAAAATGGCTTGTTCGAGTTCACTTGTTCGCACCACTCGACCATTCAGGGCAATTTTAACCCAATCCGGGCGATGACGATGACAGCGATCGGGTAAACCCAAAACTCCTTCTATAGAGGAGGGAAAATCAGAGGCTGTATTAGCTGTGGGAGGGCTGAGTTCAACCTGAAGCCGTTGTAAGTCACCCATACGCACACCCCGAAGGATCTGCGGTAAAATAGAGTCAGCAGCGCCACCGGAACTAATTTGCAACCCACAAGTTGAACCTTGACGGACTTGCCAGTTAACGTGAGGATGACAAAGGGCGATGTGACTGATGATCCGATAAATGCTTCGCAGTTGTTGGGTTGCAGAAGGTAGGGCTTGACGACGCCCTTGCCAGTTTTTAAATAAGTCAGAGACGGTGACGACGGTGCCAGGGGCGATCGCTACGGCTTCGGGTTCTAGGGGTTCGCCTTGGCGGTTGTAGACGACTCGCCATCCGATTTCTCCGGTCGGACGACTCAAAATTTCGAGTTGGGCTAACTGGGCTAAACTGTGTAGGGCTTCTCCCCGAAATCCTAAACTGGTAATGTGGGAAAGATCGGCAATGCTGGTAATTTTGCTGGTACTGTGGGCAGTGGCGGCTTGTTTGAGGTTTGCTAAATCCATACCAGTGCCGTTATCTGCAACTTGAATTCGCCATTGTTCGGGTGAAACTGAAATGCTGATCCGAGTTGCTCCGGCATCTAGGGAGTTTTCGACTAATTCTCGCACAACGGCTTCTAGAGAGTCAATGACTTCTCCGGCGGCGATTAAATAGATGATATCTTCGGGTAAGGGGTGAATTTGAGATGCCATACTGCACAGAGAACAAGTCAAGTTTTGAACTGAATTGAGTTCAGTTTTTGATCATAACTTCTGTCTATTCTTTTGGGGGTTATCTCGTGATTGAGGTGAGTTTACCGTACAATTCCCTATTTTCTATATATTTTTTCCTCAGAATATACGACGGCTAAAAATCAGATTATAATAGAATAGTGTTCGGTGAAATAAAGGGTTGTCAATGATGAGTGATTTGGATTTGAATGAGGCGACTTCTCATCCGTTAGCGAAGTATCGTAACCATCTTGAATTTTATGGTTATCGGATAGAAGAAATAGAAGATCGGCTTTATTGTCGTCATTCTCGGAAGTCAAATTTAATTTTAAATGCCATTTCTGATCGGGGAGTTTTGATTAGTATTGTTTATTCATTTGAACCCAATTTTGAACGGTTAGATATTTTAGAATATGTGAATGAGTTGAATTTGTATTTTACGTTTATGAAAGCTTATATAGATGAAGACGATGATTTAATTTTAGAGACTTTTTTTGAAGGAGAATATGATCGGACAAATTTTTCAATTTTGCTCGATAATATAGAGTATGATACGGAGATTTTGTTGGAAAATGAGTTGACTCAAGAGTATTTAAAATAAAAACTTTAAGATTGGATTTGGGGTGAATCTCAGGTGTTCTCTGATGCTGGAATTTTAGCAAGCGCATTTTGTAACAGGGGAGGAAGACGACGCATAATTTTACCCGTTTCTCGACTCAGAGGAACTAAAGTTACTTGTCCGCTGACATAGAGTTGTTGATGATCTTCGGAAACAATTTGATAATCCCAAATCATCCGCAGGCCTTTGATCGGGAGAAGTTGTCCTTTGATCAAAATAGTCATCCCCATTTTCACAGATAGATGATAACGCACCTTCAACTCTACCACGGGCAGATCACACCCCATTGCCACTAAGTCACTATAATTAACCCCAAGCCAGTGTAAACTCTCAACCCGTAACTCCTCCATCCAAGTGATATAGGTACCATGCCAGACAATTCCGGCATAGTCTGTATGATGGGGAAATACTCGTCTCGGAAAGATAAACCAACCGTCGGAGAAGGAAATCAAAGAAGAATGGGGTTGAGGTTGAGGAGGTTGAGTCAAAGACACGTTACAAGTTGTTTTAAAACGCTACATTTCTACAAATTATCAGCCAGTAATCAGGCCTATGCTGAAGTATAGACCAGTTATCCGTCAATCGTACAGCGTGACGCTAGCGGTGATCTGTGTTGGGATCGGTTTAAATGAGTGTTCAACCGTTTGATCAGATCTCCAATACTAATTTTTGTGAAGTGAAGCGTCACTTGTACAACGAAAAGTGATAACAGGTACTCAAATCACATTCAACAAATCACTCTTGGCGACACAATAGGGCAATGCAATGAATATCAACAAAATTCTAGTCGCAGTAGCGGGACGAGGACTCTGTGAAGAGATGCTCAATATGTTGATGGATGTTCCGTCTATTCAGCAAGCATCTGTAACCGTTTTACACGCTGTCCCTTCCCAAGCCTCAGCAGAGGGGATGTCAGAAAAGTTAGAATTGGGAGGTAAAATCTTAGCTCAAGCAGTACAGTCAATCAAGGTTGATCCGACGAAAGTTAATCCCCGTTTGAAGCAGGGAGATCCCAAAGATATTGTCTGTCAAGTCGCAGATGAAGAAAATTCTGACTTGATTATTATGGGATCACGAGGGTTACAAGGACTGCGAGCAATTTTGGAAAATTCCGTTAGTCAATACGTTTTTCAGTTGACCTCCCGACCGATGTTGTTGGTCAAAGATGATATTTATGTCAAGAAGCTCAAGCATATTATGATTGCATTGGACGCTTCGACCTCCTCGAAAGAATATCTAGATTTGGCGTTGTCGTTGGTGAAGGATGTTCAGGGCGGACAGTTGATTTTAGCTCATGTCAACAAAGATATTTCGGGTAAATCGAGTGAAGATTTTTCCGATAACGCCCAAGCTGATCCGGTAATCGCCGCCGCCCTTGAATCTGTAAAAAGGATGGGTGTGAATTATCGTTGTGTCAGTGCGGTGGGTAAACCGGGGCCAGAAATTTGTCGGATCGCCGATGAAGTGGGGGCGGATTTGTTAATTTTAGGATCTCCAGATCGCCGTCCGACTGTCGCGAAAAATTTAGTTGATTTGGATCGTTTAGTCGGAGGCTCGCTTTCTGATTACGTTCGGGTTCATGCTGAATGTCCGGTGTTATTGGCAAGAACATCTGCTCCTTAGAAGATTTATTCAATAAAAATGTGATCAAAAAAAGCGCAGTGAAGTTAATTGCTTCGCCGCGCTTTTCTCAACAATTCAATTCATTTGATCAATGATTATCCTTCAGTCTCACGACGAGTTTGAATGAACAGAATCAATAGAAAAACAGAAGGAACAAGTACAAACAATAAAGTTGCAACAAATCCTAGATCATTAACTTCCATGATACCCAGCCTCGAT
>CAZNCM010000019.1:24829-28375 GCA_964571155.1 uncultured Lyngbya sp. | reverse complement strand
CAATCAAAATCAATAAGATTTAGCATAACATTGATTGGCTTCTATTGGTTCATAACAAACTTTTAACATCCTTAACCTTGAATGCGATCGCGGGAGTTTCCTTTCGTTGCACTTTTCTCCAAAAATTCAATAATCTTCCCAGGAACATCCGTCCCTGTTGCTTTTTCAATCCCTTCGAGTCCCGGTGAAGAATTCACTTCCATCACCACTGGGCCATGATTTGATCGTAACAGATCGACACCCGCCACTTTCAGTCCCATGGCTTTAGCCGCCCGTACTGCCGTTGAACGTTCTTCGGGAGTTAATTTAACCTTCTCCGCTGTTCCGCCTCGATGTAGATTTGAGCGAAACTCTCCTTCTAGTGCCTGTCGTTTCATGGAAGCGACGACTCGTTCATTAACTACAAAGCAGCGCAAATCCGCTCCTTTTGCTTCTGCAATAAATTCCTGTACTAAAATATTAGCATTTAACCCTCTAAATGCTTCAATGACTGACTTTGCCGCCTGGTAGGTTTCTGTTAATACCACCCCAATGCCTTGAGTTCCCTCTAACAGTTTAATCACTAAAGGCGCTCCACCAACGGTATTAATCAATCCGTCAATATCCTTCGTAGAATGAGCAAAACCAGACACGGGTAAACCAATACCTTCTCTGGCGAGGAGTTGTAAACAGCGTAATTTGTCACGGGCGCGAGAAATGGCTTGAGATTCATTGGCGGTGAACACATCCATCATTTCAAACTGTCGCACCACTGCGGTACCATAAAAGGTTTGTGAAGCCCCAATTCGAGGAATCACCGCATCAAATCCTTCTAGGGGTTTTCCGCCATAAATCACCATCGGTTTATGGGAGGTAATGTTCATGTAGCAACGCAAATAGTCAATCACATACATTTCATGGCCCCGTTGTTCTCCAGCTTCTCGGAGTCGTCTTGTAGAGTAAAGGTTAGAGTCTTGGGATAAAATTGCAATTTTCATGGTCTTATATCTCTGACATTTTTGAGATTCAGCTTGTGTGGAACCATTTGGACAGTTTAGGTTAACATGGGTCGAAACTGAGAAAAACCCTCTCTCTGAACTTAGTAAGTGAGTGGGTTAAAAATGTGTGACATTCTCTTTTCTCAAAAGCTATCTTAAATCAGAACCCCTTTTTTTGATTCAGTCCTGTCGGAGTTAAGAATGCAGATTGGACTTGAGCATGATAACAAGTGACATACTCCCGGCACCGAATCAAAGATTATGGTGCGGGGTTTATCGCTCCCCAAACCCCTCGCTAGCGACTAACAGTCTTAGGGCGCATTGAGTTTGCACCCGATCAAGTTCACGTTGAAGCCATTTCTTCATTCCAACATTGTATCCTGTTCGGTGATCTCTCTGGCGATCGCAAAAGCTACCCATCTTTTATTCTGGGTTTGAACCCTCAAATGGGCGGCTTCTACACTCGATTTTGGGTCATCAAGCGAAAAGGGTTTAGGTGCGTTGGCGTGTCCAAGCTGTGGCTTTCCAAATGGCGATAAAGAGTATCCCAGAGATTAAAGCGCCCAAATTCCATTTTATCGAGTTTTTGAACAAAACTATTTTGCGGTTTTTGCGGGTGGTTTTTGCTTGAGCTTGAGTGGCTTGTTCTGAGCGAGAAACAAATTCTGTGAGTTGATTTTTAATTTCTTCCAACTGTTGGCTAGATTGAATATCGGGAGAACGTCCTTGAGTATCGAGACGACTTAATAGTTCTTCCATTTGTTCGGGTGTGGTGGCTTGTTGAAGTTGTTGTTGTACCTGCTGAATTTGAGTCACTCGTTGTTCAACTTGAGTCTCGATTTGAGTATTACTCTGTTGATTTATTCTGAAGGTATTGATCACACCTAGCGGAATGAATAGCAGGAGAATAATACCAAATAATAAAGTTAAAAGAGATAATATCTTTAACAGAGGAAGTTCCCATTTTGCTCGCAGATTCTGTCCACCATAAAATACTAAAACAAATCCAATTAGAGGAACAGCAACTCGTTCAACAATGGCACCAATAGTTTGAAACTCCCACACAGGGTTAGTAAACTGAGGCGGAATAACTAAAATAATTAAATCAATTAGTGTCAAGATTAAAAGAGTATAGCCAACCCAGCGCAGAGGAGGAATAGTTTGGAGTAAAGTTGAGCTAAATTTCCACAGTGTATCAACTTTTTCGGCTAAAGGATTATTGGGAGATGAAGTCATGGGTTTAACGAAGGAAAATAGGGTTGATAATGGAGCGTTAAATGTTAGGAAAGCGAGGATGCCACCATTGATACCAAGATAACCAAACTTCTTCTAAAATTGAATAGGCTTGTTGTTCAGAAAGGTTTTCTATGGGGAGTGATAAATAAGTCCACAAACAGCGATGATCTCTTAAGGGTTCTTGACCCAAAAGTACAGGAAGTAAACGAGAGGGCTGCCAATCATAAGTGTAACGGTTTTGAATGAACTGTTCATAGGTAATCACTCCGGGGCCGCGTGGGTTAATACAAGATCTCAAATAGACTCGATCTTCTATTTTTTCTAGACTATAAAAACCTATTTTATCTTGCTGTTTCATTAGAGGTTTGTCTAAACCAGACTTGGATAAATGGGGATCATATTGACGAAATATTTTTTCATTGGTATGAGGATAATCCACATATTTCATCTCAATCTCTAGTGTTAGACTGGAAGCGGTATATTCATAGAAAATTCTCGGTATTTTATCTTCAAAATTTTGAGTTTTAACGGCTTTCCATTCAGAGAGAGGAACCTCACTTGGAAAGACTAAAGGGGTTTCTATTAATTTTTTTGGAGCCGGATTAATAACGGATTTTCCTAAAACAAAAACAACGGTTCCAAAGGTGAAAATTAGTAAGGAAGTCCGCAGAGAGTACAATAACTTCATATAATTTTATTGCTTTGATATTTCCTCGGGTTGAGATTCCTCTTGACGCAGTAGAAACCAACACAGTAAGCCAAACAGCCCAACAGAAATCATCATAAAAATGAGTGAACCTTCCCCAACGTGCCAATATTCCAAGCCTTCATCGTCTTGAACATTTGCAAAAAGTGCCATAATTGCGACTCGAAAGCCATTGACAATAAAAGCAATCACGACAGAAGCACTCAAAACCAGTATTTTCTTCTCCAGTTTCTTGAGGGGAAACATAATCAGAAATAATACTGCAAATCCGAGTAAATAAAACATTCCAGCAAAGCCTGAACATCCCATATTCACATTAACTCCGCCCCCAGGCATGATCACTTCAAAACCTCGACGAGAGACATTAAATCCAGAATACCAAAGAATAAACGTAGTGAAGCGGGCTGTTAACCCAGATATATCAATAACGGGCCAAATTAAAACTTTTGGGACACCAAGAAAAAATAAAATTAGCAATTCCCGCCAATAATATTGAAACCCTCGAAAACCCGACGCTAAGAGTGTTAAACCGATACCACTGATAAAAGGGGATACGCCTAAAAAGTTAGAAGTCGCCAGAGTCGAACTTTTGAGTAATACCGCTGCAATTATCAGCAAACCCAGTAT
>CAZNCM010000019.1:9736-24819 GCA_964571155.1 uncultured Lyngbya sp. | reverse complement strand
GGAGTGAGGCGGCTGCAAACCAAAATAAAAAACTAATTGCTTGTAAATCGGCACTTCCTCGATGTAGAGTGAGTGTCAGATGAATTGCCATCAATCCAGCGGCAATCCCTAACAGCCAGAACCAAGTTTCTGTGAGAGATTTAAGAGAGAGTGAATCTAGTGTTTTCATCGAATGTCACTTGAGCAATGCAACCTTTCAATCTAATGATAAACCCTCCAACTGATTTTAATGTCATTGGAGAGTTTAATTATTCTAGAGTTTTTTGGATACAATAGAACTCGGGTTTAAAAGGACTTTCATTTAAACAGAATTCTTTTTCTGTTTTGCTAACTCCCGTTTAAATAATCCTCCAAACCCTAAAGCCATACCTGTTCCTAAAATGGTTAGGGGTTCAGGGACAGATTCTGTCTCAAAGTCAAACTGGGCTGTTTGTGTAGTTCTATCAATTTTGATTAAACCTTGAAAGCCACCGATTCCCTGGACTATGTTTTCACTCTTGAAAGTGGCTTGACCACCAATATCTACGAATCGAAACTTTCCGGCAATTGTATCACTAACAATATTAATGGCAGCTAAGTCTATTGACCATTCATCCAATCCACCAACGCCATCATCATATTTCATAAAATCAGTTTGGCTACCGAGCTTAAAGTTTGTATCTTTGATAATATGGGATGAGGAATTAATTGCTCCATCGGTGTCGTAAGGCACAAAAGCTCCTGTAGAATTGGAAATTCCGAAGTTTCCTATTGATCCGCCACTTACCTTTGCTTCATCGAGAAAGTCAAATGACAAAGAGGTATTAACATCTCCATTGATTCGGAATAAAGCATTCCCTTGGAATCGGTCTCCCGGGCCGAAAGTAACCGCCATTGCTGGAGATGTGATAGTCGCACACCAAACAGCCCCAATTGCTGAAACAATAGCACTACCTAAAGCTATATGTCTCATTGTTACACCTTCTTTTGGCTTACAAAGTTTATTAGCTTGATCATATTCGTAAAAGTTTGGAGTGGTGAGGGCTTTACAGAAGATTTATAATCCCTTAAATTTAAGGACTTTATTTTTAGTTTAGACTTAACTTTAGACGGGTGATTTAGGGATATTTATAATCTTTTGAATCTAAATTAATAGTTTTTTTTAAATAATGATAAGCAATAAAATACACCCCTCGTTCCTATCTATAATCTCAAGATTTAACTTAAGAATGAAGAAGTAGTAAAGGGGCTAACTCGCAATTAGATTATTAGGTAACTAAGCTTTGATTTGCTGTTTTTGCTTCTGTTTTTGTTGCTCTTTGCGGAACAATCCACCAAATCCGAGTGCCATTCCAGTTCCTAAAATCGTCAGGGGTTCGGGAACATCGGTTGAACTTGATGATACGACGATCTCACCGTCGCCTGTACCACTTGTTCCCAGAGGAGTTCCATTAATACTTTGATAACGCAGGTGGAAGTTACTAAAGTTGAAGCTGGTGAGGGAAGTATCTGCAAAAGCTAACTTGAGGTTAAAAGTTCCTGTATTTCCTGTTGTGACTCCACCAGAACCACCTGTACAGCTACCTGTGCTATCCGGTGTCAGACAGACTTCAAGATTACCCACTCCATTCGGAAATTTAATATTTTTGTCTGTACTAATCTCATTAAACGTTCCTGTGACACTGGAGGCTGCTTTGTCAATATTCGGGTCAGTATCAAACCCTAAACGAGAAATTCTTGAAGTAATAGGAGCAGTAGAAGTGTTGGTCAAATCAACTGTGAATGAAGCAACAGTGTAGTCGTTTCCGCCGATAGTTTCCAAGCCCCAATCGTTTAATGTAAACAGGGCGCGTCCTGAGAGTCCATCAACGTCCGTTTTCTCGACACTACCATCAAAGTTAACCTGAAAATATTTGTTAATATCACCGCTATTAATACCCATGACATCACCATTTCCGCCAATGCTATAAGCAAAAACAGGAGTAGAGGCGGCAAACACAGTCGTTGCTGCTAAAACGCCCGAAATTAGAAAAGATGTTCTCATATTGAAGGTCTATACTCCGAAAGGATGGCTCTATACAAAACAAACACTTAGGCTAGAACAACCTAAGCGAGTTGAGTGATATTTTGTAACCTAGCTGTTGTTAAGCCAAGTTTTTTTTATCTGTCAATTTATCACTGCTATCACTTAGTATACGAATACTTTCTGAAAATGCAAGGAGAGCAGAAATCTTTTCATCAATCTTTTACATTTTAAACCAACCGTCTTTATATAACCCCAGTGAATGTAAAGGTGATCATGAAGCTTTCCCTTGGAATGCTGAAGAAAATTTTTTCTTTTACCACATAACAAGGGTTTCAGGCTTTTTTTTGAGAGCGATGAAAATTCCAGGTCAGTTAGAAACAAGATAACCCCCTCAGAGAAAATCACCGTTTTATTTTTGACAGACGAGAGGTCGAACGATAAAAAGGACGCTTAACAACTTCCGCAGAATAAGTTTTCCCGCGAATTTCCACATCTAGAGACTGACCAATTTGAGCAAAATCTGTGGGAACATAAGCCAGTGCGATCGCTTTTCCGAGAGTCGGAGATAAAGTTCCACTGGTAATTTCCCCAATAATTTCTCCATTGATCTTCACCGGATACCCATGACGGGCGATGTGACGACCTTGCATTTCCAACCCCACCAGTCGCCGAGAGACTCCTTCTGCTTTCTGACTTTCGAGGATGGAACGACCAATAAAGTCATCTTTGCTTTCCCAGTGAATTAACCAACTCAATCCTGCTTCCAAAGGGGTTGTGGTGGTATCAAGATCTTGACCATACAACGCCATCGCCGCTTCTAAACGTAGAGTATCTCTAGCCCCCAACCCGCAAGGAGTCACTCCAGCTTCTAATAAACTCTGCCACAATTGGACTGCGACCTCGGGAGCCACCATAATTTCAAAGCCATCCTCTCCAGTGTATCCGGTTCGGGCGATAAAGGCGGGATGTCCTAAAACCGTAGCATTGAGATGTCCAAAAAACGGAATAGAATCTAAATTTTCAGTGACGAGAGGCTGTAACTTTTCGAGAGTTTGTGGCCCTTGAACCGCAATTAACGCTTGATATTTGGTTAAATCTTCGAGGGTAATATCGGTGGGTTCTAACTGGGCTGAGATCCAAGCTTTATCGCGAGAACAAGTTGCTGCATTAACAATCATCACCCCTCGTTGAGTTCCGGTTTCTGCATCCTCGCCCTGATAGTAAAAAATAATATCGTCTAGGATGCCGCCTTGCTCACTCAACAACACGGTATATTGAGCTTGATTGGGTTTTAAACGACTCAAATCGGAAGGAACCAACGGTTGTAGCGTGTCGATTAAATTCTCTCCGATCAAAACAAACTTACCCATGTGGGAAATATCAAACATTCCCGCTTGTGAACGCACGGCTTCATGCTCTTTAGTAATTCCTGAGTATTGTACAGGCATCTCCCATCCCGCAAACGGAACCATACGAGCGTTCAGTGCTACAGCAACATCGTACAAAGGAGTACGAGAAAGCGGTTGCGTCTGATTGTGTTCGGTTTCTGTTTGTTTAACTTCAGTTGACTTAGCCACAGGTCGTTTATCCCATTATTCTGCTCGGTTCTCTCGATTTTATAGCGCTACGCACTAGGGAACAGGGAACAGGGAATAGGGAACAGTAGACGGTGAAGGGGTTTTAGGATTTAGAAATGTCAAACACGTATTCGCGTACTGCTATCTTAATGGAGCAAGCTTGTCTCCCGTTACGGGGAGTTCAGGAGGAAAGAAGCCACCAAAAAAACTCTTGCCCATTCCCCATTCACTCTTGCCTCTTGCCTTCTGCCTGTTCCCTGTTCCCTGTCTAAAGTGTGTCACAATAAATAAAATTAATACACTTATTGTTTCAGCGAAGTATATTCATGTCCGTTTTGGCACCGATCGCAGTTCTTGCTGTTTTGATTTTCGTCCATGAACTCGGTCACTTTATGGCGGCACGAGTGCAAAATATTCATGTTAACCGTTTCTCGATTGGTTTCGGCCCGATCTTGATGAAATATCAAGGTTCCCAGACAGAATACGCCTTACGAGGCATTCCATTAGGGGGGTTTGTGGGATTTCCAGACGAAGATCCCGAAAGTACCATTCCCCGAGATGATCCTGATCTGTTGAGCAACCGTCCGATTTTAGATCGCGCGATTGTGATCAGTGCGGGAGTGATTGCTAATCTGATTTTTGCTTATTTTCTCCTGGTTGCTCAAGTTGGGATTATTGGTATTCCTGAGTTTAACTACTCTCCGGGCGTGAGAGTACCAGAAGTGGCTGCTGATGTGAGTTCGGCGGCGCAACGAGCGGGAATTCAAGCCAACGATGTGATTATCTCCGTTGAGGGAGAACAGTTTGAACCCGGACAACAAGCCATTCAGGACTTGATTTTGGAGATCCAATCTCATCCCAACCAACCCTTAGATTTGGAAGTCAAACGGGGCGATCAAATTATCCCGATTGAAGTTACCCCTGAAGCCAGTAATGATGGTACGGGGCGGATTGGTGTACAACTGACTCATAACCGCGATGTCGTGCGTCGTCGGGCGGATAATTTCTTGGAAGCCTTTCGTGAGGGCGCTAACGAGTTTCAACGGATTATTGGCTTAACGGTTTCGGGTTTTAGTCAACTGATTAGTAACTTTAGTCAAACGGCTGAACAGCTTTCTGGCCCGGTGGGGATTGTGGCAATTGGTGCTGATATTGCGCGTTCGGATGCGGGAGATTTGTTCCAATAACCTGGCGTTTATCAATATTCTGCCCCTTCCGGCCCTCGATGGGGGTCAGTTGGCGTTTTTACTGATTGAAGCCATTCGCGGTAAACCTCTGCCTAGCCGTCTTCAAGAGGGGGTTATGCAAACGGGATTGATGCTCTTGTTGGGTTTGGGGATTTTCTTGATTGTGCGCGATACGGCTAATTTGGGTTGGGTGCGATCGCTTCTCCAACAGTAACCGTTTTTAGGGAACTGACGATGACTATTCGCAAGCGATTAACCCTCAAGCAACGGGCTTTGGAAGTTTTGGTTCGCCTCAAATTGCTGTATCCTGATGCGAGGTGTACGCTAACTTATCAAACTCCAGTACAGCTTTTAGTGGCGACGATTTTATCGGCTCAATGTACAGATGAACGGGTCAATAAGGTCACACCGGAGCTTTTTAAGCGTTTTCCCGATGCTTTTTCCCTAGCGAAAGCCGATGACGAGCAACTTCAAGAATTGGTGCGTTCAACAGGCTTTTATCGCAACAAAGCCAAAAATATTAAAGCCGCTTGTCGGATGATTGAGGAGAAATTTGGCGGGAAGGTTCCGAAGGTGATGGAACAGTTGCTTGAACTTCCCGGAGTGGCTCGGAAAACGGCTAATGTGGTCTTAGCCAATGCCTATGGGATTAACATGGGAGTGACGGTTGATACTCATGTTAAGCGCTTGAGTCAACGGTTAGGACTGACTAAACATACAGATCCGGTTCGGATTGAACGGGATTTGATGCTACTTCTCCCTCAGCCCGACTGGGAAAATTGGTCAATTCGGTTGATTTATCACGGTCGGGCAGTCTGTTCGGCTCGGAATCCGGCGTGTTATGATTGTAAGTTGTCTGATTTATGTCCGTCTGCTGAAATTGAGGCGAGTCGGGCTAGGGCGAAGTGACAGCGCTTAAGTCTGTCTGAAGTTCGTCAAACAATAACAATAGACGTTTGTTTACAGAGGAAAAGGGTCTCAAATGGCAAAGAAAAGTATGATCATGCGCGATATTAAGCGCAAAAAAATGGTGGAAAAGTACGCTGAAAAACGCGAAGCACTCAAAGAACAGTTTGATCAAGCTCCCAATCAAGCTGAAAAAATGGAGATTCATCGCAAAATTCAGCAACTCCCCCGCAACAGCGCTCCGAGTCGAGTTCGTAATCGGTGTTGGGCGACTGGACGTTCAAGAGGATATTATCGCGATTTTGGACTGTGCCGCAACCAACTTCGGGAAATGGCCCACAAAGGACTACTACCCGGTGTTGTTAAGTCAAGTTGGTAATCTGAAGTTTGGGGGAGTCGGGGATGAGGAAGTCGTCGGCGTCTCTCTCCCTCAGATTTTTTGGCGTGATTTCTACTTATTATCCCCCACAACAGCGTTCATATCCTAAGCTATCTAAGAGTAAGTCACTGACGGCGTTGGCGATCGCAAATTCTCCATAAAAACTTTGAGAAAAGTCAAACGATTGCATTTCCGTTACAATCGCAATCACTAAGCAACCGAGATCGTTTTCTCCTTCCATCCGTTGACGGACAAAGATTTGAGCGGCTCTTTGGGCGATAGTTTGATTAATTGGCTCGGGAATGAATTCTTGATCGAGCCAAGTGTGTAAGGCTTTTTGCAGCCATTCCCCTTCTTGTTGGGGATCAGTCGGCGGAGGTAGGGTAATCGGTTTAATCGGGTCAGACATGGGTCTAAAATAGCCGTAGACTCAATAAGAGTGGTAATTTGATCAAATTATACCGTGCGTGATTTCTGTCTGTGTGATTGTCATTCTACTGGCGTACAATCGCGATCGCAGGTGCGTTGCGGGAGTCGTAGGTTTGTAGAATTTTCTGTTTAACGAGATCGGCAAATCGTTGATTGATCGAAGACTCGATGCTATTGGCTTCTTGTTTGAAACAGACTTGATAACTTTTTGACTTATCGTAGGTGCGAGTCGAAGGATTATAGGTTTTTATGGTTTTTGACTGCACAAAGACTGAAGGTTCCGGGCGTTTGTACCAAAAGAGACGGTAAGAGTGGGTGGATTCGTTGCTTTTAAACTTGAGAATATTCTCGGTTTTACCTAAAATATTGATACCATAGAAATCCACTCGTTTGTTAATTTGTAAATAACCCCAGTTTTTTTCGGTTTTATTAATTAACTTTTCGAGTGTGTTTTCCAGCAGGGGACAGCTATCAAATGCTAGCATTGATTTGCAGTTTGGATTAAAATAGACCACTTCATTAATATATCAAAATCATCGCATTATGCAATACGATGTTGCGGCAATCATTCAGGGTTATGCTCAAGGTTACTTTCTCATGGCGAATGATGACGATGAGGACTTGGGATGGTATACTTCTCGTCAAAGAGCTTTGATTCCCCTAGATGAACGATTTCGTTATCCGCGATCGCTTCAACGAGTGCTGAATCAAAATCGATTTAGTATTGCGGTTAATCGTAATTTTTCGGCGGTTGTTGATGGATGTGCTAACCGAGAAACCACTTGGATTTCTGAAGAATTACAAGAAATTTACCATGTTTTGTACCATGCTGGGTATGCTTATAGTTTTGAAACTTGGCAAGGAGATGAACTGGCAGGAGGCGTTTTAGGGCTGGTTATTGGGGGAGCTTTTATTGGAGAATCGATGTTTTATCGCATTCCAGAAGGCTCAAAAGTGGCAATGGTTAAGCTGGTTCAGCATTTAAGAGAACGTAATTTTTTGTTGTTTGATGCTCAGATGAATAATCCTCATCTAGAGCGGTTTGGTGCTTATGTGATTACTCAGAAAGAGTACAAAAAGTTACTAACAAAAGCTTTAACTCGTAACTGTTCTTTGAAATAATTCACAAAAAATAATAAACATCTCAAGGCAATATTGATTATAATAAAAATATTAAGGTAAAACAGACAAGCTTCAAAAACTTTACAGATTAGAGCCGAAAATAATCTGATTTTATAAGGCTTAAAAAACGATTATATATGACGACGAATTCAAACCCATTAAGACCCGTCTTGGAAAACCTGAAAAGCTTTTGAGTTATAGTTTAACTACACAAAATTAAACCTGCTTTGAATGTCATCTTATCTCCTATGAAAACTAACATAGATTCTAATTTTGAGTATAACAGAAACCGCGAACAAATCCGAAAACAGAGGGAAACTTGTTTACAAACCTTTCCCGGTTTAGTTCCCGAGCAAATTAGCGAGCAGTTATGGTATCGTAGACTAGAAGCTCGTGAAGTAGAGACATTAGCTTTATTTAAAGCCATTTCAGAAATTATTCTGATTATTGAACCCGAAGTCACAAATATTACCGTTATCCCGACGGGTCTGGAGAAAAAATCCGAGTTACAAGCTCAAATCATCAACAAAACTCTTGAGCAATTTTACGATTCTGAACAGTCTCAACAGTGGCTTGAGTTAATTCAACAAGTTTTTACAACCCAAGAAACACTCACCTTTGAGTATAGCTTAGTCGTTGAAAAGCAAACCTTTTGGTTTTCCGCTACTGTTTCCTTCAGAACTCAATCTCAAACCGTTCTCTGGGTCGCGCATGATATTACACAAGACCAAGAAAACCAAAGTTGGTTACAACTGCTAGAACGGGGAATCGCAGCTAGTAGTAACGGAATTGTGATTACCGATGCCACTCAAGGAGATAATGGTATTATCTATGTCAATTCTGGCTTTGAAAGTATTACCGGCTACAGTCTTGAAGAAGTCATCGGAAAAAACAGTCGCTTTCTCCAGGGTTCAGATCATCGTCAACCCGCATTAACAGAACTCCGAAAAGCGATTAAAGCCGGAGAAAGTTGTTCTGTGACGTTGCGAAATTATCGTAAAGATGGTTGTTTATTTTGGAACGAACTCACGATTTCTCCCGTGCGAAATACTTGGGGAGAAGTGACCCATTATATTGGTATTCAATCCGATATTAGCGATCGCAAAAAAGCCGAAGAAGAACGAGATCATTTCTTTGCATCTTCACTCAATTTACTTTGTATTGCTAACTTAAATGGTTATTTTATTCGTGTAAATCCAGTATGGGAAGATCTGTTGGGGTATACAGAGGCAGAATTACTGACAATTCCTTACACAGAATTCATTCATCCAGAAGATCGTGAACAAACCCTTAAAGAAGCCGAAAATCTGAGCAAAGGTATAGATACACTTTCCTTTGAAAATCGCTATCGCTGCAAAGATGGAAGTTATCGTTGGTTAATGTGGAATGCTAGATTTTTAAGCGATCATCAACTCATATATGGTATTGCCTACGATATCACAGAACGCAAACAAATTGAAGAATCTCTTAAACGACAAGCCTTAACTTTTGAAAATATTTCCGATGCCATTATTATCACCGACTTAGAGGGAATTATTATTGATTTGAATCCAGCTTCTGAGGTTCTGTTTGGTTACAGCAAAGCTGAAGTTTTAGGAAAAAGTGCAGAAATTTTATATCCACCCGAATACGCTAAAAATCTGACGACTAAAATTCTCAGATCAATGGTCAAAAACAGTCGTTGGTCTGGAGAAATTCAAGTCCTGTGTAAACAGGGAAACCAACGCATTTGTCAAACCAATATTCTTCCCCTCGAAGACGAACAGGGTAAAATTATTGCTGCAATTGGGGTAAACCGAGATATCACCGAGACGGTGAAGATTAGAGAAGAATTACAAACCTCACAAATGCTGCTGTCAGGGGTTCTTAATAGTTCTCTCGATGGAATTATGGCGTTTAAAGCAATTCGAGAAAAAACGGGTCAAATTATTGATTTTGAATGGCTACTCAGTAATCCTGCTGCGTGTGAAATTGTGGGATTTAGCGAAAGTGAATTGTTAGGAAAACGACTTTTAGAAAAGCTACCCGGAAACAAAGAAGCAGGACTCTTTGATCGCTACATTCAAGTCGTCGAAACCGGAGAACCTCAAGAACGTGAATTTTATTACGAACACGACGGGATTAAATGTTGGTTTGTGAATATTGCGGTTAAATTAGGAGATGGGTTTGCGGTCACTTTTCGTAATATTACCCAAACCAAAGAGTCAGAACTCCAACTCCAACACCTCAATGATGAATTAGCAGATCGTCTCAACCAACTTCAACAACGCAACCAAGAAATATTGCTACTAAGTCAGATGAACGATTTTCTCCAAGCTTGTTTGACTTTAGAAGAAGCTTACAAAACCTTCAGAACCCTAGTTATACCCCTATTTCCAGGGTGTTCGGGCGGAATTTTTACGACCAAAGCCTCCCGTGATTTTGTGGAAGCGGTTGTCACCTGGGGAAACCTTCCCATCGGAGAAACAGCTTTTCATCCGAAAGATTGTTGGTGTCTGCGACGGGGGCGAGAACATTGGGTTGATACTGATCAGATTGACTTACTTTGTCATCATAGCGATCAGACTTTAACGCCCAAAGTCTCTCTGTGTTTACCGATGATGGCACAGGGAGAAACGTTAGGATTATTGTATCTTTATTCTGACTGTCCGGATCAACTCAGTGAAAGTAAACGACAACTCGCCCGTACTGTCGCCGAACAAATGGCGCTGGCAATTGCGAACCTACAACTGCGAGAAGAACTTCAAAACCGCAGTATTCGTGATCCCCTAACGGGATTATTTAATCGTCGTTACCTAGAAGAATCTTTAGAACGAGAAATAAGTCGCGCCCATCGCTATGAACATAATGTTGGAGTGATTATGATCGATATTGATCATTTTAAACGCTTTAACGATACCTTTGGGCATGATGGGGGTGATGCAGTGCTAAAAGAAGTCGGGAAACTGTTAAAAAGTAGTCTGCGGGGTTCTGATATTGCCTGTCGTTATGGCGGGGAAGAAATGACATTAATTTTACCTGAAGCAACCCTTGAAAATACCTACAAACGGGCTGAACAAATTCGGAAATTGATCAAACAAATTAATATTGAACACAAACGTCAAAGCCTGGGAACGATTACAGCTTCTTTGGGAGTTGCTTGTTTTCCCCAACATGGAATGATAGGAGATGGTGTGGTTGAAAGGGCAGATACCGCCCTATATCAAGCGAAAAAAGAAGGACGGGATCGGGTTGTTGTCGCGGAGGTAGAATGATGAGAACATTGGGAGGTTGGGAGATGGGGATGTAGGGAGATGGGGTGATGGGGATGTAGGGAGGTTGGATAAAAATTGATTAATAACCATGAAGATTTACAAGTCTATCAAATGGCTTTTGATGCTGCTATGAACATCTTTGAACTCTCGAAAAAATTTCCTCAAGAAGAGAAGTATTCTTTAACTGATCAAATTCGACGTTCTTCTCGTTCAGTTTGTGCTAATCTAGCCGAAGCATGGCGAAGAAGGAGATAGAAAGGTTCTTTTCTAGCCCGACTAAATGATGCAGAAGCAGAGGCAGCAGAAACTCAAGTTTGGTTAAAATTTGCTGTTAAATGCAATTATTTAGAGCTTCACAAAGGCCGAGAACTTTACAGTCAATATAATCAAATTTTGGGCATGATTGTTAACATGACAAATTACCCAGACAAGTGGTTACTTAGAAACTCTTAAAATTCTCCCCATCTCCCTATCTCCCCACCTCCCTATCTTATTTTGTGTTCGGTGATTAATGTTAAACTTTCCCATTCTCCCTTGCCATTGTAGCTACGAATTAAACGCTGGCGTTCACAGGGAGAAATTAACCATCCCGCCTCAAAAAATAAGGGTTGACGCAGTTGAATCCGTTCAGGAACTGTTGCTGAAGCCCCATCAGGTAATAGATAAACTCGAACCGGTTGAGAACCTTGATCAAAATAAAGAATTGATCCGGCTATTGTTGCAGTTGAAGAAATCGTTTTATTGGCAAAACTGAGGGTTTGAGTGAGTTTTCCGCTACTCTCTAACTGAATCTGCATTTGAGTTGAAAAAGTCTCCGGAGGACGAAAACCTGGATAAAGGGTGATGGCTTCTCCGTTCCAAGTCCCCAGTAACGCTTCCACCGTTAGAGGAGGACGTTCAACAGCATCTGTATTCGCTCGTTTTTCTCGAATTAATGTCAGTTCCCCTAAATTGCCATCAGTATCACACAATTCGACCAACCGCAAACGGCGATTTTCCCCCACAAAACCAAACTCCGCCCCCGACTGAGTAAAGGGTGCCAGTTGAATTGTCCCTTGAGAAAACGCCCCATTCTCAAAAAACAGGATATCGCGCCCCAGAGATTCATATTCACGGACTAATTCATCAATAGGGGGTTTTGTGATACCATCAGGACTCGGCGGAAAACGACGCAAGGTGAGGCGAACTGTTTTGTTGTCGTTCAACGCCTCCAACTGCAAAATACTGGGCGTATCCTTAACGATTTCCCCTTGACTGGAAAATTTTGTAAATGAACCCAGCCATTCGCCCAAATTTTCTTGAAAATTTTCCCATTGCGATCGCATAATTGAACCTCATTGTATCTACAAACGGTTTCTCTATGTCTTTATCTGGAATTGTCACACTGCTGACAGACTTTGGTTTGAGTGATGTCTATGTCGGGGTGATCAAGGGTGTGATCGCCCAAATTAACCCGGAATTACGGGTGATCGACTTAACTCATAATATTCCCCCTCAAAATATTGCGGCGGGTCGATTTTGTTTGATGAACGCTGTTCCCTATTTTCCCCCAAAAACGGTTCATATTGCCGTTGTTGATCCAGGAGTCGGGAGTCAACGCCGGGCGATCGCTGTTGATCTACCGACAGGATACCTGGTTGGGCCGGATAATGGGGTGTTGGCTGGGGCGATGGGGGCGATGTTAGCCCAATGTCAGACACCGGATGAGTTTACGGTGGTGGAATTGACCAATCCTGATTATTGGCGGACTCCGATCCTGAGTACCACGTTTCACGGTCGGGATATTTTTGCCGCCGCAGGTGCTTATTTAGCCAGTGGGGTTCCTCTCGGAGAACTCGGACATCCTATTGATCCGGCTACCCTCTCCGATTTGATTTTATCAGAGTCTAGCTTCACCGCAGAAGGAATAGAAGGCTGTATTCAGCATATTGATCATTTTGGAAATTTAATTACAAATATTCCCGGTCATTTTATTGAGGAAAAAACCTGGTTTGTGGCGATTGGGGGGGAGAAGGAAGTTGTCGTTGACTCGGGGGAAATTTTGGATAAAAACAAAGAGAAAAAGAAGAAGAAGAAAGGGAAAGGGAATAAAGATAAAGTTCCTAAAAAAACGGCTTCGGAGATTGAATCGTTGTCTCGGGTTTCTCGGATTATTCCTGGTGGTTATACTTATGCTGATGTGCAACCGGGAAATTTAATTGCTTTGGTGGGTTCTCATGGTTGGGTCGAAATTGCCGCGAATCAAGGGAATGCTCAATCTATTTTAATGTTGGAATGGGGATCTCGGATTCAGATCTTATTGACGGATTCCTAAGTTTGGCGACCCGGGTCAAGTTGGCTTTCACACCCAATCTGCTTTCTCTGAAAAATCAGGTTTTTATTGAATTTTTACTTGCTAAATTAATTTGGATGTGATAGATCTATTTGGAATAGATTATTGAACCTTAAACCCGAAAGAGGTAAGGAACAACAAATGAGAAGAACAACCGTTTCACTGGTGGGATTTGTTTTTAGTTTAGCATTCATTAATCTTAACCTTTCAGCAAAGGCTGATACGGTGAAAGTTCGCTGTGATTTTTATCCCCAAGGGGAAGATAAAGCCTCTGCTTCTGAGGTGTGTACTTTTTCTCAACGCCAGGGTTTTGTCTCTATTCAACGCGAAAATGGAACCCGATATGAATTTAGTCCAGTCGGAGATCAACCTGGAAATTTTGAAAATGAGTCGGGTGAAGCGGTTTATCGGCAAAGTGGTTTAGGGGAGAGAGGATTGATTTTCCGAATGCCCCGAGAATCAGTTTATATTTATTGGGATACTGCCCCTTTTGAAGCAGATCAAGGCGGATCAAGTTCAACCGCTGACACCCCAAAAACTTATACAACCGTTCAAAATAGTAATGAAATTGCCATCCAAATTACGGAAGGAGAATTTAAGTTTTCTGGGATTTTGAAGCGAGGAGAAACGGGAAGTTTTGTCGGGAGTGATGATCAAGTTGAGGTGATTTTTAATCCTCAAAATGGTCATGTGGTTGTTAACAATAAAGTTACGGGAACGGAATTTTATAACTATTATACGGCTCCAATTCCATCTTTTGAAAACCCGAATACGATGTGTAATCCGGCTGAAGAACCCTGTTAAAGTATGAAAAACTCTCAAGCCGAACTCCGATAGTCAACTCGGTACAATAAAACAAACAGCCTCACTTTTCACACCATCGCCTCTGTAGAGTCAGGGTAAGATAATTATACATCTGTTATACCAGCATTTCTTCACGCTGTCCGATTAAATGCGCTGAAGCCCAACAACCAACACAACAACGAACGCAATATCGGTAGATTTACTTCTCACACCGACCTCACTCAACTCATGCTATCAACTGGGACAGTCCTCAACACTCGCTTTCGACTTCAACAAGCCCTCAATAGCAATTCTGTCCGTCAAACTTGGTTGGCGGAAGACTTGAAGTTTAAAGATCAAGTCGTGGTGAAATTGTTAGCCTTAAGTGGTTCAATGGATTGGGATGATTTGAAACTCCTCGAACGAGAAGGCCAAATTTTACAACAGCTTGACCATCCCCGCTTAGTTCGGTATCGAGATTACTTTGCGATTAATAGTTTAAATCCCTGGTTTTGTTTGGTCACTGAATATGTTCCGGGAGTTTCCCTCAAACAACGATTAGAAAAACATCAGAAATTTACCCCAACTCAAATTCAATGGATTGCGGCAGAAGTTTTAGAAATCCTCAACTATTTACATCAGTTAAATCCACCCGTTTTACATCGGGATATTAAACCCAGTAACTTAATTTGGGGAACCGATAATCATATTCATTTGATTGATTTTGGCTGTGTACAAATTCAGCCGAGAACTCCCGGTGCGACGTTTACCGTGGTTGGAACTTATGGTTATACACCGATTGAACAGTTTGGCGGGGAAGCGGTTCCGGCTTCGGATTTGTATGCGTTGGGTGCGACTTTAATTCATCTTTTAACGGGGATTTCTCCGGCGGAGTTACCCCAAGATAATCTACAAATTCAGTTTAAAAGTCGGGCTTGTTCTCCGATTGATCCTCAATTTTGCAATTGGTTAGAACAGTTAATTCAACCGTCGGTTTCCGCCCGTTATTCTCATGCAAATCAAGCGTTAATTGCCCTCAATGCTTCAATTTCTGCACCCATCCAGTCTCCTGAAAATACGGGAATTCGGTTGGCTAAATCAGAGAATAA
>CAZNCM010000019.1:5700-9694 GCA_964571155.1 uncultured Lyngbya sp. | reverse complement strand
TCCGTCTCGGTTTGCAATAGAATACCTTCATCCAGGTAAAAAAACACTTCAAAAAAGTCTTTGGAATTGGGGAGAACAGTTTTTATCTTTACGTCCATTTGTCAAGCTGCAAATTGTGACTGTTGTTGCTTTAGCCAGTTGGATATTGTGGTTATTGCCGCTTCCTTTGGATAAAATTGGCTTGAATTTAATTTCGTCACTGTTGGGTTTGCCGCTGATTTTGTTGATTGTGGGTGTACCTGCGGGATTGATTTTCTTGATTTTGCTACTCAACTCTGGAGTTGATTATTTTGAACGAATTTCGATAGAATTAAACGAGAGTCGTTTAGAAATTTGTTGGAAATCTCTTGGTTTTCCTAAACGAAAAGTTGTCAACCTTTCGGAAATTCAAAATATTAACTTAACTCAAACGAAGGCGGGAAATAGTCAACTTTACCCGACGTTAGAAATTGCTATTTACAAACCGATGATGTTTTTTCTCTCCCAACGCAAAACTTATCATCTCGGACAACAGTTAAAAACTGAGGAATTGGAATGGTTAAAACGAGAGATAAATGACTGGTTAAACCGTCACACTTCGGCGATTCCTCAACTTAGCCAAAACTCTAAAAGTTTGATCAAGATGCTAAATTTTAATAAAAAAATCGCTGATTCTTAAAGAATTTTATCAATGAAATTAATCATCAAAAACTGAACTGAGAAAATAGGATAAATGCTATGTCGAGTGAAGATTCTAACCCGAGTTTAGAGACATTATCATCAACAGAATTGTATGTCGTTGGAATTGGTGCCTCAGCCGGCGGATTAAAGGCTTTAGAAGAATTTTTTGCTCATTTACCCTCAGATAGTAATGCTGCATTTGTTGTCGTTCAACACTTATCTCCCAACTTTAAAAGTCTTATGAAAGAACTTCTCGAACGACATACAACGATTAGGGTTCGATGGATTGTTAATGAGATGTTTCTTGAACCCAATACTATTTATTTGATTACTCCTCGACATAATTTAATTATTAGACAGCGACAACTTTATTTAATTTCTCATTCTACCGCAATTTTACACCCTAAAGTTAATTTTACAATTGATATTTTCTTTGAATCATTAGCAGTTGAATATGGCGACCACGCAATTGGAATGATCTTTTCAGGAACCGGAAATGATGGTACAAAAGGACTACAAGCTATTCATCAAGCCGGAGGAATTACTTTAGTTCAGTCTCCAAAAACAGCAGAATTTGATGAAATGCCTCAGAGTGCAATTCTCAACAGTGTAGTCGATCAAGTGCTATCGCCGCGAGAACTTGCTGAAAGTATTGCTGAGATTGTCAAAACGGGTAAATCTTCTTTGAGTTTGCATTTAAACCCCGAATTTGGGATCAATCCTGAACAATTTGAAACTATTATTGATTTTTTAAAACAATATGAAGATCTGGATTTTTCATACTATAAATATACCACATTTAATCGTCGAGTTTTGCGTCGTTGTTCGTTAACTCAATCTGATCATATCAATGATTATATTAGTCGCTTAGAAACCTCTCCAGAGGAACGTTTAAAATTAAAAGATGATTTAATGATTGGGGTGACTCAGTTTTTTCGAGATGCACCGGCTTGGGATGATTTAAAAACAAATGTCTTACCAGATTTAATCAAACAACTCCCAGAACAATCGGAATTTCGAGTCTGGGTACCAGCCTGTTCAACCGGGGAAGAAGCCTATTCTATGGGAATTATTATTGATGAAGTCTGTCAAAGTCTCAACAAAAATATTCAAGTCAAAATTTTTGCGACTGACATTGATGTTAACGCTTTAGCATTTGCTTCAGAAGGGATTTATTCTGAAAGTATTATTACCCATGTTTCTAATACCCGGTTAAAAAAATATTTTACCTTCAATTCCTCCTGTTTTCAAGTCAGCAAAGATTTACGGTATATGCTGATTTTTGCTCCTCATAACCTTGCAATTAATGCAGGATTTTCTCAAATTAATCTAATTAGCTGTCGTAATATTTTAATCTATGTACAACCTCACATTCAACAACAAATTCTCCGAACTCTGTATACTTCTCTCAAAACCGAAGGTATTTTATTTTTAGGGTCTTCTGAAACTTTAGGATCTCTACAAACAGAGTTTTTAACGTTGCATGAAAAATATAAAATTTACCAGAAAATAAGTGATATTCGCTTACCTTTAACTGTTCCAAGCATTAGCTTAAGTCAGCCCTTAACTCGAAAATTATCACGCACTCCAAACAATCAAACTCAACAAAAATATTCTAATTCTATTGTAGAATTTGCCTTTAGTGCTTTTGCTAAAAGGTTACACTGTAGTTGTTGTTTAGTTGATGCCGATTATCAGCTTTTTCAAATTGTCAGTGATGCCATCCAAGTGTTTGAATTTCGCTCTGAAAAGCTTAGTCTAAAGATTACTGACTTGATCAATCCATCTTTAAAAATACCTGTAAGTACAGCTTTACATCGCTCTAAACATGAACAAAAGACGATTTCTTATCTTTATCTTTCCTATAATCTAAATAAAAATAGTCAGCGAGTTGATTTAGAAATACAGTTCTTTCCTCGTACTGAGAATCAGGAAGAATTTTATTTGTTAATAATTACCCCAAACAGAGAAGAAAAGTCACCTCCTCAGTTCATGAAAAATTCTCAATCTTCTCACCTTTATCAAGCCGCACTTCAACAGATCCAACACCTTGAAGATGAACTTCAACAAACCCGTGAAAACTTACAGGCTACCAATGAAGAACTGGAAAAAACCAATGAGGAACAACAAGTAATCAATGAAGAATTGATCGCCTCAAACGAAGAACTTAGAAGTACCAACCAAGAACTTTACACTATTAATAGTGAATATCAAAATCAAATTCAAAAATTGATCGAACTCTCCAATGATGTCAATAACTTACTTCAAAGTACCGATATTGGGGTCATCTTTTTAGATAAAAGTTTAAAAATTCGTAAATTCACTCCGGCTGTTGGTCTCGCAGTTAATCTGAATGAAGTGGATATTGATCGACCATTACAACATATCTCTTATAACTTTGATTGTCCCGACTTCTATTCATTATTGCAGCAGGTACTCACTCACGAACAACCTATCGAACAGGAAGTGAAGATTTTGACCACAGGGGATATTTTGTTGATGCGAATTAATCCCTATCTTGGGGAAAATCAAAGCTGCGAGGGATTAGTTTTAAGCTTTGTGAATATCAGTGAAACAAAAGAATTTCAAAACGAAATTGAACGTCAAAATATTGAACTGGAAAATATCTATGCCAATATTCCGGTTGGGTTATGTTTGCAAGATGAAAATTGGAGATATCTGCGAATCAATAAAATTTTAGCTGATCTTAACGGCAAATCTGTCGAAGAACATATCGGAAAACAGCCCCAAGATGTGATTCCCGGACTGTTAGATATTCTTGAACCGATTTATCGGAAAGTTCAAACGACAGGAGAACCCGTTCTGAACATTGAAATTCAGGGAACAACAGCCGCTCAACCTGGTATCAAACGAGATTGGATCACCAGTTATTATCCAGTCCAATTATCCTCCGATAAAATAGGATTTGGAGTGGTTGTTACCGAAGTCACGCAGTTAAAACAAGTTCAAGAAGCCTTACGTCAAAGTGAAGCCAGACTGCAATATTTACTTAATAATACGCCTGCGGTTATTTTTAGTTGCAAACCGCAAGGAGATTATGCAGCTACCTACATCAGTCCTAATATTAAAACTGTCTTGGGTTATGAACCGGAGGAATTTCTCAATAACCCGGACTTTTGGGTTACTAATTTGCACCCCGACGATCGCGATCGCATTCTGACTGGACTCCCCAAAGGACTCAATGAAAACGGTTTTTACACCCACGAATACCGCCTAAAAACTGCCGATAACAGCTATCGGTGGGTTTCTGCTTCTCTACAATTGATTAAAGATCAACAGAATAACCCCGTTGAATGTGTGGGCTGTTTGATTG
>CAZNCM010000019.1:0-5690 GCA_964571155.1 uncultured Lyngbya sp. | reverse complement strand
CGCTATACTTGGGTTTACAATCCCGCTCCGGGTTTTACCTTTGAAGAAGTTGTCGGAAAGTTAGAAACTGAGCTTTTACCTGCCGATGAAGCAAAACGAATTCTAGCGATCAAACAACCCGTTATCGAGACAGGCATCAGAAATCGCCAAGAGTATTTTATCACTCTAAACGGAGAAATGCGTTACTTTGATATGAGTGTAGAACCGCTACGAGATGGCGACAATCATATTATTGGAATTGCGACGGTTGCTATTGATATTACTGAACGCAAACAAGCCCAAAAACTACAACAGGAAAAAGAAGCCGCTGAGTCTGCTAATCTGGCAAAAAGCCGTTTTCTCGCTCAGATGAGCCACGAATTACGAACCCCCTTGAATGCAATTTTAGGGTTTACTCAGCTATTGCAGCGACAGCCTAAATTTTCGGGTGAACTCAGTGAATATCTCAATATTATTCATCGCAGCGGTAAACATTTGCTCGGTTTAATTAATGATATTCTCACCTTATCTAAAGTTCAGGCGGGCGGAGTTTCTCTGAAAATCAAACCTTTTCAGTTGTCTATTTTGTTGAAAACGTTAGAAAATATGTTTTCACTGCAAGCCGCAAAAAAAGGGATTAAATTTGAAATCAAAGTTGATGCAAATGTCTCTCTGGGATTACAAGGAGATGAAGATAAATTAAGTCAAATTTTGATTAATTTACTCTCGAATGCGATTAAGTTTACATCTTCCGGTGAGGTGAGTTTAATGATTCGTTCGCAACCTGTTACGGCTGAAATCAGGTCAAATTATTATTATCTTCAGTTTGAAGTTAGAGATACGGGAGTTGGAATTGCTGTCGATGAACTCGAAAAAATCTTTGAACCTTTTGTCCAAACTGAAGCCGGAGAAAAAGTTAAACAGAGTACGGGACTAGGTTTGGCAATTAGTCGTGAATTTGTGGAGTTGATGGGGGGTAGACTTACTGTTGGATTTTGGTGGCTGAAGATCGTCCTGATAATCGTTATTTGATTGTTAAACTCTTAGAAACAGTGGGTTTTGAAGTGCAAGCCGCAACCAATGGCCTAGAAGCGATAAAACTCTGGGAAAGTTGGTCGCCTGATTTGATTTGGATGGATATGCAAATGCCTGTAATGGATGGTTATCAAGCGATTGAATATATTAAAGCGACTCCCAAAGGAGAAGAAACCGTGATTATTGCTTTAACGGCTTCTGCTTTTGAGGAAGAACGCCATCATATTATTGCACTGGGTTGTAATGATTTTGTTCGCAAACCCTTTGAAGAACAGGAAATTTTTGCTAAAATTCAACAATATTTAGATGTGTCTTATATTTATGAACAACAACAGTCCACTACGAAACCGACCCCAGAAAGGGGACGAAATCAGTTAGTTCGAGAAGATTTTGATGTCATGCCCACTCAATGGCGAGAACAACTTCATCAAGCGGCTTATTTAGCCAATGAAATAGAAATTGATCAACTCATTCAAAAAATTCCTCAAAGTGAGACTTTCTTGATTGAACGGCTAAGAGAACTGATCAATCATCTTCAGTTTGAAGAAATCGAAGCCTTAACTCAACCTTAATCTTTATGAATAGCAAATCCTCTCTTGAATCTTCTGAATATATTTTGCTGGTTGATGATGAGTTGAATAATCTCGCTGTCCTCTCAGCTTTATTGACCCAACAAGGTTATACCGTCAGACGAGTTTTAAATGGTCAAAAAGCCTTAAATTTAGTCCGTTCCAATGAACCTCCAGCATTGGTTTTGCTTGATATTATGATGCCTGAAATGGATGGGTATCAAGTGTGTCAAAAGATGAAGTCAGATGAGAAAACTCGGGAAATAGCAGTCATATTTTTAAGTGCTTTAGATGATGTCAATAATAAAGTTAAAGGCTTTGAAGTCGGGGGCGCAGACTACATTACAAAGCCATTTGAGTCGTTAGAAGTGATCACTCGGGTTCAACATCAACTCGGTTTAAAAAAGCTACAACAACAAATTAAAATTGAAGCCCAATTACGAGAATCTCTGCTTCAAGAACAGGAAAATAGAGAGTTTAAACAACGAATTATAACCACAATTTCTCATGAATATCGTACTCCTTTATCCATTATAATGACCTCGGCTGGACTGTTAGAAAATTATTGTGATCGGGAAAATCCTAAACAACAAAAGCATATTCAGCGAATTCAACAAATGGTACAACATATGAGTAGTTTGGTTAATGATGTTGTATTGGTGAATGAACTTGAACAAGAGGAAATTATACTTCAACCTGTGACTTTGAATCTGCTTGAATTCTGTCAAACTTTGATTTCAGAATTAAAAGTCGCCCGACAAGTGAAACACCAGATTAATTTTTCCAATCAAGGGAATGAGTTTAATGGAGAATGGGATCAGAGAATTTTACGACAAATTTTGAGTCATTTACTTTCTAATGCGATTAAATTTTCTCCCCCTGAAAGTCAGATTGATTTTAAATTAGTCCAAGCCCAAGATGAAATTGAGTTTCATATTCAAGATCAAGGAATAGGTATTCTTAAAGAAAATAGAGATAAAATTTTTGATCTGTTTTATCGAGGAGATAATGTGGGAACAATTCAAGGAGAAGGTTTGGGTTTATCTATTGTGAAAAAGTGTGTCAATCTCTACGGAGGTAATATTTTATTGGAAACTGAAATCAACAAAGGAACAATATTTATCGTTAAATTACCCATTCCAAAAATAGGGTGATCGGATGAAAATTGATTAATAACCATGAAGATTTACAAGTCTATCAAATCGCTTTTGATGCTACCATGAATATCTTTGAACTCTCAAGTAGTTATTTAGAAACTCTTACAATTCTCCCGACCTCCCTAGCTTAGAGGCTGAGGTTGATTGATCCCATATCCTTGGGCAAAGTCAACCCCAATTTCTCTTAATAACTCGAGACTGGTATCCTGTTCAATAAACTCAGCAATGGTTTGAACTCCCATCGCATGACCAATATTATTAACACTTTCAATCACAGCATATTCAACTTTATTTTGATTAATTTCTTTGACAAAACTACCATCAATTTTTAAATAATCTAAAGAAAGATGCTTTAAATAAGTGAGCGAACTCATCCCACCCCCAAAGTGATCAATTGCACAAAAGCACCCCAACTGTTTGAGGGTTTGAGTAAACTCTATCGTTTGAGACAAAGAGGCAATTGCTAGCGTTTCAGGAATTTCAAAACAAAGGGTTTGATTGGGAATTTTATCGGGAGTTAATTGATCATTGAGAAACTCGATAAATTCTTGATTTTTAATACTACTCTCTGATATATTAATCATATACAAATGATTGTTTGAGGTATCCTTTGCTTGATTTTTTAACTGTTGATAACACTCCAAAAAATTCTTAACTACCCATTGATCAATTTGGATCATTAAATCATACCGTTCAGCCGTGGGTAAAAACGCCATCGGAGGCACTATATTTCCCGCTTCATCGACTAAACGTAATAATACCTCATAATATTCTCGGGGGTTTTTCATCTCCTGAAGTGGAATAATTTTTTGAGCATAAAGACGAAATCGATCTTTAGATAACGCCTGATTAATCTCTGTAATCCATTGTCTTTCTTGTTGTCGTTGAATCAGTTCACGATCTTCAATTTGATAAACATGAATGCAGTTACGACCTCGAGTCTTTGCCGCATAACAAGCCGCATCTGCCGCCCCGAAAACACTCGCAACATTCGACGTATCAGCATCAATTTTTACTAACCCAATACTCACTCCTATCGAAAAAACTTTATCCTCCCAATTGAAGCGAAAATCTTGAATTAATTTTCTCACTGTTTCTGCAACTTCTTGTCCGTCGCCCAAAGAACAGCCATGCAGTAACAAACCAAATTCATCTCCTCCCAAACGCGCCAAACAGTCCGCCGCACGAACTCGGGTTTGTAGTAAAGCGGTAACTTGACGCAACAGTTCATCTCCGCCTGGATGCCCGCAGCTATCATTCACCTGTTTGAACTTGTCTAAGTCCAGAAAGCAAAATATATACTGCTGTTCTTCGGTTTCAGTTGAGGTAATTGCCGCTTGGATTTTCTGCTCAAAGGCTTGTCGATTTAGCAATCCGGTCAGGTGATCGTGGCTGGCTTGCCAAGACAGTTGACGGCTCAATAAACGCGATTGGGTGACATCTCGAAACACCACTACCACCCCCCGAATTTGACCTTGACGATCTTGAATGGGTGCCGCAGAATCTTCAATCGCATATTCTGTCCCGTCCCGAGAAATCAGTAGGGTATGGTGAGACAAATGAACAATATCGGCTTGAGAGAACACCCGTTGAACAGGATTTTCTAAGGGTTCTCGGGTGGTTTCATTGATGATTGTAAACACTTGAGAAAGGGATTGTCCGCGAACCGCTTCATTTTTCCATCCGGTGAGTTGTTCGGCGACGGGATTGAGATAGTCAATCTTTCCCTGTGGGTCAGTTGTAATCACTCCATCCCCAATGGATTTTAGGGTAATTTGAGCCAGTTCTTTTTCTCGAATTAAAGCTTCTTCAATCTCCTGTCGATGTTGTATTTCTTGTTTGAGTTGAGTGTTGACGGCTAACAGTTCAGTGGTTCGTTCTTCGACTCGTTGTTCTAACAAAGTATTAACTTGGCGAAGCTGTTCTTCGACTTGTTTGCGTCGGTTAATTTCTTGTTGAAGATATTGAATTTGTTCTTCGAGTAACAAAGTCAGGCGACGAACAGAGAGATGAGTTTTGATTCGACTAATCGCTTCTTCCGGATGGATGGGTTTAGTAATGTAGTCGGCGGCTCCGAGTTGTAATCCTTTGACTTTATTATCAGTTTCAGAAAGAGCTGTCATAAAAATCACCGGAATATCTCGGGTTACAGGTGAGGCTTTTAACCGACGACAAACCTCATATCCGTCCATTTCAGGCATTCGGATATCGAGTAAAATTAGATCGGGTTGTTGAGAGACTGCAATCTCTAACGCTGATTCTCCAGTTTGAGCGACCAAAACTTCATATTTGGCTCTCGACAAAGAAGCACATAATAATTTGAGATTGAGTGGATAGTCATCAACCACTAAAACGACACCTAAGTTCAAGTCTTGTCTCATCATTTGTTGTTGAAATGATCTCTCTTATTATCTATGATTGCACTTGATTTTAGAGATTCTCCTCTCAACAAGTGTTTTAATCGCCTCTACAGATGCGCTATCACAAGTCTCTACACCCATGAACCGTTTTTTCTTGTATTGAATGCGACCCCTGAAACCCGATACTCAACTTAATAGGAAAAAGTCGGAAAACAGAAAATCCGACCTACTCTCAATACCTACCTTTTCCCACTGTCAAAGGTGCTGCAATTTTCGAGAGTAGAAATAGCGGAATTTCAAAGCAAACTGCTCAACCGACAAACCGTTAATTTGCAGAGGACACAACAACACCTGACTATTCTTAGGCTGACTACTCTTAGGATTGTAAACCCTAATCCTCAAAACTCCTCATCTTCGCTATCTATGTCTTGGGGAGGATTTGTGTTGATTTGTTATGAATTCTTGGCAATTTAAAATTTAAAATGTAACAATGAATACAGAAATTAAAAAACTCACCTTGATGAGCTAAGTTCTTTTTCGTTCAGAGACGAGGAGCGATTACGAAGATGAAACTGACCTATCGGACAATT
>CAZNCM010000018.1:13782-34638 GCA_964571155.1 uncultured Lyngbya sp. | reverse complement strand
AAACGGGGGATATCTTGCGGGTGTTGTGGGTGCGAATTGCAAAGCGCCAGGTTGTCAGCAGGACAATAATAGCCGACAGCGACCAGCCCAAGACGGTATGATTGGTTAGGGTTGACTGGGCGGCTTGATAAGGTTGTGCTAAACCCGCTTCCAACTGACCGAAAATGACCGCAAAAAAAAGGCTGACACAAGCAACCAGTAAATTCCAGACACTCACTTCAAAGAAATGGGGTTTGCCAGTAAAATAGCCCACCACGTCGCAGAAAAAGGAAAAAAACACCATCGCAATTACAAAGTGAATGATGATGGGATGGAGGGGATCGGGGTAGGGCAGATTTTCAGCATTTAAAGATAGACTAGGCATCGCTTTTTCCTGACTAACTGCAATTAGACACAGGGTTTGTGCTTGGTAGCAACGCCAAAGGAGCGTTTATTCTGTGAGTTTTTAAATGGTCTACTGCTATTTATATAGAAAGTGAGAAAAAATGAATCTATCTCAAGGTTGAGATCGGGCATTTACTTAATCTTTTATTTACTTTTCATTGCTCTAACTTTTTTAGGGTTATCAAGGGAATATCTGGGGAAATTAGAGGCCTATTTCTCCTAGAAAGTGTGAAGGATAATCAAAATTGATAAAAAAGATTAATTTTTTCTAAGTTTTTTGACAAAATTCAAGGGATTTTTAAAGTCGGTCAAGCGTGTAAAGTGTTGACGGCGATCCGTTTGTTTATCTGCTGATACTGAATTAACAAGATTATGAAATCCCCATGAAATTGTGGTCTTTCTTTAGGTGGATTGGGGTTGTCTTTCATTAGATAGAAGCAGTTAATTCCTCAAAATTGCTACAGTAATCGCAAAAGGTGAGAAAGAAATCTCGCCGAAATCGATCTCGATTTTTAAGCCTTTCGAGAAACAATCTTAAGAAGAATATTAGGGAGGAATAGACAGTTAGTTGTCATAGAGTTGTCATAGCAATCCGATTTGAGTTGGGTAGAAAATCTACGATGAAATTGGGAACGGCAAAGAGAAAATATTCGTAGAAATTCAAGCGGATCGAATCAATCCGGTCAGACTCGCGAAGCCAAGGAAACTTTGAACAACGCGATCAAACGGGAGAGATGTTTTACCCATTCTAACCGGACTGCTATCAATATCAAAAACCGAGATATAGCCATTTAAAATGAGTGCAGAAAAACTGTTAGTTAAATTCCCACAGAGATCTGCTGGCAAGCCAAACACTTGTAAACCTCCTCTCATTTAAACTCAAAAAGCTATATCAGCACCCCACTTATTTATTAATAAGTACCACTAACATTCAAATCTATGCCTACTAAAATTGTAGACTTAGTAGCACGAGATATTCGCTTTCCCACTTCTCGAAATCTCACGGGTTCAGATGCGACGAATAAAGCACCAGACTATTCAGCCGCCTATGTCATCCTGAAAACCGATCGCCCGGACGGTTTGGAAGGACACGGAATGACTTTTACCATTGGAAAAGGCAATGATATCTGTGTCTTAGCCGAGAAGAATATGAGTCACCTTGTCATCGGACACAGCTTGGAATCGATCGCAGAAAACCCCGGTGAATTTTGGCATAATATCACAAGTGAAAGTCAACTTCAATGGCTAGGCCCTCAAAAAGGAGTCATCCATTTGGCGACAGCAGCCATTGTCAATGCGGTGTGGGATTTATATGCAAAAGTCGAGAATAAACCCCTGTGGAAGCTGTTAGCGGAGATGTCGCCGGAAGAAATTGTCCGTTGTATTGACTTCCAATACATCACAGACATACTAACACCAGAAGAAGCAATTTCCATCCTGAAAAATCAGTTTCCAACCCGCAACAAACGCATCTTAAACCTTCAAAAAAACGGCTATCCGGCTTATACCTCCGCCGCCGGTTGGTTGGGGTACTCAGATGACAAATTGCGAGACATTTGCCAAAATGCCCTCGCCCAAGGTTGGAGGAATTTTAAAATAAAAGTCGGGGGCGATCTAAAAGACGATTTTCGCCGTTCAGAAATTATTCGTTCTGAGATTGGTGATAATTGTAAATTGATGATGGATGCTAACCAAGCTTGGGATGTGGATGAGGCGATCGCCAACATTCAAAAACTCGCCAAATATCAGCCCTGGTGGATAGAAGAACCCACCAGTCCCGACGACGTGCAAGGCTATATTCAAATTGCCAAAGCCGTCACGCCGATAAAATTAGCAACGGGCGAACAATGTCAAAATCGGATTCTTTTTAAACAATTTATTCGTTCTGAAGGAATTCAAATTTGCCAAATTGATACTTGTCGTTTGGGGGGTGTTAATGAGGTGCTTGCAGTTTTGTTGATGGCGGCGAAATATGACTTACCCGTTTGTCCCCACGCCGGAGGCGTAGGATTACCAGAATACGATCAACATTTATCTATTTTTGATTATATCTGCGTCAGTGGAACGTTAAAAGATCGTTATCTGGAATACGTCGAACACCTGCACGAAAACTTTCTCGATCCAGTCACGATTAAAAACGGTCATTATTTTCCCCCAACAAAACCGGGTTTTAGCATTCAAATGAAACCCGAATCTTTAGAACAATACGAGTATCCAAACGGCAAAGCATGGCAACAAAACTAAACCCAGATTATTCAAAAACCAACTGACGAAAGTCTTCTCGCCAATCAATAGATTTGCCAAAACATTCAAAAAAACAGACCAAATCATCAGGAGTATTTACAAATGAAAGCAGTTGTTTTTCATGGAATCGGAGATATTCGGCTGGATAATGTTCCCGAACCCAAAATTAAAGCCCCAACAGATGCAATTATTCGATTAACTTCTAGTGCCATTTGTGGGACAGATTTACACATGATTCGGGGAACATTCACCGGAATGAAACCCGGAACGATTTTGGGACATGAAGGAATAGGAATTATTGAAGAAATTGGTTCCAATGTGAGAAATTTAAAAGTCGGCGATCGCGTTGTTATTCCCTCTACAATTGGCTGCGGTTCCTGTTCTTATTGTCGGACGGGATATTATGCTCAATGCGATCACGCCAATCCGCACGGAAATAATGCGGGAACCGCTTTTTTTGGGGGCCCGGAAGCAACAGGTCCCTTTGATGGATTGCAAGCAGAATATGCTCGAATTCCCTATGCTAATGTGGGGTTAGTAAAGCTACCCAAGGAAGTAACAGACGATCAAGCCATTCTGATTTCTGATATTTTCCCAACGGGTTATTTTGGTGCAGAAATTGCCGAAATTCAACCGGGAGATACGGTTGCGATTTTTGGATGTGGTCCGGTCGGAATGTTTGCCATTGCCAGTGCAAAATTGTTCGGTGCGGGACGAATTATTGCCATAGATACGATTGCTTCGCGCTTAGAAATGGCGCGGGAACTCGGTGCAGAAATCATTGATTATAATGCCGAAGATCCGGTTGAAGCCATCCGCGAATTAACTGGGGGAATTGGAGTAGATCGAGCCATTGATGCGGTTGGGGTCGATGCTAATGCTCCCGAGAGGGGGCCGGCTGCGGAAAAAGCAAAAAAACAAGCACAACAATTTCAGCAAGAATTACAACAAATCGCCCCGAAAACCAATCCTCAAAACGGAAATTGGCATCCGGGAAATGCTCCTTCTCAAGTCTTAGAATGGGCAGTTGAGGGATTAGCAAAAGCCGGAACACTTTCAATTATTGGTGTGTATCCACCCACTCATAAATTCTTCCCCATCGGCATGGCGATGAACAAAAATCTAACCCTAAACATGGGTAATTGCAATCACCGTAAGTATATTCCGGTGTTGGTGGATATGGTTCGCAATGGCAGAGTTGATCCCACCCAGGTTTTAACTCAAGTTGAACCGCTAATGTCTGTTATCGATGCCTACAAAGCCTTCGATCAACGACAATCCGGTTGGGTAAAAGTCGAGTTAGTACCGGGAAAAAAGCAATAAGTTTCATTCCTAGATTTTAATTTGATCGGGGGATATTTTTGGGCAGTTTAATCAGGTTGAACAAAAGTAATTATGTATCAACTTCTTGATAAAACTTCAGAGCGAGTGATGGGAATTAGAGTCAGTCAACAACTGACCGAAGAAGACTACAAGACGTTAATTCCATTGTGGGAAAATGCAATTCAAAAGTCTGGAAAAATTCGGATGCTCTGGCAAATGGAGAACTTCAAAGGCTGGAATCCCCAAGCGCTGTTAGATGATTTGAAGTTCGATTTCAAACATAACCAGGATGTTGAACGTCTGGCGATAGTCGGTCAGAACTGGTGGAAAAACGGGATAACAAAAGTAACCGATTTAATCTTTACTAGCTCCGAGACTCGCTATTTTGAACCCTCTCAACTTCAACAGGCTTGGGCTTGGCTTCAAGGGTAAAAACAAAGTCTTGAATCTTGTATAGATCTGGGGCTAGAAAAAGCATATCTCCAGACAATATTCCATCCAAAAACAACAAAAGAATTGGAGAATAAACCAATGACAACAACAGCAGCAGATGTACTGATCAAAACCCTAATTGATTGGGAAGTCGATACCGTTTTTGGTCTTCCGGGCGACGGCATTAACGGCATCATGGAATCCTTGCGCCAACACCAAGATCAAATCCGTTTTATCCAAGTACGCCACGAAGAAGCGGCGGCGTTTATGGCTTCAGCTTACTCAAAATATACAGGTAAATTGGGCGTTTGCGTTGCCACGTCCGGGCCGGGTGGTATTCATCTGCTCAACGGTCTTTATGACGCCAAAATGGATGGTCAGTCCGTATTAGCAATTACGGGTCTGCACTACCACGATTTAATTGATACTCACTCCCAACAAGATGTAGACCTCGATCGGCTATTTATGGATGTGGCGGTCTACAATACTCGCATTATGGGGCCGACCCATATTGAAACGGTAGCAGATATCGCTTGCCGTGCTGCCGTGTCCTGCCGGGGCGTTGCTCACATCACATTTCCCCTAGATTTTCAATCCCAGAAGGCAAACAAAAAGGTTTCTAAATTTAACGTCGCCCATCACACCTCCAGTGTCCGAGCCAAAAGAGCGCAATTACCGAGCGAAGATGACTTGATGCGTGCCGTTGAGGTTCTCAATGCGGGCAAAAAAATCGTGATTCTCGCCGGTCGGGGTGCATTGGCGGCCACCGATGAACTCGAACAACTGGCCGAAAAGTTGGGAGCGCCCATTGTTAAAGCCTTACTCGGTAAAGCGGCGGTACCCGATCACAGCCCCTACACCACAGGCGGAATTGGTTTAATTGGTACCAAGCCCTCCCAAGATGCGATGGAGGAGTGCGATACTCTATTTATGATCGGGACTTCCTTCCCCTATATGGAGTATTTGCCCCAGCCCGGACAAGCGCGAGCCGTTCAAATTGATATTGACCCGATGCGGATAGGCTTGCGTTATCCGGTTGAAGTGGGTTTGCTTGGCGATAGCGTTCGCATCCTGCAAGCACTCCTCCCCATGCTGAAGCGGAACGAGGATCGCAGCTTTTTGGAAAAGGCTCAATCCGATATGAAAGACTGGTGGAAGTTGATGGAAGAACGGGGAACCCGGCAAGATAAGCCGATGAAACCCCAGGTGGTGGCGTGGGAACTGGGTAAACGCTTATCGGACACGGCGATCCTTTCGGGGGATTCCGGTACAAATACGACTTGGTGGGCGCGTCAAATTCCCGCCAAACGGGGCCAAATGCACTCGGTCGCCGGATTGATGGCAACGATGGCTTGTGGTTTACCTTACGCGATCGCCGCCCAAGTCGCCCACCCCGATCGCCAATCTGTCGCTTTTGTGGGGGATGGGGGTTTCTCGATGTTGATGGCAGAGTTTATGACCTGTGTTAAGTATCAGCTTCCCGTCAAAATTGTGATTATCAAGAATAACACTTTGGGTCAAATTAAGTGGGAACAGATGGTTTTCCTGGGCAACCCGGAGTATGGTTGTGAACTGCACCCGATCGACTACGCCGCCTATGCCCGGGCTTGCGGTGGAACGGGTTTCACCATCGATGACCCCGCCAAATGCGGCGAAATTCTCGATCAGGCACTTGCTACCCCCGGGCCTGTGATTATTGAAGCCGTCGTTGACCCCTATGAACGCCTTATCCCGCCAAAATCCAACTCGGTCAAGCGGCTCATTTAGCCGAATCTCTCATCCGGGGTGAACCCAACCGCGAGAAAATTGTGCTGACGGCGGTATCGGATAAGGTGCGAGAGATGATTTAGGCTTTAGATTTTCTGACTGGATTGAGTTGGCGATCGCTTGATTGGAATTATAAGGTTGGCGATCGCCAGTTTTCTATAGCGCTACTTGAATCGGGAACAGGGAACAGCGCTTGCCTTGCGGCCCGGCGGAATGGTCGCGAGCAAAGTTCGCGCATAGAGCAAAGTTTGCAATCTTAGGGAACAGGGAACAGTAGACTGTTAAAAGGTTCCAGGATTTATAAATGTCCTAACCTGAATGCGTAGTGCTATATGAGAAAAAAGATACCGAACCGATAAGCGATCGTTAATTGGCTGAAAAATGAAATTCCCATGAAATTGCGATCAAACTTCGGCAATACGGGAAAATTATTCCATTGGAAAGAAGCAGATACACTGACAGATTTATAGAATAAATATTAGGTGAGGGTTAAGTAATGATTGGCGTTTGTCCCTGAATAATCGGAGAGTTACCTTTCCTAAAACAAGAAGTTATTACTTTTACTGAGTTTGCTAATTTTTCACGAGACGACTTGGCTGACTCAAGCTGAAATTAACCTCTATCATTGAGTGGAATTAATTGAGGGGTTGGGAAGTAATTCTTGATTTTGCTTCTATATTTGGTAATTTTTTGAGGTGAGGGGAAGACAAGATTTTTTTTAAATCTTGATGATGTAAAGCACATTGAGCAAGGAACAATAATTATGACTGATGAGAACAAAAAACCTATAGATGAGCGTGTTGACATTGTTGATCGTCGTAACAACAAAACATCTTCAGATCGGCACGACGAAATTATTAACCGGACTGAAAACAAAAAATCTTCAGATCGGCATAACGAAAAGATCGATCGCCATCGAGATCAACCCGATACTGAGTCATCCGGGAAAGGCATGGGCGCCGGCATAGCAGGAGCCGCCATTGGTGGTGTAATTGGAAATAGAATGGGTGGAGCTTTGGGCGCAGTTGCGGGTGCTGTTGGCGGTGCTTTGGCAGGTAGAGGCACATCGGAAGCCGTGAACAAGACTGTAGAAGGTATCGTTGATGCAGCCCAAAGTACAGCCGATGGAGTCAGCCACACGGTAGAAGATGTAGGAGATGCCGTTAAAAGCACCATTGAAGAAACGAGGTCTACAGCCCAAGAGATCGCACCTGCGGTCAAAGAAGTTGCCCACTCGGTTAGCGATACCGTAGAAGAGGTCAAACCTGCGGTTGTCGAGGGAGTTAGAGATGCAGCCCACGAAGCGGGTCCGGCTGTCCGAGAAGTCGCCCACTCCGTTAGCGATACCATAGAAGAGACTAGACCTGCTGTAGTAGACACCGCAGAAGCCGTTAAAGAAACCGTTCGCGAAAGCAAACCCGCTGTCGTCGAAGGAGTTCACGGCGTTGCAGAAGAAGCCCGACCTGCGGTTCGAGAAGTCGCTCACTCGGTTAGCGATACCGTAGAAGAGGCTAAACCCGCAGTCAGAGATGTTGCAGACTCGACTAAAAAAGCCGTTGAAGAAGTGAAGCCAGCCGTCAAAGATGCCGCACGTTCGACCCAGAATGCAGTCAAACAAGTCAAGCCAGCAGCAAAAGATACTACAACAGTACGTTCTAACCCGCAGACGGCTGAGGAGATCGGGTCATCTCAATCTGAATATGAATACACCCTTAACCCTGACGATCCCAATGCTAAACCTTCTTGGAATTTGAATAAAAAGCGACCAAGCTGAGAAGCTGAATATAAAACGACCAAGCTTTCAGAGCTATAGGAAATAATCGAAAGTCTATCAAGTAGAGGAGAGAGGCAAGCAAGAAAATGTTTTCTCTTCCTATTTTCCTTGAACGCCAATGAAAAAACAGTCAAGACCGAAAAACCAGAAATTAAACAGAATTATCAATGATCAATTATCAATTATCAATGGATACATAATTGAGTTACGCTTCTGATGCGCTTCTAATATTGCTCAAAACTTAACCCATGAACTCTAATCCACCCCCCCATCTTTCACCCTCGCCCCAGTCCACTTCTGCCAAATGGTGGGTCATGTTGGGTGTGGGGCTGGGCGTTTTAATGTTCACCCTCGACACCAGCATTGTCAATATTGCCCTACCGACGCTAGTAGAGGAATTTCAAACCACCTTTGCAACCATTCAATGGGTTGTTTTGAGTTACCTGCTGGTAATCACAGCACTGGTACTCGGAGCGGCGCGACTGGGAGATATGATCGGCAAGAAACGCCTCTACCAGGGCGGATTAATTGTATTTACCATCAGTTCGCTGCTGTGCGGACTGTCTCCGGGAGTGGGCTGGCTGATTGGCTTCCGCGCACTTCAGGGGATGGGAGCGGTGATGATTTCGGCGTTGGGAGCGGCGCTGGTAACGGAGGTGTTTCCGGGTTCTGAGCGGGGACGGGCATTAGGGATTATTGGAGCGGTTGTATCATTGGGTATTGCGCTCGGCCCGACGGTGGGGGGATTGCTGATTGGATGGTTCGACTGGCGGATGATTTTTTTTGTCAATGTTCCCATTGGCATCTTCGCCAGTTTTGTTGTTGCCCGGAACGTACCCCAAAGCCAGTATAACGCGGTTCGACAGCGGTTTGACTGGTTTGGGTTGGTGGTGATGGCGATCGCTTTAACAGCCTTTGCCTTGGGGTTGACGCACGGACAGGATGCGGGTGGATTTGGCAATCCGATCACCCTGGGACTGCTGGGATTTGCTATTATCGGTTTGGTTATCTTTTTGTGGCAACAATCGCGGATCGCTTCTCCTTTATTAGATTTGTCTCTGTTCCAGAATCGTCCATTTAGCCTGAGTTTGCTCACCGCAATTCTAGTATTTATTGTAATTGCCGGAAGTATTTTTATTCTGCCTTTCTTTCTGGAATTGGTGTTAAAATATCCGACTTCCCACGTGGGATTGTTGCTGGCTGTATCACCCGTACTGGGAGGGATTGTCGCTCCGTTTTCCGGCAATTTATCCGATCGCTTTGGGACCCGCACGATTAGCTTGATTGGGTTGGTGTTGATGATTGTTGGATGCTTGAGTATTAGCACCTTTAGCGCTGAAATGACCGATCTCGATTACATCATTCGGGTTGCCCCTTTTGGCATTGGTTTGGGGATGTTTCAAACCCCCAATAATAGCGCTATCCTGGGTTCGGTGCCACCCGAACGGCTTGGGATTGCTTCTGGTTTGCTGTCTTTAACCCGAACTCTGGGTCAAACGACAGGCGTTCCGTTGTTAGGAGCGATTTTTGCGGGGATGGTGCTAATGCAATCTTCAGAAGCGATGGTGACGGATGCTCCCCCAGATGCGCTCGTGTTTGGGGTACAGTCTACCTTTAGAATTGCTGCTGCTCTGTTGGCGATCGCTACTTTTATTATGTTTATTTTATGGCGATCGCAACCTCAAAAGTCAAGGTGAGTTTTGAGCTACAAATATCTTACCGTCGCCTATTAACAAATTTCTCACAATTTTAACTTCAAACTTCTGCTGCGGTCATGTTAAACAGTTCTCCAATCTTCGCATACTTAACCGGACTACCTAATCACATAATTGACTGCATCCGCACGGTATCAACTCATCCGAAATCTGAAAGGAAGTTTTTAGCCAACTCCTATGTCTGAAAGTGAATTGGTTTTAAGACTCAGTTGGGTAGCAGCAAGTATTTTTGAACTCAGCAACAGAAAATTCCTTCTGTCTGCTACAACCAAATTGTTAGCTTGTGTTACTGCGGGTTTGGTTCGATCAACAAAACAACTTTTAGACCTTGCTTGTCACCACTAAGATCTGCTTTTAAGCCACCGGGGTTGGCAATCCTACCTTCAGGATCGTACACAAAACACACAAGCGTTTTGCAGTTTGGATGAGAGCGGTATCTTTCAATATCAAGGATAAGTTGATCTGCTACTTCCCTATCCGATAATCCTTTGCGCGTCATTTTTACCTCGACAACGATTTCCTCCTTTTTCAAAAGAAAATCCATACGAGTAGCTTTGCTGGCATAAGAGGGAGTGTATTCTTCTGCTCTGACATCATCAAAAAAGATGCGAAGTAATCCATGCAGTAGATCTTGAACATCGTATTCGTCACTTATGTCTAGAGTCTGTCGATTTTCATGTCGTCTCCGAAGCTGTCTCGCTACGATATGAAAACGGCTACAAAGTTGAATAACCTGCTCTAAAGCTTCACTTGTAGTAGCAGAATTTTTCTCGACTGCAATAGTAGTTAAATCATCTAACTTACACACTTCTTTTTGTGTAACAGTCATTGATGGCTTTATAGTCTGAAGTTCCGTCAACAGGGAATCAACATCTTCTTCTTGATACCCCGCAGTCCGAAGAGCAGACTGCAAAGCAGTTAAATCAGGAGAAGTGGTAATAAGCCTCAAAAATGTCTCTAGGGTTTTGTGGATAAACGAGAACAAAGTTGGAGGCTTAACAGAAGCAATGAAGAAGCCAAGAGCATCTTCGACATATCCAGTGTATCCAGGAATTAAAACAACACCACCGCTCATTCTGCGGGAATCTTCTAAGCATCTATTCCATAACCGATCCCAGTCGTTCTCAATCATTAAATGCTCGAACGTGTTGGTCAAGAGAAAGTTAGGAAGCTCAAGACGCAACAGATTTGCGTAGAGTCGCTTCAGATGAGAGGGAAGCTCAGGTGTTCTCATAGTACATTTGTTAACTCAAAACTTATTCTTTTAAAGGAATCTCTTCAGTATTACGCATCTCAACGTGAGACTTATGTCTCTAGGGAGAAGATTTCAGACTACTACAACCAGATTATAGACAGTAGTTGCAATTGAGTTATAACCTATGAGCGATCAACGCCCCGGAGCGGACGCCAACCGTTTTCTCCAAGATTTCAATCGACGGCAGTTTTTGAAAGGGGTTGGCTTTATTGGAGTTGGCGCGAGTACGGGTTTGGCAGATCATATTCTGCACTCCAATACTTCCGTTGAAGCTGCCGAACTCAACACCTCTTCTGCTGAACTTATTCTCGCTCAAACCTCGGAGAACCGTTCGGGTGAAATTCCCCGTCGTCCTTTGGGTAAAACGGGTGTAGAAGTCTCTGCAATTGGCTTGGGGGGCGCGACTCTCGGACAAGCTAAAAACAAGGAAGAAGCAATTCGCATTACTCACGAGGCGATTGATAATGGTATCACGTTCATGGATAATGCTTGGGAATATAACAACCATCGCAGTGAAGAATGGATGGGTGAAGCTTTAGAGGGACGACGGGATCAAGTCTTTCTGATGACTAAGGTTTGCACTCACGGACGCGACGCAAGCGTTGCCATGCAGCAACTCGAAGAATCATTACGTCGTCTGAAGACCGATTATATAGACTTGTGGCAGATCCATGAGGTAATTTATTACAATGACCCGGAATTAATCTTTCGTCCCGATGGTGCCATTGAAGCCTTAGATCGAGCAAAGCAGGAGGGGAAGGTTAAATTTGTTGGGTTTACCGGACACAAAGACCCGGCAATTCATTTAGAAATGTTGTCTCACAATTATCCTTTCGATACTGTACAATTGCCAATTAATTGTTTCGATGCCAGCTTTATGAGTTTTCAAAAGCAGGTTCTTCCCGAACTGAATCGTCAAGGAATTGCCGCGATCGGGATGAAAAGTTTAAGCGGGAACGCAGAAGCGGTAAAAAAAGGTTTGGTAACGCCTCAAGAAGCTATTCGTTATGCGATGAGTATGCCCATTGCAACTTTAGTTAGCGGGATTGATTCGGTGGAAGTGTTGCGGCAAAATATAGCGATCGCTCGGGATTTTCAACCGATGACGGCGCAAGAAATGCAGGCATTGCGAGAGCGGGTTGTTCCCTATGCAACCGATGGACGGTTTGAGTTATTTAAGTCTTCTAAAAAATTTGATGCCGATGTTGGCAGGAAGCAACATGGTTTTCCGACTCAAGACCAACTGCCAACTTGATCTCAAAAGCGACGATTTTTTCTTTTGAGTTGAACTTGCTCAATACTGTTTTTAATCAGGATATTTTTAAGGGGACTAAACATTAAGAATTTAAGGATGTCAAGAACGCTGATTTTAGCAGAGAAAAAGGCGAGAACTGATCGGGAATCTCACCTTTTGGTTTTTATTGACTTGCTTCGATAATTACTTTTTGGGCTTCTTCGGGTTTTCCTTTGGCGATGTCTGAGACAACCTTTTTCGGTTCTCGAAGTTGTCCCTTGAACGCCTTCCATCCTAAAATCCCTAAACCCATCAAGGTTTGGAGTTTGTCTCGGTTACTAGAGCGATTAAATTGATTAATTGTTTCTCCCAAAATTGTCCGTTCGTTGATTCTGCCATCGTTATCTTCTTGTTGATTAGAAGAGAGTTGAGTCCGAGTTCTATCGTTTTTGACAGACTGCCGATCGCGATCGCCTGAACCCAACAAAGCGGCGATCGTCACGCCTGCAATTCCAATACCCAAAGCAATCAGCCAGTCTTGATTTTCGGTTGCCCACAGTTGGGGACAATCATCTTGAGCGCGGTTGTCAAAGCTACCATGAGCGCCGTGATCTCCCGGTACTGGCTCCCAGAGGTTATTTTGCCGCTGCGGATCTGCGGGTTCGTCTGTCTGCTGTCCGCTATATCCGGTGTTAGCAAGATAGTAATCCAGCAGTCTGGGGGCGACTTTGTTCGCCATGATCGCTTTGACTGAAGAACTGCCCACGTACAATTCTCGTCTCGGATTGTGAGCGGCCCAATAAATCGCTTCTGTCGCCACTTCCGGCTGGAAAATGGGGGGTACTGGCTGCGGTTTGTTCGGAAGACGACTTTTGACCCACCCAAACTGAGGCGTGTTCACGGCGGGCATTTGTACCATTGTAATTTCAACCTTGCTGCCATCGTGGATCAGTTCGGTGCGGATGGAATCGGTAAAGCCTCGAATGGCGGCTTTAGCACCACAATAGGGGGCTTGTAGGGGGATGGAACGATAGGCGAGGGCAGAACCCACTTGAATAATTTTACCGCGATCGCGGGGGATCATCCGACGCAATGCGGCCATTGTTCCGTACACATAGCCCAAATAGGTGACTTCGGTCACGCGCTTAAACTCCTCGGGTGTGATCTCTTTAAAGGGTGAAAACACGGATGCCATTGCATCGTTGATCCAGATATTGATCAGACCGAATGCTTCTTCGACTGCGGCGGCGGCGGCTTCTACTTGGTCGGGGTCGGAAACATCAGTGGGTAGCACCAGGGCTTTACCTCCTGCGGCTTCTACTTCCTGACGTGCGCCCTCCAGTCCGTCGCGACCCCGAGCAACTAAACCGATATAAGCTCCATGCTCGGCAAATTTTCGGACGGTGGCTCGTCCAATTCCGGCTGAGGCGCCGGTGATGACAACAATTTCGGGTGTTGATGTACTCATACACAACTATTCCTTTTTCAAAACACTTCTAATTCGTACAAAATTATTTTTTTGCTTCTATTCCTTGAATTTATTAAATAACAAATTGACAATTTGATGATCATCAATCTAAAGGGATAAATTGAAAAATACCAACTCAATTTTTAGGTAAATTTATTTTTTTATATAATTGTGCTAATATTTTAAAATTTAAGTTTTAGCTTTAGATCTTATTCAATTTAAGATGGGATTTTATTCAAAATTTTAGTTCGTTTTTAAATCTATAAAAGATGAAATTCAGATGAAATTCTACTCTAACCCGAGTTGGAAATCCTGATTACATCATTAGAAAGAGGGAATTTTACTGAAAACTGTTTAAGGTAAAACTAATCAACACGAAATAACTTTACAAAGAAAGCTTTTAGAACTGAAATGCCGACCAAGGGTATTGCTGGTTAACAGTGTAAATATCACGGGTTCTGTAGATATCTAAAAAAGGTAGACAGAGGTAAATATGGTGAAGTTTCGCAATCAATCGGAAGCGTTTGGGGCGGCAGGTATTCCGCCTCGCTGGACTCATGCCAATAAAGATGGAGTAGGAACTGCTTACTCGGGCGACAGTCGCATTTGGTTTACCGTTTGGAATGGTGTGATTACCGAGGTTTATAATCCAACCGTTGATCGACCTCAAATTCGTGACCTTCAGTACCTAATTACAGATGGTCAGAGTTTTTTCCACGAAGAAAAGCGCCATCTCCAGTCCCAGACAGAAAGTTTGTGGGATCATACTTTGGGATATCGGATCACCAATTCTGACCCACAGGGACGTTATCAAGTGATCAAAGAAGTGATTAGCGCTCCCCATCTGCCCTGCATTCTCCAGTCAACCCGATTACAAGGGGATTCAGAGTTTCTCTCCCAACTGAAGCTTTACGCTATATGTGCGCCCCATCTGGAGGTCGGAGGTTGGGGTAACAACGCTTATGTTGTCGAAGTAGCGGGACAGGAAATTCTGGTAGCTCAAAAAGGAGAAATCTGGCTGGCACTGGGCGCTACAATCCCCTTTAGTCGTCTCTCCTGTGGCTATGTCGGTAGCAGTGATGGTTGGACGGATTTAGCCGACAATTTCCAGATGGATTGGGAATTCGACAAAGCAATCAACGGCAACCTGGCGCTAACAGGAGAACTCAAGCCGGATGGGACTCAGGAGTTTACCTTGGGATTGGCGTTCGGCGATAGTCTCCACGCGGCGATTTCGACCCTATTTCAGTCGCTCAAGCATTGCTTTCAAGAGGAGAAGCAACGCTATATGGAACAGTGGAAGCGATCGCGCTCTGGACTCTATCCGTTAGAGAAGGTTTCCGGCGATGAAGGCAACTTGTTTCACAGCAGCGTGAGTGTGATTTTGGCGCACGAAGATAAAACTTATCCGGGTGCGCTGATTGCCTCTCTTTCTATCCCTTGGGGAGAAGCAAAGAGCTATCAAGACCAAGGGGGATATCATCTGGTTTGGACTCGCGATTTGGTCAACAGTGTCACAGGTTTAATGGCTGCCGGAGAGAGGGCTACAGCCGTGCGAGCGCTGATTTATTTGGCTACCAGTCAGCAGGAGGATGGGGGGTTTGCCCAAAACTTCTGGGTGAATGGCAAACCCTACTGGAACGCGATTCAGCTTGATGAGGTGTCGTTTCCGATTCTGCTGGCTTGGCTGTTGCGGCGGGAAGATATATCGTTGAACTTTGATTTCTATCCGATGATTATTCGAGCGGCGGGTTTTCTCGTCCGTCACGGCCCGGTGACTGAACAGGAACGCTGGGAGAACAAGAGCGGCTTTTCACCTTCGACTCTGGCTTGCAATATTGCCGGACTGATCTGCGCCGCCTGTTTTGCCCGCGAACGGGGGGATGAAGCAACGGCTCAGTTTTTGGAGGAATACGCTGATTTCTTGGAAAGTCACATTGAAACCTGGACGGTGACGACGGAGGGAACGCTGGTTTCGGGGATTAAACGACATTACATTAGAATTAATCCGGCGAATATTGACGATCCTCAGCCCAACGAAGATCCCAACCGGGGAACTCTTTTTATCGGTCTACTTCCCGAGGATCAACAACGGGAATTTCCGGCTAAGGAGATTGTAGATGGGGGATTTTTGCAGCTTGTTCGTTACGGGATTCGCTCCCCCCATGACCCGATTATTGTTGATTCTGTCAAAGTCTTGGATGAAGTGCTGAAAGTCGATACTCCTTTTGGCTCTTGCTGGCATCGTTACAACCATGATGGCTATGGTCAGCGAGAAGACGGTGGTCCCTTTCAAGGTGCGGGTAAAGGGCGTGCTTGGCCGTTATTAACGGGGGAGCGGGGACATTATCAACTGGCGGTCGGTGACGATATCACTGAGTATGTTAAAGCAATGGAAGGGTTTGCGACGAGTACGGGTCTGTTGCCTGAGCAGGTTTGGGATGAAGCCGATCTTCGGGATGCTCATCTGTATTTGGGGAAACCGACCGATTCTGCGATGCCGTTAATGTGGGCGCACGCTGAGTATATAAAACTATTGCGATCGCGTTATGATAACAAGGTATTTGACTATATTCCAGAGGTAGCAAATCGGTATTTGGGCGATCGCTCCCGTTGTAAATCTCTAGAGGTTTGGAAGTTCAATCGGCAGGTGGCTCAAATTAAGAAAGGTGTAACTCTGCGAATTCAAGCGGTAAATTCTTTTCGGCTTCGCTGGTCAAAGGATGATTGGCAAACGGTCGAAGATACGCCGTCTACTTCCACAGCTTTAAACATAGAGTATGTAGATATTTCTATTTCTCAGGAGCAATCGGCTGCAATTGAGTTTACCTTTTTCTGGACAATGACTCAGAATTGGGAACAGCGCAATTATCAAGTTGCCGTTTGTTAAGGGAATTGGCCGTTTAAATCTTTGGCGATCGCTCGATTGATGTTGACTACCGAAGTTGTTTTAGTCCCCGGACGGCAGGGTTTGATTGAGTTCCGCAATGGAAAAACCATTCAGTACATTTCCCCATCAATCGGAACCCTCCGCAAAGATTACCCCAATCAAACCGTTTATCCGACTAATTTAGTTGTCGTTCTCCCAATTTCAACAGATTGCTTTTGTGAATTTATCATTTTTTCCGGGTCGGAGCCAATGTCATCAATCTATTTTTATAGCAGTACAAAATTCGGTGTTTGACATTTCTAAATCCTAGAATCCTTTCCGGGTCTGCTGTTGCCATCCGGAGCTGTTCCCTATTGCCGATTCAAGTAGCGCTATATTGAGAATATAGGGTTGAATTTTTACACGGCTAAATTGAGCGATATATTGACAAAAAATAAATCTTATGATCTGATAACTGTGGTGTCGATTTTTCGTTGGAATACACCAGAATTTTATCTGGATTATCTTGAAAATATAGAAGGGTATTTTTACCCGTATTAACAAAAATTACTAACCGATCATTTCCGGTTCCACCTGCTAATCTATTGTCGCCTTGTTCGCCAAACAAAGTATCATCCCCTGCGCCCGCTACGAGGCTATCATTATTTGTTCCACCATACAAAATATCACGATCTGAACCTCCATTTAAGGTGTCGTTTCCTTCATTTCCAAACAAAATATCATTTCCTTCGTCTCCTGAACGGCTTTCGGTTTGTGAACTGAAGCTTCCATAGAGTGCGTCGTTTTATTCGCCACCATAAAGGGTATCATTCCCGCGATCGCCAAATAGTAAATCGCCGTCACGCTGGAAAGAAAATATAAACATGAAATCGAAACCAGTTGGGCTTATACTGAAGATATCATAGAATAGAAATAGTGTTAGATATACAGCGATCGCAAACTGATGCCCAAACCCTATAGTTACGATCTCTGAAAAAAAGTGATAGAGGCTATTGAACAAGATGGTATAAAAAAAGTGAAGTCAGCCAACTGTTTAATATTAGTCGGAATATGATTGACTTGTGGCTGACCGCGCTTAACCGAACAAAGAATTGCGTGCTTTATACTTGGGGCGCTTTGCAATAAGGCAAGTTACGCGAAACTTGTGCATCGGACTTGAAGTCTAAATTTTTACAAATTTATCGGGTTAATGTTGATTTGGCTGAAATGGTTGATATACAATAGATGGATAGTTTTTCTAAAACTGTCATCCTGGAAGCACGCAATTTTTACGCGAATTTGACCGGATTTAGCAGCTTATTTGCAAAAATTTAGCACTTTATCTGAGAAAATCGGAGCCCAAAGGGTCGTTTTTTCGTCCAGAAATTAGCAGCTTATGTGCGAACCCATAGGAAGTTACTGAGATTGTTGTAACTTCCTGTCAGTTAGGCTTACAGGCGACCGGCCGGTTCATCCATATAAGAACGTGTTGTTTCGAGAATGCGATTGTCGCTGCTGGCTTGAGCCAATACTTCTTGACTGGTAAAAGTTAATATCAAGCCGAATCCAACTTTAGCGCACAAATCGAGAATTGCATAGATAGCCGTTTCCCACTCAATAGAAAAAACTCCGAAACCTTCGGCACCAAAAATCCAGACTATCGGATAACAAAACCACAAAACAATCAAAACATTTCGCAGTTTTTGAAAGAGTCTATTAACGCCACTATTGCGACGGCGGGCTGTAGCCGAATATTCGATAAAAAGTGCGGCTAAAATCGCCAGAAACGCACCACAACTAATCAGATACCAGATATATTTTACAGGGGAACCCACCAATGTGGCAATCACTCCGGTCACAATCATAAACACATCAGCCCCCATTACACCTGCAATTAATTTAGGGCGGATACCTGCAATAATTCCCAAATCCAATAGCAATAAGGGAGTTGTAATTCCCCAATCTAGATAGCGTCCCCAAAACAATACCTCTTGTCCCCTAAAGTTAAAGAGAACCGTTTCACCCAAAATCATCGTCAGATACATCGTGGCAGCCCAGAGCGTAATGAAGAAACTAACTAAGGCAAATTCCATTCCTTCTTTCCGTCGCTCTTTCCAGGCTTTGAAGCCAAAGATAAGCGAACCGAATACCATGCCAATAAAGGCAACCCAAAGCCAAAATTCTGTTCCAGCAGTCATAATTTATTTATCAAATATCAACTCTTGTTTGTCTCTAGTAAACCGTAAAATTTTCACGGTTTATTTTTTGGGTTAGTCGTCATTTACCATCCCGTTTTGATCAAGTATTTGCCTTGATCGCGACTTTAAAATCCTTACCCATTACGGTTCGTTGTGCGGTCAAAGCTGTGCGGTTTACCGTGAGTATTGAGATCGATCGCATACAAGGATTGACCGGCAGTAATAAACAGGCGATCGCCTTCTGACCCTCCAAAGGTGGCGTTACTACAAGTCTCCGGTACCGGAATTTTCCCCAACCGCACCCCATCGGGCGCAAACACTTGTATACTGTCCTTGGAGCTAGTAAAGATATAACCCTGTTCATCCACACACATCCCGTCCGGTATGGGCGGATCGATCACCGCAAATAAACGTCCGTTGGTGGTTTCCCGACCGTCTACCACCTCGTACACGCGGATGTGATGGGCCGCTTCCGGCATATTGTAGGAAGCGCTATCGGAGACATACAGCAGGCTTTCATCGGGACTGAAGGCGAGTCCGTTGGGGCGGGTCATGTCCGTTACCACCGGGTCAAGTTCGCCCGTTGCGGGGTTGAAGCGGAACACGTAACTTCCGGGAAGTTCCTGTTCGCCGCCGTAGCCTTGTTCGGGTTCGTTGATGCCATAGGGCGGGTCGGTGAACCAGACCGTACCATCGCTTTTGACGGTCAGATCGTTGGGACTGTTCAGGCGTTTGCCCTGATAACGGTCCACCAAAACCGTCCACTGACCGTTGTGTTCCCGGCGCTCGATCGCCCGCTTACCCATCGAACAGGCAACAATACGCCCTTCCAAGTCGCGATCGTTACCATTTTGATAGTCGGATGGGTCCCGCAACACACTCACGCCATCGCCGGGACTCCAACGGATCAGACGGTTGCCGTGATCGTCGCTCCAAATCACGCTATCATCTTCTTTGATATAAACCGGACCCTCGCTATGGGCGGTGCCATTAGCAACTTTTTGAACGGCGGAGTCTGGGCGCAAGAGCGCACGCATCCGAGGGTCATAAATCTCAATGGTTTCAGGCATAAAAATCTCCTGTTCTGTCAGTTGCGAACTTACATAAATTGCTGTTTTCACTCCGGATAACTCTCATTCAATTTGCCTTGATTCACTCTCATACGGCAGCTTGGGAATTGTTCAAGAACGATTAAAAGTTGTAGCATTATCTCGTTAATCACTCAATTGCTGCCGAACAGAAACCGAAAAACCCATCTAATTTTTTCTGTTTTCCTAAAATCCTACTAATATAATTAGAGACGGTAAAAAGTGAAATTTAGATGAAATAAGAGCCTATCACCAGATAGAAATCTAGGGTAAGTCGTTAGATAGAGGTAATGATTTGCTGAAAAATTTAATCTAATTCATAGGCATGAGCAAGTGATTAATTAACTCAAATTATTATTGAGGAGATTCAAAATCAAGATAAACATCAACCGGTTTCGTTAACGATCCGAGCGATATTTTGACGGTTGATCTTCCCCAAAATCAACCGGACGACCAAACAACGTTAAAAACATCACAATGGTACTTGCAGAACATCATTACGATGTGATCATTATTGGTACGGGAGCGGGGGGAGGTACCCTAGCTCACCGCCTCGCCCCCACAGGTAAAAAAATACTCGTGTTGGAACGGGGCGACTTTTTACCGAGAGAAAAGCCCAACTGGAACGCCCTCGATGTCTATCAAAACCATCGCTACCACACCGATGAACACTGGTACGACCAACAGGGCAAAGCCTTTAAACCCCAGACCGGCTACTGGGTCGGCGGCAATACCAAACTCTACGGCGCCGCCCTGGTTCGACTGCGGGAACGGGACTTTCACAAAGTCACTCACAAAGGCGGAATTTCCCCGGAATGGCCGCTCAAATACTCCGACTTCGAGCCGTACTACACCCAAGCCGAAAAGCTCTACGATGTTCACGGAGAACGGGGAGGCGATCCCACCGAACCTCCCTACAGCGAGCCGTATCCCCATCCTCCGGTCAGTCACGAACCCGATATGCAGGCGATCGCGGATGATATTCGAGACTTGGGTTATTATCCCTTTCATTTACCCCTAGCCATCAAGCTCGACGAACGCGATCGCATCAACAGCCCCTGCATTCGCTGCGATACCTTTGACGGATATCCCTGTCTGGTGCATG
>CAZNCM010000018.1:0-13730 GCA_964571155.1 uncultured Lyngbya sp. | reverse complement strand
AGGTCAACGCCATTCGTCCGACCCTCGAAAGCTATTCCCGTTCCAACTTTACACTCCTGACCGGTGCGAAAGTCTTGCGGCTGCATACCAGTGAGTCGGGACGAGAAATTACCGGCGTAGAAACCGACATCGCCGGGGAACGGCATTGGTTTGCGGGGGATATCGTCGTGGTTTGTTGCGGTTCGGTGAACTCGGCCGTTTTACTATTACGCTCAGGGAATGATCGGCACCCCAACGGGTTGGCGAACAGTTCCGATCAAGTCGGGCGAAATTTTATGAAGCACGTAGAAACGGCGATCGTTTCCCTGCATTTGGATGTCAATCGCGCTCACTTTCAAAAAACCATCGCCGTCAACGATTTTTATTGGGGAGAACCGGATTTTCCCTATCCGATGGGGATGGTGCAGAATACGGGCAATGTTCTGGCGGGGATGATGCCCGCAGAAGCCCCGCCGCTGATGGAACCGTTGGTTAAGCTGCTTCCTCACCAAGAACAGCATATCCTGGCAGAGCGATCGGTAGGCTGGTGGTTGCAGACAGAGGATTTACCCGATCCCGATAATCGAATTCACATCGTCGGCGACAAGATTCACGTCGATTATCAAGCCAACAATAACGAAGCCGCCGATCGCCTGATCCATCGCTGGACATCGGTACTCAAATCCATCTCTCGCGCCGCTCAACACGTCCTACCCTTTAGCCTTTATCCCCGCAGTCACTTACCCGAACAAGCCGTTGCCCATCAATGTGGTACCTGTCGGTTCGGTACAGACCCGAAAACCTCAGTCCTCGACCTCAATTGCCGTACCCACGATGTCGAGAATCTCTATATCGTCGATAGCAGTTTCTTTCCATCCAATGCAGGCGTTAACCCGACGTTGACGATTATGGCGAATGCCCTGCGGGTGGGCGACCATTTAGCCGAACAACTCAAATGAAACAAGACCGTTGTTTACAGTGAACAGTGAACAGTTTTTACAGTGAAAAAATGTACAGACTTTGAGGTGATAATAATGAATGATAAACACAAGAATAATCCTTCTTTGGGATCGGAAAACTCAGAAGAAAAAAACCCGAAAAAATCTACCCCTTCTCATCCGGTAGCTACCGGATTGGGAGCCGCAGGCGGGGGAGCAGTCGGGGCGGCAATTGGTGATTCTGTTGGCGGAAAGGTTGGTGTTGCCGTTGGCGGTGTTGCAGGCGCGATCGCCGGGGGTATTGTCGGCAATAAAGTGGCTGGAATTGCCCAAGAAGCGCTCAAAGAAGTTCAGCCCAGTCTGGGAGTTGGAGCGAATAACAAACCCGTTGAATTGCTCAGACATTATTCCTGGGAAGAACTCCGGGCGCTATCGAAACCTCAAAAAAATAATTTCGGAAACGCCAGCTAAGTTGAAGTATTTTCGGGGGATTTTTATCGGGATTTTATCGGGATTTTATCGGGATTTTGAACCATTATCCGCCGACAATAACCGCCGTTTTACCGGAGTATTTATCCCGATATAACCAATCAAAAAAAATAACAACTTGTGGCGAACAAAGATGTCAAAAGTTCCTGGCAATTCCTACTTTTTAACTCCCTCACCCTCCAATCCTGACTTCCCTTTGTTTGTATTTCTTCCCGGAATGGACGAGACGGGGAAGGAGTTGATGGGTATCCAAACCGCAGGTTTAGAAGCGGCTTTTGATGTGCGTTGCTTGGTGATTCCCCCCGATGAATTTATCAGTTGGACTCGGCTTTCCGAGCGAGTGATAGAGTTAACCCAAAGGGAACTTCAAAAAACACCTCGTTCTCAAGTTTATTTGGCTGCCGAATCCTTTGGAACTTGCATCGCATTAAAAGTTCTATTGAGCGCTCCCCAACTCTTTAATCGAATTATTTTAATCAATTCCGCTTCTTCCTTTCATCGAGTCCCTTGGCTGAATTTTGGGTCTTATTTGTTGGCTTGGATACCCCAATTTATTTATCAATATTCTTCCTGCCTCGCTTTGCCTTTTCTAACTTCTTTTAATCGGCTTTCTTCCCCAGCCCATCATGCCCTGCGGAAATCCGTCCGAAATGCTCCCAAGCAAGCCGTTATGCAGCGTTTAACTTTGATGAGAGAGTTTGATATTGATCAGATAAAATTACATCAACTTACCCAACCCGTTCTGTTAATTGCCAGTGAAGCAGACTTTATTTTACCCTCGGTCGCCGAAGCCAAACGTCTGGGTAGAATTTTAGTTAATTCTCGCATTGTTAAAATACCACACAAAGGTCACGCCTGTCTAGTGGAAAAAGGAGTTAACTTTTTAGAAATTTTGCAAGCTGAAAACTTTATTTGATCCTTTCTAGTCGGACAGAATTACAGTTGACCGTCAACCCAAGGGAAGGGCAATCAAATTTTTACGCTTGTTAAGGCTTGTTAGTTCTAAGGCGTATCAAAATGAAATTTACATGAAATTTCGCTATATCTTGGAGAATAATCGAACATTCTTCCGTTAGAAAGAAGCAATTATATTCCCAGCACAATATAGTAAATTAAATCCGCTCTATATCCCTCGGAGGATTCATTAATAGAGAAAGTCCAAAATACACAAATATTCAATCATTATTAGGATAAACATGAGTTGGGTACACCTACATCTGCTCCTCAATCACTTTCCAATTATGGGAGCTATATTTGGTTTTCTACTGCTAATTTATGCCCGGTATAAAAACAGTGAAGATTTAAAGTTGGCGAGTTACTGGTCTTTTGTTATTATTGCACTGATTACAATCCTTGTTTTTATTGCGGGTCTGAACGCGGAAGAAACTGTTGAAAAATTGCCAAATGTCACAGCTTCTTTAATCGAACACCACGAACACGCTGCCGAACAAGCTTTTATTGCTTTGGAGTTATTAGGAGCAGTAAGCTTGGCTGGTATTTTTCTATTGCGGGGCGATAAAAACACTCCAAATTGGTTTGGTTTTACCGTGTTAGCACTGGCATTTATTGCCGCAACTGTAGTATCATTTACCGGAATTTTAGGAGGAATAATCAGGCATACAGAAGTTCGGGGAGAATTGAAATTTTTAATGCCAAAAGAAGAACAACAAACGGGAAGTATACATCCTCAAAAACCGGGGGATGTTTTGGCAAAAATAAATCTGTTTAATTGAAATTTATGGAATTTTAGGAGGTTATAAATCCGCGAGGTAAGTTAACAGCTTATGAGTTCTGAGTCATCGAGTCAGAAAATAATCTTTGCAGCAATTACAGCCAATTTTGCAATCGCCGTTACCAAATTTATTGCCGCCGCTATTACTGGCAGTTCGGCCATGCTTTCAGAAGGTTTTCATTCTACAGTAGACACTGCCAATGAACTGTTATTATTATTAGGAATTCATCGCAGTCAAAAGCCACCGGATGAAAATCATCCGTTTGGTTACGGTCAAGAACTCTATTTTTGGACGTTTATCGTTGCCATTGGAATTTTCGCTGTGGGTGGCGGTATATCAATGTATGAAGGTATCACTCATTTACTCAATCCTCACCCCTTAGAAGACCCAATGTGGAACTACATTGTTCTGGGTATAGCAATAGTTTGTGAGGGCTATTCTTGGACGGTTGCCTTAAAAGAATTTCTTCCCCACAAAGGCGAACAAAGTTTTTGGCAAGCCATACGAACGAGTAAAGACCCAACGATTTTTACCGTGCTATTTGAAGATTCAGCAGCAATTTTAGGTTTAATTGTCGCCTTTTTTGGTGTTTTTCTCGGACATTTATTCAACAATCCTTATTTTGATGGTATCGCCTCAACGATTATCGGTTTAATTTTAGCCATCGTCGCTTTTCTACTCGCTTATGAAAGCCGAGGGTTATTGTTGGGTGAAAGTGCCAATCCTGAGATTGTTCAAAGTATTCAAACCATTGCAGCCAACGATTCGGCAGTGGAAAAAGTCGGACGGCTATTAACAATGCACTTGGGTCGAAACGAAGTGTTATTAAATTTAGAAATAAACTTTCATCAAAATTTGTCAGTCAAAGAAGTAGTCTCGGCAGTCGAACGCATAGAAAAAGCAATTTGTAGACAACATTCCGATGTCAAACAAATTTTTATTGAAGCCAATTCTCTCAAACCCAATCCTCAAATTCAGACACAATCCAATTAAAAGTTATCAATTTGATGAGAACATAATCATCACCAAATGTGAGCAAAGAGGTTTTCAAGCTGTTGTCTTCAGAATGATGATTGAGCGGTCGGAATGATATTACTTCTTAAGAAGGATGTCTGACGATCAGATGATCGGCTATACCCATAAACATCAAAACTGTAAAAATTGCCCAAAAACCCGGTCAATTTCAGACTTTGATTTTTGCCGAACTTTTCGTTATAGAACCTTGAATGAACTTAATATTATCATTACCGCGATCGGCGGAATCGTTCTCTTTCTCGGACTTTTATCCGACTATTTCCGACGCCATTGGTGGACCTCCGACCCCCTAACCGCTTTGCTACTGGGAATATTACTCGGGCCAATTGTACTGGCATCGGTTGACCCCCTGGGTTGGGGTATAGCCCAAGAACACCTTCTCGAACAAACCGCCCGTTTAACGATGGCAATTGGATTGATGGGGGTGGCGCTACGATTACCCAAAGGCTACTTTTTCCGCAACTGGAAACCCTTAGCCGTCCTCCTGGGACTCGTGATGCCGCTGATGTGGGTCGTTAGCGGTTTGTTGGTCTATTGGATTTTAAAAGTACCCTTTTGGGAAGCGATGCTGGTGGGTGCGGCGATTACCCCCACTGACCCGATTGTTTCCACATCCATCGTCACGGGTGTGGTAGCCGAAGATTACCTTCCCAAACGCATCCGACACCTGATTTCCGCAGAATCGGGGACTAATGATGGTTTGGCTTATCCGTTAGTATTGTTGTGTGTTCTCATGCTAGAACGCCCCGCAAGCGATGCAATTCCTCACTGGCTGCTTCAGGTTGTCTTGTGGGAAGTGGGGGGCGCCGTGTTGTGCGGCTTGGTGTTGGGTTATTTTGCGGGTGTTTTGTTAGAGTGGGCCGAACGCAAAAAAACCATCGAGCGCTCTTCGTTTTTGGGTTACACTTTGGCGCTTTCGCTCACCGCTTTGGGTCTGGGTAAACTCATCGGAACCGATGGCATTCTGGTTGTATTTATCACGGGATTGGCTTTTGGAGGTGTCATTGAGGGTCAGGAAAGAGCCGAAGAAGATAACGTTCAAGAGGCAATCAACCGCTTTTTTACCCTGCCGATTTTTATTCTATTGGGCTTAATGATTCCCTGGCAACAGTGGTTATCATTGGGATGGTGGAATATTGTTCTTGTTTTAGCCGTGCTATTTTTGCGGCGACTACCTGCAATCTTACTCCTTCACCGATTTATTAAGCCAATTAAAAATATACCAGAGGCGCTCTTTGTCGGTTGGTTTGGGCCGATTGGAGTTGCGGCTATTTTTTATGCGGGTTATTCCCTGCGGCGAGTTGGGGTAGAGGAAGTTTGGTTAGTTTGCTCTTTGATGATTTGTGCTTCTATTATTGCTCAAGGTTTGAGTGCAACTCCCTTAACCAGACTCTACAATAGATGGATGAAAAAACGTCAGGATTCTGATTCTTCTGCCCATCTGATATAGCAGCAAACCTTAAATCGCGATGGGAAGCCGCACCGTAAACGTGCTACCCGACCCAAGCTGACTTTGAACTTCAATACTACCATAATGGCTTCTAGCAAGAGTTTGGGCAATTTCTAACCCCAACCCCGAACCCCCCGTTTGGCGAGAACGGTCTTTGTGAACCCGATAAAAGCGGTCAAAAATTCGAGATAAATCTTCCGGGGCAATTCCTATCCCGGTGTCTTGAATTTGAATTAAAGCATCCTGTTCGCTTCGCCTTAAAATAACCGTCACCTTTCCGCCATTGGGGGTGGCTTGAATTCCATTAATAATTAAATTAGAAACCAGTCGATAAAGTTGTTCTTCGTTTCCCCGAACGTGCAGAGGTTGTTTTGAGACGAACTGCATTGAAAGTTTGACCTCAGTTTCAATCGCTAAAAACGCCAGTTCTTCCACTAAATCACTCACCAAATCGTTCAAGCAGCACAGTCCGCTTTCTGTCACGATTCCCTGCTGTTCAATACGGGTTAATAGTAACAAATCGCTGACTAATTGCGAGAGTCGAGAAATCTGACGCTGAAGAACTTCTATTAATCCCGGCGTATTCATCTGGCTGTCAGGTTTTCCCGATAGCCTAGTCGCCGCTTCTATTGTACACTCCATTGCCGCCAAAGGCGTGCGAAACTCGTGGGCGGCGTCGGCCGTGAACTCCCGCATTTGTTGATAGGATTGATAAACCGGCTGCATTGCCTTTCCCGCCAACCACCAACTCGACCCGGCAATTAACGCCATAGCAACCAGCCAACCGAGCAATAATGTTATCCTCAAACTGGCTAGGTTCTGGTCTATATCGTTGAGACTTCGCCCGACTTGCAAATAACCCCAAAGATGATTCTGGCTGTAGAGGGGTAAGGTGATTTGACGATAGTGCATTCCTTGGCGATTTACAAGGGTTTGCCAATTCTCGGAGACGGGGGCGATGGATAATCCTTCTGGCTGTTGACCGGTTAGGGCGATTGGTCTTCCCGTTTTGTCTACCAAGCGCATATAGTAACGCACTGATTGACTGACCGGAGAAATCGGTGAGAGAGTACCTACTGTTTTGGGTAAGCAGTTGGCGGGGTTCAAACAAAGTTGCCAGGAGAGTTCTTGGGCAATTTGCTGTAAATGTTCCGGTTGCTGCAACACCGATTCAATACTATTATGGACTGTATTCGCGACCGATTCCAGGCTATGGTCGATGGTTTTACGGTTGGCAAGGGCAACCCCATTATAAATACCCAAACCGCACAGACCAAGAATGCAGCCCATTACTCCGGCATACCAACCGGCCAGTCGCCAGCGAGTTTGAGAAAAAAGTGAATTTTGTTCCATACTGGGTTTTCATTTCCCACCCAAGATTTTTAACAATTAACTATTCCCATTCAAGCGATAGCCCACACCATAGATTGTTTCAATCAAAGAGTGATTGTTGTCTTCTCCGAGTTTACGTCTGAGTAACCGAATTTGGGCGGCGACGACATTGCTAGCGGGTTCGGTTCCAATTTCCCAAAGTTGATTGATAATTTGGTCGCGGCTGACAATTTGATTGGGATGTTTCATAAAGTATTCTAGCAGTTGAAATTCCTTAGCGGTTAGGGGAATAACTTGTTTTTCCCGATTCAAATCTTCGTAAGAAACGGCATGAGTGGCATAATCTAGAGTCAGTTTGCCTACCTGAAGCGTTCTCAGGTGGTATTGGGGCGAACGCCGCCGCAAAGCCCGCAATCTTGCCAGCAATTCCAGCATTTTAAACGGTTTTACTAGATAATCATCCGCCCCGCTATCGAGTCCGATAATCTTTTCTTCCAGCCGATCTTTTGCCGTTAGTATTAATACGGGTAGAGGACTATTTTGGCGTCGTAGACGCTTGCACAATTCTAACCCGGATAATCCCGGCAGCATCCAATCAATGATTCCCAAAGAATACTCAGTCCACGAACTTTCCAGATAGTTCCAAGCCTGTGTTCCATCTTGAAACCAATCAACAATATAAGCTTCATGGCTGAGAACTTGTTTGATCGCCGTGCCTAAATCCGGTTCATCTTCAACTAATAGAAGTCGCATCATTCATCTATCCCAATATGCAGTAATTTTTGACCGTTTTAGGTTAACTCTATTCTGAAGATTGAATTTAGAATAGAGAGTTTATTCGAGAATAAAAACTATCTGATTTATCGAAAAATTCATCACGGTTATCATCGATCATTCATCATTCATAATTAATCATTCTTTTAATCCTTATCGCTCAACGCATTGGCTAATTTTTTAGCAACAATCGCACCAACCACAACTCCACCGACTACCCCGGCAACTTTAACCGCATTATCGATAACTTTTCCCGAATGTAAATGTTGATGAAAGATTTCATCTCTCAGCCAATCTCCGGTAATTTTTAAGTCGTGAATTGGACTGGGCAACAGTTCTAAATAGGTGCCTTGACGAATCAAATGACCCATTTCCCCCGGCACTTCAAAGCGGTTAAAAATATTAGCCACACTGTTATCTATCCCCAGTTTAAGTAGAGTACCTCTGATATTAATATCAGCAGGTTTTAGCGGCTGTTTCAATGCCATTGCTTTCAAATTATCCGCGATCACCATTCCCTGCTGATAGGCAACCTGTGCGGTTGGAGGGAGAGAATTATCTTGCATTGCTGCACAATCTCCCCCGGCAAAAACCTCTGGAAAATCAAGAAGTTGCAAGCTAGAATTCACAAAAGGACGCCCGTGACGATCTCGGTTTTCTGAAGAAATTGGCAAGTCTTTAATTAAAGGATGAGTATTCGTTCCCGTCGTCCAAATTATCACACCAGCCGATAGTATTTCCGTCTGGTCATCGCGTTTGTATTCCACCGAATTCGGATGAATTGCTGTCGCTTCTGCACCCATAATTGACTCCACCGGTACAGCCCGTTTTTTTAACTCTTGTTCGGCAATTTCTCGCAAATGATGATTAATATCACCCGAGAGAATTGCATTGCTATGATTGAGCAAAACCACTCGGATTTCTTGGCGATTTCCTTCTAATGCTTCGTACCAATAGGGAAGTAAATCGGCTAAAGTTCCAGCCATTTCTACACCAGCAGGACCCGCACCAATAATAACAACAGTCAGCAGCCGACGGCGTTGTTCTACATCTTCAGTTTGAATGGCTTTTTGTAAACAATCCCGCAATTTTTTATCGATAGCGATCGCATCAGATTGGGTTCGCAAAGGGAGGGCATTTTCTTTGGCTCCCTTAACTCCAAAATATCCGGTAATGCTACCCAAACCCAACACTAAATTGCTATAATTGTAGACAGTTCCCGAACTTAATTTAACCTCTCGTTGATGAAGATCAATGGATTGTACCGCATCTTGAACAAAGATAACACCGCTATCTTTTAGTAAATCCTGAAAACGGGGTACAACCTGATCGGATTCCATCTCGCCCGTACAATATTCGTAGAGTAAAGGCTTAAAGCAAAAGCGCTCGTTTTTATCAATCAAAATCACCGAACGGGGATAATGTTTGTGGGCGAGATTTAAAGCCGCAAATAAGCCCGTAAAACCGCCGCCAAGAATGACCGTTTGATAGATGGGATTGTTCATAAAATATGTTCTCCTGTGATTGTCAAGAATAAAATCGAAATCAAGAGTTGAGATCACTTACAACAAAATTGCCTTTTTAGTTGGGAAAATGCGGGGGCTTGGAATAACCGCAAAGTTCGGTTATCGAATCACAAAGAAAGCAATTAATACAAGACTCAGAGTGAGAGCAAAGAGAATCGTATGTTCAACTCTAGGACTCAATTTAAAAACCAAGAAAACCAAGGCAATAGCAATTAAAAAAATGCCAATGTAAACAACTTTTTCCTCGCCTCGGTTAATCAGCGGATCGTTTTGGGTGGGAGCCGCAGATATTAGTATAAACGAAATAATTGTTGATTGTAATCGCTGAGATTGTAATTTCATAAACCTATTCTATTAAGCTCAATTTTCAAGCTGACCAAAGATAAAGAATCGAGAACAGAATCACCCAAATTCCATCAACAACGTGCCAAAACAAAGTAACTGCACTCACACCCGTATAACCCCGGTTGTAATTACCCGGAATAAAAGAGCGGACAAGCATAAACATTTGTAATAAAATACCCGCCGTAACGTGCAGACCGTGAAATCCGGTTAAGATATAGAAAACTCCCCCAATTTGTCCGGTGGTAACATCAAAGTCAAGTTTATGCCATTCTCTAATTGCACTTGCTAGAAAATAAGCCCCCATCACCGAAGTGATCAGCCAAAGTAAGCGAAACCGATTGAGTTTTTTTCGTTTAACAGCACCTTCTGCGAGTTGGGCGGGGAGGCTACTAGAAACCAGTATAATCGAGGAAAAAATTACAGAAGTTGATAATTCCGGGCCTTTGACACCGGGAGGAAGCCAAGGGTCAGAAAACAACCGCAGGGCGACATAAGCCACAATCAAACTCGCAAAGATTAAGCTCTCCGAGAGCAAAAATGCAATCACACCAAACATCGTTTTAATGTGTTCATCATCGCGTTTTTCCCGAGAACTTTCTTCGGGTGAACACTGATCTAACTCGCGTGACGGGATGAAATTTCGGATCATAAATTCGGATCATAAACGCTTTCAGGATTGACAAATTCTACTTGCTATTTCTACTTACTATGTTTGGCGATCGCTTCGGCCTCCTTCGTGTCTACCGTCGAATATCGGGGTTCGCCGTAGCTATAAGGCGCTAAAGTCACAGTGGGAGTCTCCTCAAAATTCTTCTTCGGCGGGGGCGAAGTCGTGATCCACTCCAAGCCGGTGGCGTGCCAAGGATTGTTCACCGCTTTCGGGCCATATAACCACGACCCGATAAAGTTCGCAATAAAAGGCAATACAGACACCCCCAACAGAAACGATCCCAAACTGGCAACCACATTCCAGCCTTGAAATTGGGGGTCGTAGGAAGAAACTCGCCGCACCATCCCCTGCAAACCCACAATAAATATCGGGAAAAAAGTCAAATTGGCGCCGATAAAAGTCAGCCAAAAATGCAGCCGACCCCAACCCTCGTTAAACATCCGTCCCGTAACTTTGGGATACCAATAATACAGCCCCGCATAGATAGCAACGGTAATCGTGTTGTAGACAATGTAGTGGAAGTGGGCAACAATAAAATGGGTATTATTAACGTGCAGGTCAAACGGCATCGCCCCCTGCATAACCCCAGTGATACCGCCAATAATAAACATCACCACCCCCCCCAAAGCAAACAGCATCGGCGTATCCAAATGCAGCCGGCTTCTCCAAACCGTAGCCGTCCAAGCGAATATCTTCACCCCCGTCGGCACGGCAACCACTTCAGAAGTGAACATAAACAGCAACCGCACCCACTCCGGAGTCCCACTGGCAAACATATGGTGCGCCCAAACCGTAGCGCTGACCAGCGCAATACCAATAGAAGCAAGGGCGACGGATCGATAGCCAAATAAGGGGTTGCGGCTAAAGGCGGGGATAACTTCTGAAAAAATCCCAAATGCGGGTAATACCCAAACATACACCGTCGGATGGGAGTAAAACCAAAACATATGCTGATAAAGAACCGGACTCCCCCCATCAAAGGGTGTGAAAAAATGGGTTCCGATGGTGAGGTCAGCCAGCAGCAGCAGCAAACTGCCCGTCAGAGAAGGTAAGAAAAACAGTTGCAGCAACTGGGCGCTGAGAACCGTCCAAACAAACACCGGCATTCGGAAAAACGTCATACCCGGCGCCCGCATTCGGATAATAGTTGTCACGAAGTTAACCGCCCCCAAAATTGACGAGATGCCCAGTATCAAAATACTCAAAATCCACAGAAATTGACCGTTGAGCGCACCGGGCGGAACTTGCAGACTCAGCGGCGGATAAGACCACCAACCCGCTTGGGCGGGACCGTTGGGCAGGAAAAAACTGGAGATTAATAATAGTCCAGCCGGGGGTACCATCCAGAAAGAAACGGCATTGAGAAACGGAAACGCCATGTCATCCGCCCCGATCATCAACGGCACTAAAAAGTTAGACATTCCCACCGTCGAGGGAATAATCCATAGGAAGATCATAATAGTGCCGTGAAGGGTAAATAAGGAATTGTAGAAGGGGCGGTCGAACAGATCGGAGGGCGGCGTGATCAGTTCGGCGCGGATAAGCATCGCCAACACACCCCCCACGAAGAAAAAGACAAATGCGGTTGTCAGGTACTGAACGCCGATGATTTTATGGTCTTTGTTGAAGGTAAAATAACGCCTCCAGTTCTCCTGAAACTGCTCGTAGGCTTCTTTCAATTGTCTCCGACCGCCCAAACCCCGAGCAAACTTATTTGTCATTATTATTAACCTCCTTCTGGCTCAATATCATGGAATTAACGGATGCTTCGGGCGACGGGCGACCGGCATAATTGACATCGGTTGATGGGGCGGGTAAAACGGTGTACCAGTGGGTTTGGAAAAGTCTTTTTGGTGGCTGTTGGTGTTCGGTTGCGGCAAGATTAGACACGGACACGGGTTGTTGACGGGCGGCTTGAGTTAGCCACCGGGCATAATCTTCATCAGTATCAACATAGACATCGGCTTGCATGACGGCGAAATAGGTGCCGCTAAATTGGGAATCTTGCAGCCGATATTTGCCGACGCGGGTGGGGATAAATTGAAAGTCAATGGGGCGGGCGGGGATAATATCTTGTTTGATCCGAAATTCGGGGACAAAGAAACCGTGAAGAACATCCTCTGATTTCAACAGTAACCGAGCGCGTCGATTAACCGGCAGGTGCAATTCGTTGCTGGTGACATTTTCATCAGGATAGCGAAAACTCCACACCCACTGTTTAGCCGTCACCTCTATGGTTTCGGGTGGTTGAGTGTCGTTTTCGATCGCCTGGGCGTAGGCGGGTTGGGCGCTAAAGGGTAGATGCAGTTTGCCGAGTAATTGCGTTGGGCCTGCAATATCCATATCTTCGTAAATGAAAAAGCTGTAGCCAACAATCCACAACACCAACAACAGGGGAGTGATCGTCCAAGCGGCTTCTATCTTCGGATTTCCCCGAGAAGGATGACCTTCGCGATAGTCTCCCCTCGATGCTCGACAGGTGATCACCGAATATCCAATCATGCCCACAACTCCCAGAAAGATGATCGCGCTCATCCAAACCAGGAAGCTAAATAGGTCGTCAATGCGTTGGGCATCGGTGGAGGCGGCAACCGGCATCCAAGAATAGGCTTGTTGTCCGATCCAATAGCTGATGGCGACAATAATCGCCACACCGATCACCAAAACGATATATTCTAAAATTCTCAACATAATCAGTAAAACTATATATATGCACCTTAATCGAGCAGCAGGTTGGGGTTTTTGCCCTCTCGCAGCAACTCCGCCGCCGTAACGTGAATCCCGAATTCGCTTCCCAGGTGTCCGCCTAATGTGCCGTGAACGAACAAAATCCCGAACAGGGCAATGCCGACCAGTAAATAACTCCACTGCACCTCTTTAACCCGATTTTTGCGCCAGCGGTAGCGTTGCAACCCTCTCCATACTGTCATCGCCACGAAAATTCCCAAGAGCAAAATACCCCCGATGCCGTGTAACAGCAGGGTTTCATTTGGTGCCAATCCCCAATCACTCTTGACGTTGGTCGGTGGAGTTGCCAACATCATCTCGAAAAAGCCCGCCGCTACGGTAAAAACGGTGATCGTCGCACAAGCAACTAGGTTGTACCAACCGACGGTGTAAAAGCCTGTTCGCAAAGCCGGAATCCCGAATAATTTTAACAGGGGTTGTTCCCAAGGAAAAAACGTTCCGGCAATATCAAAGATAATCGCAATAATAAACAATCCCAGGGTAAAATGTACCAGTTGGGGATGGATGGGGAACTCGTAGGGCAGATGGTTCGCGCTTTGGTCAAACCCAAACAGCGCCAAAAGTTGTTGGTTCATTGTAAAAGCCCCTGCTTCGTCGCTTCCACAACGGGTTTTACATGAAGTCCGTAGACCCAAAACAGCTTGGTTCCCAGATAAATTTGCAAAAAGACCAAGCAAATGGTGAATGTTCCTGCACCCAAGTAAACGGGGG
>CAZNCM010000017.1:25940-34944 GCA_964571155.1 uncultured Lyngbya sp. | reverse complement strand
CAACTTTTTTATTATAGTTTAATTCTCGGAAAGTGACAGAAAAGGGTTAATTGCTTTAGAAATTGAAATATTGTTTTGAAATCCAATAGAAAATTGAAACTTTTTATCACAACTTGATCAAAATACAATCAGTTATTCTGATGAACTGTAGGAACAATCAGCCATCACTAATATCAGATTTCATTCCAGGTTGATCCCTCTCAAAATTTTGCTGATGTCGCTGTTGAGATGACTGGATTGATTCTTCATCGATATAAAATCGGTAAAATAGAGGTTCATCCTTAAAATCATGTTCATCTAAGACATGATGAATGATGCCCTTCTGTACCATCAACTGTCCAATTAAAATCGCCTCTTGTCGAGTAGAACTTTCAAACTTCATTAACCAGTTGACTGCATCTGTTCCTAAAAAAACTTTCGGAAATGATTTGAGCTGAAATCTCCGCTCTTTTATGTCAATTCCATTTTCTCCTCGCATTCTAGTCACAATGTGATCCCAATCATATTCATCTTGAATGATAGGTTCTTCAATAATATTTTTTTCTGGGACAGCATCAAGTTGAGGAAAATCCATACCATTAGATTGAACCCAACTTTGAATGATCGGATTCAGATTAGGCGTTTTAATGTGTAAATCTCTTTGTGGGAAAGGAATTTCAATGCCATATTTCCGTAAGTGTTTCTCGATTTGATTATATAAATGAGTTCTCACTTTCGGTTCTTTCAGAGGATCTCGAATAAATGCGACAACTCGAAATCGTAACCCACTTTCACCAAATTCTCTAAATTTGACTTTTGGGGGTGGATGACGCAGAATATCAGGATGTTCAACTTGTGAAGCAGCTTGCAAGACTTTGTAGATAAAATCAATATCAGAATTGTAGGGAACCTCAACATATGTTTTCACGCGCGTGAGTTCACTACGATTCCAATTGAGAACTTCTCCTTCAATAAATCGAGAATTAGGTAAAGTAATGATATATCGATCAATATGAGAGATTTCGGTTGTTCGTACCCCAATTCGTTGCACCAATCCTTGAAATTCTCCGACCTGAACCAATTCTCCAATTTTAATCGGACGGGTAACAATTAATATTAAACCACAAATAAAATCTTTAGCAATGTTTTGTAAACCAAACCCAATCCCAACTCCAATTACACTCAGGATAATCGCTAAAGCTTGAAAATCCACACCCCCCGCATTCAGAATTAACAAAAATCCCAGAAAGATCATGGCATACTGGGTTAAAAATGTGATCGCATCTTGTGAACTTTGATCAACACCCGCTAAAGGTAAGATGCGTTTTTTGAGAAATTGCGCGAATAGATTAACCACAAACAACAGAATAACCGTGGAAATTCCGAGTAATAGAATTCGGTTTAGGGAAATAGGAACTGTCCCCAATTTGAACATCCGAGTGGTAAATGTATTTTCAATTAAATAAATAACTTTATAGAATTGACTCCGAGAAGCTGGAAATAGGTTGATAGTATAACAAATAAAGCCAATCCCAACGAAAATTTGTACCAAAAATAAACCCAGTAATCTCAGTGAACCAGATTGTCGATTTGATTTTTTCAGTTGCTGGCGTTGATAATACCGATACAATCGGAATAGTCCGGCTAGAGTTAGCGAAGTGATGACAAAGCTAATTACTGTCATTTTGAACCCCCAATTTCGATAGGCAGGTGTTCGTTCTTTTAAGCTTCGTTCGAGGGCTAATTGAACTTTTTCTTGCCAAATTTCTGCTTGTTCTTGCGGGGTCATACCGGGAATGAGATCTGATGCTCTGATGGAAACAAGATATCTGTTATTAACTTTAAGAACTGTTTCTCCCGCCTGTTGATCAATAGTGACGTTGACAGGTTCTCCTTGAAGTAGATTTTTATTGAGTTTTTCTTGCAGCAGAGCGTTAATCATATTTGCTCGTTCATCAGCAGTAAAATTACCAGAAGCTCCCACTTTATAGAGTTTTCGTCCATCTAGTACAACGGGAACTTTTGGGATGATTACTTCAGTGTCCACCGATTCCAACGATTCTGCGTTGACCGCAGAGAGAGCAAAAAGAGACAATAGACAAGCACAGCAGGCAATCAGCAGTTGTTTAGCCCATTTGCGATTTGGGTAGAACAGATTGGGAGTCATGTTGATTGGCATCATCTACGTGAAACGCGCGTCATACTTTCACAGAATACTATGCTGGCTCTTAGCCTGTATATTCTCCATTTTTCTGAGGAAAATAATACTTCTGAACTCTCAAATCAAGGCAATCCTTTTAAAAATTTAGTCAGATTGATGGTCAGGTTGCGTAGAGACGACACCCGTTGACGGGGACTTCAAAACACCGAAAAATCACCCCAATCGCCGCTATCCGTCTGTAAAAAGTCTGTAAAAAGGTTGATCATTGTCCTCAAACCCCGAAGTCTATGTCAAAATTATCAACAGTTTTGACAACTTCGTTAAGAACGATTAAGTCTCTAGATATTATGGAACTGCTCTATCAATACGCCTGGTTGATTCCAGTATTGCCCTTACTCGGGGCGATGTTTGTTGGGATCGGCTTGATTTCATTTAGTCGAGCCACCAGCAGCCTCAGAAAAGCAAGCGCAGTCTTCATCGTCTCCCTACTCGGAGGCGCAATGGTGCTGTCCTTTGCCATACTCTGGAGTCAAATCAACGGCCACGAACCCTACACCCACATGATCGAATGGGCAGCCGCAGGTGATTTTACCCTCCGTATGGGCTACACCATTGACCATCTCGCCTCGGTCATGTTAGCGATCGTTACCACTGTAGCCTTTTTGGTGATGGTATACACCGATGGTTACATGGCTCACGATCCGGGATATGTGCGTTTTTATGCGTACTTGAGCCTATTTAGCTCCTCGATGCTAGGCTTAGTGATCTGTCCGAACTTAGTCCAGGTTTACATCTTCTGGGAACTGGTGGGGATGTGTTCCTACCTGCTGATCGGATTTTGGTACGATCGCAAACCGGCCGCCGACGCCTGCCAAAAAGCCTTTGTAACCAACCGCGTCGGTGACTTTGGCTTGTTATTGGGGATGTTAGGTTTATTTTGGGCGACCAACACCTTTGACTTCGACTTGATGGGTGAACGGCTAGAAACCCTGGTCGAAACCGGCGGTTTAAGCGTTGCCTTAGCCAGTTTATTTGCAATTTTGGTGTTTTTAGGCCCGGTTGCCAAATCCGCCCAATTCCCCCTTCACGTCTGGCTACCCGACGCCATGGAAGGCCCGACGCCGATTTCTGCTTTAATTCACGCGGCGACCATGGTTGCGGCGGGGGTATTCCTGATCGCCCGGATGTATCCGGTGTTTGAAGGTTTGCCCATTGTCATGAATGTGATCGCCTGGACGGGCTGTTTTACGGCGTTTCTGGGGGCTACCATTGCCCTAACCCAAAACGACATCAAAAAAGGTCTTGCCTATTCCACCATTTCCCAACTCGGTTATATGGTAATGGCGATGGGCGTGGGTGCTTACAGCGCTGGAATGTTTCACCTGATGACTCACGCTTATTTTAAAGCGATGTTGTTCCTGTGTTCGGGTTCGGTCATTCACGGTATGGAAGCCGTTGTCGGACACGACCCGGTTTTAGCCCAGGATATGCGGTTAATGGGTGGACTCCGCAAATATATGCCCATTACGTCCGCTTGTTTTTTAATTGGTACCCTGGCAATTTGTGGAATTCCTCCCTTTGCTGGATTTTGGTCCAAAGACGAAATCTTGGGGAATGCGTTTGAGGCCAATCCCGCCTTATGGGTGGTTGGTTGGTTAACTGCGGGGATGACGGCGTTTTATATGTTCCGGATGTACTTCAGCACGTTTGAAGGCGGTTTCCGGGGCAATGATGCCACGATTAAACAACAACTGTTAGCCGCAGCCAACGGCCCCAATTATGCTTTTGGCCCCGGTGCGATGAATCCTCAAGAGTTGGTCGCCGAAACCGAGGAACACGGCCACGAGGATCATGGTCACGGTCATCACAGCGATTCCCCCCACGAGTCGCCTTGGGCGATGACCATTCCGTTGATGACGCTGGCGATACCGTCGATGTTGATTGGGTTGTTGGGGACTCCGTTTGCGAACTATTTTGAGGAGTTTATTCACGCCCCCAGCGAAACGGAAGCGCAAATTCTCGAAAAAGCGGCAGAATTTGATTTAACTGAATTTCTGATTATGGCGGGAAATTCGGTGGGAATTGCTTTAATTGGGATTACGATTGCTTCGTTGATGTATCTCAGCCATAAAATTGATCCCGCCGCGATCGCTGAGAAAATCAAGCCATTGTATCTGTTTTCTCTCAATAAATGGTATCTTGACGACTTGAATGATTTCTTGTTTGTACAAGGTCTACGACGTCTCGCCCGTCAGGTCATGGAAATTGATTTCCGTGTGGTTGATGGTGCGGTTAACCTTACGGGTTTAATGACGCTTTTATCCGGTGAAGGATTGAAATACTTTGAGAATGGTCGCGCCCAATTTTATGCCTTAATTGTGTTTGGGGCGGTATTGGGATTTGTGGTGTTCTCAGGAGTGAGTTAGGCTAACAACCTCAAAGTAGGGTGGGTGAGGTTTTTAACTTTTATCGTTAAATTTTTGCCCTAATTCTCACCCACCCTACCGGATTTCATTCCTTCTTACAAGTTCACAATGTATCCTGAAATTAATCTATCTTCTCTCCCTTCTCTCTCTCTTTTAAACAAAGATCAACTTCCACATTGTTCCGCTATTTACTTCCTATTAGACTCCGACAATCGAGTTTTGTATATTGGACAAGCAACGAACTTGTGTGCGAGATGGAAAGATCATCATCGGTTTGAACAACTCAAAAAAATAAACCGAAAAAGTAATATTAAAATAGCTTGGTTAGTTTGCGAAAACGATAAAGAGTTACTGGATCAAACGGAACGTTATTTCATAGATTTGTACCAACCCCTACTCAATCAAACACCTGTACCCGCTAAAAAAATAATTCCATCAGAAATTGCTTTACAGAAAACACTCATCAGACTATCCAAGTCAAATGTTATTATCTTGGGAATAGCTTCATCTGATAATTCTTCTCAGCCAACAGTTTATCTCAAGTATCCAGTTTTAGGTCTTAGAGGTTTGTCTGGAAAAGTCAGCAGTATTTTAAAATCAGATAATCAAAGACCAACTGGCTTAAGATGGAAGAAATATGCAACTCGCTCTAAATTTAATTTTTGGGAAACACGTTGCAATGGTATTACCATAGATGTTGCACCTTTCGATGGATTAGTATTTGTATTAGAAAGAACTAAAATCCAGAAGTTATTGGAAGTTGAAATGTTGTGTCTAAAAGATCCAGAATTTACAGAAATTGTGCAGTTATGGCCGTTTATTGAACAACAGCCTCCTGGGTTATCTATATTAGAACAAGATCCCATCCCTCGACTTTGGACAAATTCGGCTAAAAGTCTGAAGAAAAGGTGAAGTATAGGCGGTATTACTCAAATTTTGCGGATCTATAATAACTAAGCACTGATTCTATCACTAGAAATGAATCTCGAACAATTTCCCTGGTTAACAACCACAATTCTATTTCCCATTGTCGCCGCGCTGTTTGTGCCGTTTATTCCCGACAAAGACGGCCGCACAGTCCGCTGGTATGCTTTGGTGATTGGGCTGATAGACTTTGCTATTATTGTCTACGCTTTTTGTACCCAGTACGACTTCAACAAACCCGGCTTACAACTGTTTGAAAGCTACGCCTGGATACCGCAACTGGATTTAAACTGGTCTGTGGGGGCAGATGGTTTGGCAATGCCTCTGATTTTGCTAACCGGGTTTATTACCACCCTAGCGATATTAGCAGCTTGGCCTGTTACCTTCAAACCCAAGCTATTTTATTTCCTGATGTTGGCGATGTACGGCGGCCAAATTGCTGTATTTGCGGTTCAGGATATGTTGTTGTTCTTCCTGGCTTGGGAACTGGAATTGGTTCCGGTTTACATGATTTTAGCCATTTGGGGCGGGAAAAAGCGCCAGTACGCCGCGACAAAGTTTATTTTGTACACCGCAGGCGGTTCGCTGTTTATCTTGGTTGGTGCCTTAACGATGGCCTTCTACGGCGATACGGTGACGTTTGATATGTCGGCGATCGCTGCTAAGGATTTTCCGATTAAACTAGAACTCTTATTGTATGGTGGTTTTCTGATTGCTTACGGCGTAAAATTGCCAATTTTCCCCCTTCATACCTGGCTACCCGATGCCCACGGAGAAGCCACAGCCCCGGCGCATATGTTGCTGGCGGGTATTTTGCTGAAAATGGGGGGTTATGCGTTGCTACGGATGAATGTGGGAATGTTGCCCGACGCCCACGCGACTTTTGCCCCAATTTTAATTATTTTGGGGGTTGTTAATATTATCTACGCTGCCCTAACTTCTTTTGCCCAGCGAAACCTCAAACGAAAAATTGCCTATTCTTCAATTTCTCACATGGGATTTGTTTTAATTGGGATGGCATCCTTTACCGAAATTGGGTTAAGTGGTGCGATGCTGCAAATGATTTCTCATGGGTTAATTGGGGCGAGTTTATTCTTCCTTGTGGGTTGTACCTATGACCGTACCCATACCTTGATGTTAGATGAAATGGGCGGCGTTGGGTCGAAGATGAAGAAGGTTTTCGCGATGTGGACGGCTTGTGCGATGGCATCGTTGGCGTTACCGGGAATGAGTGGATTTGTCGCAGAAGTGATGATCTTTATTGGCATTTCAACCAGTGATGCTTATAGCCCGACTTTTAAAGTATTAGTCGTGTTCTTAGCAGCAGTTGGGGTAATTTTAACGCCAATTTATCTGCTTTCAATGTTGCGAGAACTCCTCTACGGCCCGGAAAACAAAGAGTTAACCTCTCACGAAAAATTGGTGGATGCCGAACCTCGGGAAGTGTTTGTAATTGCTTGTTTGTTGGTGCCAATTATCGGAATTGGGTTATATCCAAAGATTGTGACTCAAATCTATGATTCAACCACAACACAATTAACGGCTTTGATTCGTCAGTCGGTACCGACGTTGGGAGATAATCCTCCGATTGCCCAACAAAAGCAAAACTTGTTGTCATTTACCGCCCCGAATATTCCTCAGAAATAACCGGAATTTTCTGTATAATTTCCCTCCCATAAAACGGGGGGATTTTTTTATCCGAAATTCGTAACATACAAACATAACCTTGTCAATAAATATCTATCTAAAGTAATAAAATTAAGTTAGACTATACAAAACTTAAGTTAGACTATACAAAACTTAAACAGCTTCACACTCGAACCAGGGATGTACTACAACAGAATTCGATCAAGGATTTAAGATGGAAAATTTAGTTGCTTTAACTGATAACAATACACTCTTGACTTTTAATTCAAGTAATCCCGGACAGGTAACACCAATAGCCATTACCGGAATTGAGGGGACATTACTGGGTGTTGATACCCGACCGGCCAACGGTTTACTTTACGGCTTGACAACCGCTAACAATCTCTACACAATTGACCCGAGTAGTTTTGATGATGGTACGTTTGCAGGCACCTTTACCCTCACCGACGAAGAAGAAGCACTCTTGCGGAATAATAACCTTTACGTGAACCTGCACACCCAAAACTTTAACGGGGGTGAACTGCGAGGACAGATTAACGTTCCGACAGGCGGTAATATTACAGTCAGCGGACTTCCTATCCAAGAGTCTCAAGAAGTCGGGAATGTTGTTCCTCCCGATAGTCCGGCGGTTGGTTCCTTTGATGTCAACTACGATGATGCCACAAATCGTTTAACTATTTCTGGAACTTTCGACAATCTGACTAGCTCTTTGTTTCCTGTTGGCCCGGCGGCGGATGCTGAAGGGAATCCTCGCAGCGCCATTCACATTCATAATGGAGTAGCAGGTCAAAATGGGCCGATTCTTCGTTCTTTGACGGCTTCTGATGGGGTCGCAACGTTGGCGAGTACCCTGTCTCAACCCTTTGAAGGCGGTACCATCTCCGGTTTTGATTTTAACCCGGCCGCCGACCGTTTGCGGTTGGTTGGAGATAACGACCAAGATTTTCGGATAAATGTTGATACGGGTGCGGTTATCGTTGACGGGACTCTAGCATTTGCCCCCGGCGATGTGAATGCGGGTATTAATCCCAATGTGACCGCTTCTGCTTATACCAATTCCTTTGCGGGAACGACTTCTACACAGCTTTATAACATCGATACGCTGCTGAATACCCTCGTTTTGCAAAATCCACCCAATGACGGAATTTTAGTCACGGTGGGGGAATTGGGGCTTGATTTTGATACTTTGGGCGGTTTTGATATTGCTTCTTCTCCGAATGGAAGTAATACCGCTTTCGCTGCTTCTAATTCTATGTTGTACAACGTTGACTTGGCAACAGGTATCGCAACAAGTTTGGGAATGATTGGCGATGATGCTAACTTAAATTTACAAGGTCTTGCGGTTGTAGACCCGTTAACGGGGGATTTTGTATTTGACCCCGCCCAATATTTGGCGTCTAATCTTGATTTGGCGGGTGTATTTGGGTTTGATTTGGCTGCGGCGAACCAACATTATTTACAGTTTGGGATGAATGAAAATCGACCTGTAGATACATTTGATGAGGTGAGATATTTGGCATCAAATGAAGATTTGATTGGGGTATTTGGTTTTAATCCCGAGTTTGCAACGGAACATTATGTTCGTTTTGGTGCAGCAGAAGGTCGTTCAACCAATTCTTTTAATCCGGTCAGTTATCTCAATAATAATGCTGATTTACAGGCTTTCTTTGGTAACGATTTAGATGCCGCGACTCAACATTACGTTCAGTTTGGATTTGCCGAAGGACGTATCGTTTAACGGACATTAACTGTAGGGTGGGTGAGAATTTGGGCAACAATTCAACAAGAATCTTTAAAGACCTCACCCACCCTACTCGTTTCCGATATTATTGGAAATTTGGACAACAATTCAACAAGAATCTTTAAA
>CAZNCM010000017.1:24608-25840 GCA_964571155.1 uncultured Lyngbya sp. | reverse complement strand
CAACAATTCAACAAGAATCTTTAAAGACCTCACCCACTCTACTCGTTTCCGATATTATTGGAAATTTGAGGAGTGGTATTTGCAGCCCAATCGGTTGGATAAATCCCCTGGGCAACAAATCGATGAAAACTCGAAAATTCCCAATCGGCGGGGGACTGACATAAACCATGCTTTACGGGATTATAATGGATATAATTACAGTGATTTTCATAGTCCTGTTCGTTTCTAATTAAATGTTCCCAAAATCGCTTTTGCCAGAGGTGAGTTTCTTGTTTTTTGATTCGAGATTCAGTGAGTTCAAACGGAATCTTTAAGAAGTTTGCATAACGCTTGCTAACATAAGTTTTTATTAATCGCCACCGAATTGAATAATTATCATCTCCTTCTGGCAGAGTCCAAATACAGTGAATATGATCGGGTAAAAGAACAATAGCATCCAAGGTAAAAGGATATAATTTCATTATATGATTAATCCCATTTCGGAGCGTCAATCGGGCTTTTTCTTCGCAAAGCCAAGGAATTCTTTTGTAGGTAACTTGAGTAAAAAAATAGGTTCCTCCGGGTTGGCGCAATCTGCGATAATTTGACATGGGTAGGGTCGGTGAGGTTTTTTAACTATTATCGCTAAATTGTTGCCCAGATTCTCACCCACCCTACTATAATAAAAACCATCAATCGACCTTTTTCGACAACAACAATAACCGATGGAACCCATAGAACTAGCCCTTGGGACTTTAGCCGCCCTGATCATCACCAAAGCAACAGAAAAAACAGGCGAGAAACTGGGGGAAAAGTTATTTGACCAAGGGGAAGCATTGCTGCAACAGCTTCGGCGTAAATCTCCCCAAACGGCATTAGCTATTGAAAAGGTGAATGAAATGCCTTTAGATTGGGGTCAAGCGGTGATTGATTTCAAGGAAACGGCAGAAACCGATCCGGAAGTTGCCCAAGCGATCGCGAATGTGGAAGCAACCATCAGCGAAGATGCAGACCTCAGAAACAGGTTAGAAGAAATTGCGGCAACAATTAAATCTCAACAGGCCAGCACTCAAAACTATCACAACACGATTGAAAAAGTCGTTAACCTAGCTCAAGGAGAAGGTGCTTCTATCAATATTAAAGAACAAAATATCACAATATGACTAAGCCCCCTAAATCCCTGCCCCCAAACCCCCAATACTGGGGGCTTTCAAGAAGGTTCCCCTCAGAATTGGGGGGCAAGGGGGGCAAAA
>CAZNCM010000017.1:13117-24598 GCA_964571155.1 uncultured Lyngbya sp. | reverse complement strand
AAATTTAGGGCAACGGGGCATTCTCGAACCCGAGAACTTTTTTGGACGAGATACACAACTCAAAGAACTCCATCAACTATTACAACAAAATACCCAAGTTGCGATCGCCGCAGCAGTAGTCGGAATGGGAGGCGTGGGCAAAACTGAACTCGCTATCCAATACGCCCGCAAACATCTCCAGGATACCTACAAAGGCGGCGTTTGCTTCATTTCTGGGGGGAATTTTATCTTAGAGGTGATTGATTTTGCCAGTTCCTGCTTCTCCCTTAATATGGACTTTCTTCGTACACCAGAAGCAAAGTTGAACCATTGCTGGCAACACTGGGCCGAAGGTGAGGTGTTGTTAATAGTTGATGATGTCATCGGCTACAAACAACGGGTTAAGCCCTATTTACCCGGAAATCCTCGATTTAAAGTATTAGTCACCACCCGAGAACAGATACCCAACGTTACTCTCCTAAATTTAGAGGTACTTCACCCGGATGATGCTTTAAAGTTACTAGAGTTTATCATTGGAACGGAACGAGTTCAAGCTGAACACCAAACCGCCGAAGAACTCTGTGAATGGTTAGGTTATTTGCCCTTGGGGTTAGAATTGGTGGGGAAATATCTGGCAGATGAAGAAGATCTCTCCCTCGCCGAGATGCTGCAACGCCTGCAACGTAAACGCCTACAACATTCTTCCCTACAAGATGAAACCGCAAAATTGGGAGTCGCCGCCGCCTTTGAGTTGAGTTGGGAACGGTTGCAACAACAGCCAGAAACTCAACGGTTGGGTTGTTTGTTGTCTCTGTTTTATCCCGATGAGATGTTGTGGGTGTTGGTTGAAAAGGTGTATCAATTTTGGCAGGGGGAGGAAATTGATCTCGAAGATATTGAAGACGGCAGACGCCAGTTAGTTAAACTCAGTCTCCTCAAACGAACCGAACCGAAAACCTATCGCCTCCATAGACTGCTACGAGAGTTTTTCCGCGACAAACTCGAAGAACAAGAAGCCGCAACCGCAATGAAACAGGCTTTTGTCACCACTATGGTTGAAATTGCCCGTCCAATTCCTCAAGATATCACCACCCAACAAGTCAAACAGGTTGAACCTGCGATTAAACATATCGAAGAAGTAGCAACTCAGATGAAAGACTTTTTAAGTGATATAGCTTTAATGTTGCTACTGAATGGATTGGGATGGTTCTACAAAGAGCAAGGGTTTTATCTGCAAGCTAAATCTTGGTTAGAAAAATGTGTAGACGTTGCAAAGGCACTAGGTAACGAAAATTCTGATGTAGCAAGAAGCTATAACAATTTAGGTGAACTTTACCACTCTCTGGGAAACTGTACTCAAGCAGAAGTTTTATATAGTCAAGCTTTAGCAATACTCGAACAATTGTACCAGGGTGATCATCCTCAAATTTCTACTATCTTCAATAATTTAGGTATGTTGTACGAAGATCAAAAACGCTACAAAGAAGCCAAACCGCTTTTAGAAAAAGCCTTGGATATGAGAAGACGGTTATACAAAGGTGATCATATTCAAATTGCTACTATCCTCAATAACTTGGCAGAACTTTACCGCTCTCAAGGAATCGATAACAAAGCTAAATCTTATTATAAGGAAGCTTTAGCAATGCTTAAACGATTGTATCAGAGTAATCATCCTCAAATTGCTACTATCCTTAACAATCTTGCTGAACTCTACCGAAACCAAAAACGTTATACTAATGCCGAATCCCTCTACCAGGAAGCTCTAAAAATCGCCGAGAGTGCGCTGCCTTCAAACCATCCTCAGTTAGCTACCTATTTGAACAACCTCGCCGTACTTTACAACTCCCAGGGACGCTACGTTGATGCCGAACCCCTGTATCAACAAGCCTTAGAAATGTTTGAACGAACTCTCGGAGTCGGTCATCCCAATACAATGATGGTTCGAGGAAATTATGCAGACTGCTTGAGAAAATTAACGGCAACTCAAAAAAGCAATCAATCTCAATCTCAAAATAGTTCTTCTTTTGAGGATCTTCTTCAGCAGATGCAAGCAATTATTGATGGTTTCCAACACAGTTCATCAGATTGATATTATCTTTACCGGAAACAAGTTGAGAGTGTCTCATCTGGTATCAATACTGCTTTCAATAACTACGATATCTGAAACGTCTTATAGATCGGGATCAAAGAAATATTCAAATCCTTTTTGTTTTAATCCGGCTTTAAGTTTTTTGTCTCCTGTCCATAATAAACCCTCAAGTTACAATGTTAGAGCCACATGAGGTGTATCACTTTCATCCACATCCCGACAAAATTCATAAGCCAATGAGCGATTTTCGATTGTAATCAGATCTTCTTTATAGAGATTAATCCGTCTCAATAAAATATGATAGAATTGAATCAGATCATTTTCTGTTAATTGACTGAGCCGAATAATTTTTTCTTTTCGTTTAAAGAGTTCAACCAGGACAAGCTCACAAATAAATAAATTGTATTCCGATTTAAAAATGAACTCTGTGAACCGAGAGCGATCGCTCAATAGTGCAGAAAACAAAATATTCGTATCAACAACTATTGGTGGCATCGACATTATGAATGTCCGGTAAACTTAGATTGAAAACTTTCCCAAACTCCCCGATCAATTTCATCAGCCAATTCGGTTACTTGTTCTCCTGTTAACTGACTCCGGTTGCGAATAGACTCTAACTCCAGATAATCTAAAAAAGTTCTGAGTAGGTCTAAATCGATTGACTCTCGATTCAGCCGAATAACGATATCCTGATTTTCTAGTGTAATGATGTAACTTGATGGTTCTGACATTTTCTGCTTGATTGTTGCCAATTTATCTATTATAAACAACTGACTTTAAAACTTCCTCGGAAATCAAACCCAATTCACCGAATACCCGTTTAATTTCTGTATTCCAAGTCCCTCGCCTGGTAGGAGAGGGATTTAGGGAGAGGTTCTTCAAAGTCCCTCGCCTTTTAGGAGAGGGATTTAGGGAGAGGTTCATTTTCACAAACTTGAATAAAATTCACTCAGAAGCGACACCAAACCCCGTATATTCCCGAATAGAAATCGGCTGAAGTCCCAAAATAATATCTTCCTTTGGAATTCCCAACGAAACCAATTCTTCAGCAAGACTGTAATCGGTTTGATTGCGTTGAATCCAGACTTTATTATTCTGAATATTCAAGTGCATCACACAATTATAAATCCGACGGTAATTATCCCACCCAAAATCTACAATTAAATAATGATCTCGTTCGCGATCAAAAATGGGATGAACCTCAAATTCACCATTAGGAGACTGACCTTGACAATGTTCCAGCAATAATTTTTGAATACATTGACGGTAGTGTTCTAGTCGATCCATTGAACAATCACCTCATCAGTCGGTTCGTAGACAATTAGTTTTATTTTATACTTTTTGATAGCCGTTTGGGGGAGTTTTCGTTGAAAGAAGACTTCATAAGCGGAAATGGGAACTGCTAAATAAAGTGTACGTTCGGGTTCGCTTTCTTCAAGCACTAAGCGATAATTTAAAAATTGTCCTAACGCAGTATGAAAGTCCGATAAAGCAGAATCTCTTAAAAAGCTTTTAACTTCAACTGCAATTTTAACTTCTGCTTTTTCAGCTACAATCAAATGTTCTGCGGCTAAATCAATTTCAACCAGATCATCTTCTCCAAACTCAATTCTTAATGGATCATGGGTGATCATCCACTGTTCTTTCTGAAGTGCTTTTTTAACAGCATTATGAAATCGATCTCTAGCAGACATTTTTCAAGGACTTTACAAGCTTATCTGATTATAATATATTTATTTTAATCGCTTCGGCGATCGCCAAATTTAAAACAAAGTCCCTCGCCTTTTAGGAGAGGGATTTAGGGAGAGGTATTAACTGCAAATAATTCCGCCACCTAAAACCATTTCTCCGTCGTACCAAACGGCTGCTTGACCCGGTGTAATTCCGAAGATGGGTTCATAAAAAATTAGTTTGACTTGTTCATCTATTGAAGGATATCATCTAAAAACGGTAGAAATTTTAACTTCTCTACCGTTTATATTCTGATATTTTTTCTGTTTCTGTTGATTGTTTGAAATTAAGTAGATGCCAAAACACCGAGTTGATAATTTTAAATCTCTTGGAGATCAATATAATTTATTTTTCCTCGTTCTATTTTATCCGGGAGATTAACAACTTTATATCGAGTCCCTTTTGGAACTAAAACTTCACATTCAGCATACATCGCAGAAAAATCACAAATAGCCACACCTGAACGATTTCCTTTGACTCGGAGTACAACTGAATAGCAAGAACCGGAATAATTTTCAGCTACATTTAGACTATAGCTAAAGCTAGCCATCGCTTCTAAAGTATACCCCTCCGGCTGTTTGAGATTTTCAATAAAGGCTTGAATCGACTTCTCACCAAAAGAGAGTCCTCGATAAATCTCTCCCTGATAGCCTGACATTTTATTCATAAAAGTGTTAAGAAGTTCAATCTTCTCATCTTTTACTCCTGCTTGTTCAGCGCGTCGAATTTTGTGATAATCACCTGTTGTAAAGTCAGCAATTGCATTAAACATTTTTTCGACTACAGGGGTATCAATTCCGGTTAAGCGAGTGATATCTTCTGCTGTCAAAGGTTCTAGCGTCGATGTAAGTTTATTCATGGTCAACCCAAAAATTCTATCAACCTAAAAAGAGCAAAGTGGGAACGGTTTGTCTAACAGGTCGAATCTTGGCGGTGCTTTGTCATTCAAACTGAAATGAATTCCAGGGAATTCAGCCTGAAACGGGATCTACAAACTTTAATGGTCGGGTTTTTGTAGTCCTTACTACAATTTAAGCACTTTTTTCTAAAATTGCGAGTACACAGTTACAGAAATTAAAATAGATCTCTTGCAAAAGTAGCGATTCTCCTGCGAGGATACTTTGCAAACGCCAACTAATTTTGACTCGGGAATCGAGTCCGAAGCAGGCTCCGGCGATCATCACCGGAGTACCGATGACCAACGGTCACAGCAGCGTCTCCGCAGGAGATACCCGTAAGGGTCTTGGGGTTTCCCGAAAGTCACGCAACTGGTGTTGAGCGGAGTAATCTGTGACTCAAAGAAAGTTCATAATTATAAATAGCAGCCATGATTCCGGTATCTTTCTGATAGAATCTTAAAAACTTTAAGAGAATGATATATGTTCAACGATAATTATAGTAGAAGCTAAATCCAGATTTTATTTTTTGTTTTTTTGGGATAGTTATTTTTTTGCTTTTTATGAGGAGTTTGAGTTGCAAGTCGAGTGAGAGTGAATAATGACTCTTTAAAAGATCAACAGATGTAACAAAGTTATCAAAACTTATCTGTATGACAAAAGTTGCGATAATCACGAAAATATTGTCGTAATTCAGATTAAAATAAAAAATGAATTCAACTCTCTTAACTCAATGCGTTTAACTTCACTTGATGTCTTCCGAGGTATTGCGATCGCTAGCATGATTCTCGTTAATAATCCCGGCAGTTGGAATCATGTTTATCCTATTTTAAAACACGCCGAATGGCATGGCTATACACCAACCGACTTAGTTTTTCCCTGTTTTTTGTTTATTATCGGTGTCGCGATGGCATTTTCTTTGTCAAAATATCTTTCAGAAAACCGAAATTATGATAACAATATTACCTCCAAAATTTATCTCAAAATTCTACGACGTTGTGTGATATTATTTCTACTCGGACTTCTTCTTAATGGTTATCCGAACTATGATTTAGCCAATATTAGAATTATGGGAGTCTTACAACGAATTAGTCTGGCTTACGGACTCTCTGCGATCGCAATTTTACACCTCTCCAAAAAACAAATCTGGGGTTTATCAATCGGTCTATTAATCGGATATGCAGTGGTAATGCAATTCATTCCCGTTCCCGGTTATGGAGTTGGAAACTTAACCCCAGAAGGAAACTTCGCTGCTTATATTGATCGGTTAATTTTGGGAGAAAATCATTTATTAAGTGGTGGAAAATCTGATCCTGAAGGACTCTTAAGTACACTTCCGGCTACTGTAACCGTTTTCATTGGCTATTTAACCGGAGACTGGCTGAAAAAACAATCCGTAAAAAGTCGTACCAGTCTAAATTTAGCAATTATTGGTTTATGTCATATTATCATCGGTCATTTCTGGGGATTAATATTTCCGATTAATAAAGCTTTATGGACAAGTTCTTATGTTCTCGTTACCGCCGGTTGGGCGTTAATATTACTCGCATTTTGTTATGAAATCATCGAGGTTCGTGATCACCAAAAATGGGGATTTCCCTTGGAAGTGATGGGACTCAACCCAATTTTTTTGTTTGTTGCTTCCGGATTTGTAGCAAGAATTTTAATTTATACAAAAATCTCTAACAATGGCGAATTTATGAGTTTGAAAACATGGATTTATCAAAATCTGTTTGTGTCTTGGGCGGGTGAAATGAACGGTTCTTTAGTTTTTGCGATCGCGAACATTTTAATTTGGTGGATAGTATTGTATGGGATGTATCAGAAACGTTGGTTTTTGAAGGTTTGAGAAAGTATCCCCCTAAATCCCCCTAAATCCCCCTTGGAAAGGGGGACTTTTAAGCCCATGTCTTCCTCTTATTCCCCCCTTTCAAAGGGGGGCTAGGGGGGATAAAATGGTGGCTAAGAGAGACAAAAAGAACCAGGAGGAACAATGACCAACCTCAAACAAGGCAAATACTTTTTACCTTACAATCCAAAGTTAGTCGATCCGGCTAAAGAAATGAGAAAAAATCCCACACAAGCCGAACGGAAACTTTGGAAATTTTTGAGGAATTTTTCTTTAAAAATGTGGCGACAAAAGCCCATTGATAATTTTATTGTTGATTTTTATTGTCCGAAATTAAAATTAGTGATTGAGGTTGATGGTGATAGTCATTTTACATCTGAAGGGACGGTTTATGATGCGGAAAGAACTAAGGTTTTAGAAGGGTATGGGTTGCAAGTTATTCGCTTTACTAATCATCAGGTTTTATATGAGTTTGAAGGGGTTTGTCAGATGATTTTCGGGTTTATCCCCCCTAACCCCCTTTTATAAGGGGGGAATAAGATTTAAAAGACTTTTGGAAGGGGGGAATACGGAGTGAACAATAGTTTGACTTCTGACTTCTTATAGTGCCAGGTATCGAGTTGAGGAAAAGTCGATGAAAATGTGAAACAAAGATGGAAAATTTGGGATTGACAAAAGTCTGAGTTGTTTATAATCCCAAATAAAAGTTACTTATTTTTTTTCCAATCTCTTCGCTTAGTTTATTTGTCACTTCTGCTATACTCGGAATTCTAGTTTTAGGTTTAGATTCAAACTGCGGAATTCGAGAAAATAAGTTTAATAGATATAAACACTTTGAAGTGGATGTACCAACAATACAATCTATCTTTTCCATTCCAACTACCCACTCTAAGCAGCAGTCACTACCCACAGGAAGATGTCCCGAAGGGGCAGAAGCATCAAAAGTTAAATTTTCATAGCTAATCCACTCTCTGTTCACTTGCCATCCCACTCGTTGACTAAACTGGTACATAATTTCATTTTCTAGGAATTTAGCATCCAGTTTTCCGCCACATTCGATGTAGATTTTTTTCTGCACACTGAACCCAAATTTACCATTACTATATTTTACCCAAAGTTGGTCAATTGTTCGCAGGTCAGCACAGGGAACCTTTTTAATATCGCCTGAATCTAAAGAACCTTTGTGTTCTTCTTTTGCAGCTTTTAGCATGACTCTGGCGGTTTCCTCATCTGCTTCTTTCCACTTCCCTTGACTGAGTAATTTCTTTAACTTGGAGTAGTCAACACCAACTTCTGATTTCAGTTCAATTTCGGGTTCAGACTGATTAGGTATTGGAGGATTTGGAGGTGGAATTGGAATCTCCGGTTGTCCGGCTTTTTCAATCGCAATTTTTTGTAAGGCTAGGACTGCATCCATATCCACACCCGTCTCTAAAACTCGAATCCAAAGCCGTTCTGCTTGTTGAAAGTCCCTGTTAACCTGAGCTTTGTAAGCATCATTTTTCAGCGTTGAAATATCCACTTTTGTGGCATATTTTGGTATTAAAATTAGATGAGACTTTTCAATCGGATCGGCCATAACGTTAGGGGTTTGCCGTCCCTTGTGCTGCACTAATTGAGGAACGGTAGATTTGAGATATTCGTTCAATCGTTCAACAGTTGCTTTTCTGCCTTTGCTTCTTAATCCTTCCAATAACGCATGGGTAAATGCTCCCTGTTTGAGTTCTTCGAGTTCCCAGGAATATTCATGTTCGCTACAGGAACGAATGCTAATAACCCCATTTTGACGGGCGTTTTCTTCGGTTTGCTTTCCCACTCCTTGAATGCTTTTGCTGCTATCATTTCCTTGTTCTCTGCAAGCGTCCAGAATCAAAACAATATTATCTGCTCCACATCGTTTCAATCTTTGAATGATATAGTTAACGGCAATTCCACTTTTTTGAATATTTTCTGGAAAAGCATCGCAGGGGATGAGATAATCAATTCCATTCTCCCGTGTTCCATGACCACTGAAGAAAAACCAGAAGTTATCTCCGTCTCCCATGAACTGTTCTTTAAATGTAACTTCCAACAATCGTTCTAAGTTTGAGCGAGTTGGACGGGTTGAAGCCCCATTAATTTCCGGCGAATAATCGGAGTAGTAAAAAACCTCATCAAATCGGGCTTCATCGAGCAAAAAATCTCGCACATTTTTAGCATCATTCGCCGCATATTTCAGGGGACGAATACAATCATAGTGATTAATCCCGATTGCGATCGCGTAGTTTTTCGCCATTTCACTTCAAATTTTGCCGCTTGAACTTGAGCTTAATTGCACCCGTACTTCCCGCCGTGACACCCGTCCCCCACAAACTAAATTGACCCTGACCGTTGACAACTACAGAGAGTTCTACTTCATCTAATTTGATCTCTGAACTGTCTGTTCGCCGATCCATTTGGGTCATTAACTGTTCTACCACATCCATCAATTGATTCATTCCAGCTTGTAGTGCTTCTTTCGGAACTTCCTGAACTTTGAACCCTCCGATGAATTCATCAGTTGATTTGGAAGCATCCTGAGATAGCTCTTGAGAGGGAAATGTGGGAACACCTGCGGGAATAACAACATCCAAACTTCTTCTCCCATCAGAGTCATCTGATTTAGACGGAGAAATAACGGCTTCATAGGTGACAATCCGAACAGTATCTTCTGACATCAGAATATTTATGGATAGAAATAGTACACTTTGAACGGCACTCGGGCAAAGAGCGATCGCACTGACAATTATCTCATATTAATTTTGGCTACGGTGTAGTTCTGTATTCCTTGAACCGGATATTTAACCCACTGAAAAAATCCTTTTTTCTTCAGTTGAACGAAATCTTCATCTTGATCGCCTTTCCTTTCTCAGGTAGTGATTTCCTAACCTGTGACTCCCACCCTCCCAACAGTCGCTACAATCAATGAATGTGAACTTGATTGGTGGGTTAGTATGATTCCAACCGTTATTGAACAATCGGGTCGAGGTGAACGCGCCTTTGATATATATTCCCGACTGCTACGCGATCGCATTATTTTTCTGGGACAACAAGTAACCGCAGATTTAGCCAACCTGATCGTGGCTCAAATGCTGTTTCTTGATGCAGATGATCCCGAAAAAGATATTTACCTGTACATCAACTCTCCAGGGGGTTCAGTGTCCGCAGGATTGGGGATTTACGACACCATGAACCATATTCGCCCGGATGTTAGCACCATTTGTATTGGGTTGGCGGCGAGTATGGGCGCATTTTTGCTGAGTGCAGGGGCCAAAGGAAAACGGATGAGCTTACCCCATTCTCGGATTATGATTCACCAACCGTTAGGGGGCGCTCAAGGACAAGCGACTGATATCGAAATTCAAGCCAAAGAAATTCTTTACTTAAAGAAACGCCTCAACCAAAGTCTCGCCGATCATACCGGACAACCTCTGTCTCGAATTGAGGAAGATACTGAACGAGATTTCTTCATGTCCGCTCAAGAAGCGGTAGACTATGGCTTAATTGATCATGTTTATGATCGCAAAGCAATAGCTGCTAATGCTGCTTCCAATAACGGCGGCTAATTTTCAGTGAACAGTTATGCAGTAATCAGTGACCCGTTTTTTCGGTTGACGTGATGATAGTGATTGAGTTCTAAGTTGTTGTTCTTGTTACCTAACACCTGTTCACTGATTACTGTTTACTGTTTAACTGTCTGCGTGGGGCGTGGGCGTGGGGAGAGATTCGAGATAGTGTAGAAAGTCCAACAATTCATCTTCAGTTAGCTGATGACGAGAGCGCTTTCCGTAGGTTTTTTGAAGATGTTCTACCCCTTGTTCAGTTGTCCAACCCAACCGTTTGAGTTCGAGATCCGTACGAGCAATTTCAGAAGAAAAATCTGTAGACTCAATCGTTGCTTTTGGCTTTTTCTTTTTTGAGGTTTTAGACGGAGAAGACTGAGGAGAATGATCTTCAGAGGGGGATGGAACTTCATGAGTCTCCTCTGAAGGTGTATCCGGTAAAGGAGGTAATGAAGCACTTCGTCCCTTCGTCGGTGAAGTCGAACTGGCTTCTGGTGTTGGGGAGGCTGAAGAAGAACTCGGATTAATATAAGTTGCCGAGAGCCAATCATCCGAGGACGTTCCCCCAGAAGACCAATCTTCTAATTCTGAAGGGCTGGAGGAGGTTTCAACCCCAGACTCTTGTACAGAAGCTTCAGGAAGTTGAGCCGGTTCAGGGGTAGAATTAAATTCAAATGGAGTCGAATTTTCCTTCCCCGCCAAAGAACGAGTTGTGGAGAAATGAGGTAAAGCTGTAGAGGTTTCAATCCCGAGAACTTGAAGCGATCGCTTTCGGGCGGCATCTTCTGCGAGTTCAACCGTCTCCGCTGCCGCTAGCCCCGAAGAAATAATCACACTATCGACTTCTACCAGTACACGAACCACATACTGACCATGATCAATCGCCAGTAACTCAGAGATTAAACCCCCCGTAGGGTAGCGAGATCGAAATTGAGCAAACATAATAATATCCTAATTTAAGGTATACTAACTTAAGCATTTGTCATTGACGCAGCACTCAATCATGCTACCGTCTAGATGAATCAATCTACTTTCAGGTGGACTTCATTTAGATGAAATTATGCCGTAGCTAGGGTAATTAATTGTGAAGACAGTCCTCAATCTGTTGGGCTTCTTCTCAGCCCGAGAGGAGCAGTTGCCCTCAATTGTATCACTGTATGCTTGAGGGAATAGGCGCGGAAAAATCAGCGTCCCCACCCACTCGGTTTAGGCAATCTCCTTGCATCCCGCGCCGAACCTTCTTCCAATGGCGGCTGTTTTCTTTCAGATTCGTTGCATGATTCGCGTTGTATCTCCATTATTGAGAGAATCGCGTCTCCGTTACCCAAACAGATGAGGAAGTGTCAAGACAAGTCA
>CAZNCM010000017.1:12464-12993 GCA_964571155.1 uncultured Lyngbya sp. | reverse complement strand
GACCGCTACATGGAATTTTCAATCGCTACACTTTTGGCTAACTTTTCCGAAGATAAACTGGTCGCCCCAAAAGCATTAGAAAAAAAACTTGCTCCCGATGACGACAGTTTACGAAAATTTCAAATCGCCTTAGATGCGTTAGAGCGAATTGGAGTTCTCGAAAAAGATAAAGGCCGCTATCGCCGAGTCGAACAAGAAAGCGTTGTTGAAGCCAAACTTCGCTGTTCGAGTAAAGGATTCTGTTTTGCCATTCAAGACGCAGAAGGCGCAGAAGATGTTTACATTCGTGAAAGTCATCTGAGTAATGCGTGGAATGGCGATCGCGCTAACCCTTCGGTACTAGCACGAGTCAAACGCACTCCCAAAACCTTTCGGGCGGTTCCTCTTGATGATCGACTTCTGTTTGAATTAGATTTGATCGATCAATCTCCAGAACTTCAAGAAGCGATTGATCATTTAGTTCATGTTGAGGTGGTTCGTTATCCGTTGGGAATACATCGCCCCGTCGGTCAGGTGGTGCAAATTTTGG
>CAZNCM010000017.1:10919-12409 GCA_964571155.1 uncultured Lyngbya sp. | reverse complement strand
TACAAAAACCGGGCGGATTTACGCAAACTGTTCACGATTAGTTTCCACCCGGATTTAGGGAATTCCGAATTTTCCGTTTTAGATGAAGAAGAAAAAGAGTCCGCCCAATATTGCATTGATCGGGCTTTTACCTTAGAACAAACTGATTCGGGTAATTGGCACTTAGGAATTCATATTGCCGATGTCGCCCACTACATCGCCCCTGATACAGCCCTCGATCGCGAAGCCCGTAAACGCGGAACGGCGATCTATTTAGCCGATAAATATATCTCCATTCTTCCCAAAGAACTCAGTTGCGATCGCCTCGCCCTGTTACCGGAACAAGAACGTCTCACCCTTTCAATCTTAATTAAACTTGATCCGACTGGAAGACTGATCGAGTTTGAAATTCAGCCCAGTGTGATCCAAGTCGATCATCAAGTAGACTACAAAACTGCTCAGGCGATTCTCGATGGAGTCGAAGCGGGTTCTCCAGAAGTGCTTTCAATTTTAGAAAATCTCCTAGAAGTGAGTCGAGCGGTTCGACAAATGCGATCGGCACGGGGCGGCTTTGAACTCAACTTGCTCGATACTCACTGTCATTTTGATGATGAGGGAGAACTCGGACCAATTGTGGTGGCTTCTCTATCGATCGCTCAGGCGATGGTATCAGAACTCAATGTTTTTGGCAATCAAGTGGTTGCCAATCATCTACAAGCCTTGAGTTTACCTGCAATTTATCGGGTTCAACCCGCGCCTGATCCGACTGATGTCAGTGAATTGGCCAAACTCTCCACCCACTTAGGTTGTGAATTAGAACTCGAAAGTGAAGAAGAAGTTCAACCTTCAGATTTTCAGTCTTTTGTGGAAGCTTTGGCGGGTTCAAAAGCAGAACGAGTGTTAACTTATTTGCTCGAAGATAGCCTGAAACCTGCGGTCTATAGCATTACTCCTAAACCTCATTTTGGACTAGCTCTAGATTTTTATACCCATTGCACCGCACCGTTATCGCGATATACCGATATTCAAATTTCCCGAGTTCTGAAGGCGATTTTTGAAGAAGGACGAGATCGACGTTCGACTCGATCTAAAGATCGGGTAAATTTGGGTCATTCCTCCTGTCACGGTAAAATTGCCTGGAATGTTCTTCCCCCAGATTTACAAGCGGAATTAGAGTCTCAATTTGCTCAATTGGTCGTGCATTTGAGTGAACGCGAAAGTGTCGGTGTTGATGCCGAAGAAGATTTAGAAGGGTTGAAAAAAACTGGATTTATGAAGGCCCGCACGGGTCAAACCTTTGTGGGATTGATTACCGGAGTACAGTCTTATGGGTTCTTTGTAGAAATTGAAGTCGAATCTCCTGGCGGTTCCCTACTGCGGGTTGAGGGGTTAGTTCATGTGTCTTCTCTCAAGGATGATTGGTATGAATACCGCTCCCGTCAACAAACGCTGGTGGGTCGCAAAAACCGTAATCAGTACCGTTTGGGTGATAACGTGGAAGTACAAGTCAA
>CAZNCM010000017.1:3800-10909 GCA_964571155.1 uncultured Lyngbya sp. | reverse complement strand
GGTAGTGAAGCTGTTGATGACAACGACGATCCCTACAATAATTACTAAAACATGGGTTTGGAGTCGTTTGAGGTTAGGTCTGATTACGACTCCAATTCAAAATTCAAAACTAACTTATGAGCGATCAAAAACCCCTAATTCTTGGTGTCTGCGGTGCCTCTGGACTGATTTATGCTGTCCGAACGTTAAAATATCTACTAGAGGCTGACTTGCCCATTGAGTTAGTCGCTTCCAAATCGGCTTATATAGTTTGGCAAAGTGAACAAGAGGTTCGGATGCCTCCTGACCCCAAAGATCAAGCTGAATTTTGGCGAGAACAAGCCGGAGTCCCAAAGTTAGGTCAATTGCGTTGTCATCCTTGGCAAGATGTCGGTGCTAATATTGCCAGTGGTTCTTTCCGTACGTTGGGAATGGTTGTGATTCCCTGTAGTATGAGTACCGTGAGTAAACTTGCTAATGGGTTAAGCTCAGATTTGCTTGAACGAGCGGCGGATGTACAACTTAAAGAAGGGCGTAAATTGGTTGTAGTGCCGCGAGAAACTCCCTTTAGTTTGATTCACTTACGAAATTTGACTACTCTGGCTGAATCAGGGGTTCGCATCGTTCCGGCGATTCCGGCTTGGTATCATCAACCTCAAACCATCGAAGATTTAGTAGACTTTGTGGTAGCGCGTACTCTCGATCAACTCGATATCGACTGTGTACCGATCAAGCGCTGGAAAGAGGACTGAATTTGATGAAATTTGATTCGCTTTCGGCTGAGTAAAGCCTAATTGCCCCAACCCTGTACACCTAGCAACTGACCCATCATACCCATGTCTGTCGCGAATTTAGTTATCTTTTTGATTGCTGTGGCAGGACTGGCTTTGCTGGTCGCGCAGAATCTTTCTCCGTCTGTGTCCCTGGTTTTTTTGGGTACTCAGTCGCCTGCATTGCCTTTGTCTTTTTGGATTGTAATTGCGATCTCCGTTGGGGTAATATTATCGCTGCTGATCTGGGGTTTATTTCAGTTGTCAGGTTCGGGTACTGCGGTTGCGAGAAGTTCGCCGTCTCGTTCTCCTAAACCTCCGGTTCGACCGACCACAGGGTTTACTCCTGAACCCACTCCTGAACCCACTTCCGCTTATTCTGCGGGTCAAACTCCTCCCCATACAACCCCAAATTCTACGGGTTATTCTCCACCGCCTCCCCGTTCAACGACTTCGACTACGGATGATTGGGAAACAGAGGTCAGACCCATTCGTCAATCTTGGGATGAGGAAGATTGGGGATTAGATGACGAAGAAGAATCTGTTCATTCTACCCCTTCTCAAACTGCCTGGAAAGGACCGGAAGGGTCTTCTGATTTTGACAACGGCGAACCGATGTCTGAAGCTTCTGAGGAAAGATCCTCAAATGACGCCGACTCTGAATATTCTTACCGAGATCACTACGAAGTCGAACAAAAACCCAAACAGCAATCTTGGTCAGGTTCGGTGTATTCTTACGGATATCGCGAAGGAGAAGATACAGGCGTCGGAAAATCGGAATCGGTTTATGATGCTGATTATCGTATTATTACACCCCCACCTCCGGCAACGGAAATTCAAGACCAGGAGGAAGAAGAAGACTGGGAATTGCAAGAGTCTGAAGCGGACCGAGAAGAATCTTCATCTCGTTCAACAGATGAACAGTCTCAAACGAATGATGATCGACGCTCGACAGAATATTAGAATAGTTGGGTGGGATAGTTAATTTTTGATAGTCAGTGGATTTTTCACTCAACTTCTCGTGAAATGGGGTACATCACTTTAAAATAGATTCCAATCGATAGAAAAGTAGATCCCATTTTCTTGTAAAGTTCGTTCCCCTGAATCAATATCGGTTAGCGGAATTCCCCAGTCCAGCTTTAAGGTCAGGCGATCGCTGTATTGCCAACGCAACCCCAAACCCACCGAAAATAATGTTCTAGAGTCGATCTCTAAGTCTGAGTTTGCATTCCAAGCCCGACCCAGATCGACAAAGGGAGTGAATTGTAATACTCCTTCACCATTGAAGGTTCGCAGCAAAGGATAGCGTAACTCCACTGAAGCAAACGCCGCATTATCCCGCAGTAACAAATCCTGACGATATCCTCGCACGGTTTCAAATCCCCCTAGCCCGATCTGTTCGAGGGGAATTAATTCTTCATTGGAGAGTTGAATATCTGATCGGACTAATAATACTGTATCGGGTGCCAATAACCGCAACCACTGCGCCTGTCCTCGCCAGGCTAAATATCGACTATCGGGTTCGTCATTATTATTAATGGTGGCATTTAACGCCCCGACTCCTAAGCTGAATTGCGATCGCGCTGCTAACACCTGTTTGGCCCCCCGATGAACATATTCTTGATAAAATCGTATGATTGATAAACGAGTTTCTCCGTTATTTTCTGCCCCGCGTGATAGGGGAAAACCGACTCCCAAAATAGAGGTATCTGTTTCTCGACGAGTCAGGGCTAAACCTAAAGTGAGTTCTTGTTGGGGGGTTTGAATAATGGGTTGGCGGTAGCGAAATTCATAGGTGTAACTATTGGCTTCAATATTGAGATCTTCAAAGGGCTGTTCAATGACTTGACTATCGGTATAGTTGAAATAAATTCCGAGCGTTCCATTACGAGAATTAATCGGAAAATCATAAGTAAGATCAACAATATCACTGCCGTCGGTATTACTATAAACGACATTAAAGCGATCTCCTTGCCCGAATACATTCCCTTCGATCACTTCAATTCCTCGCCGAAACGTACCGACACTGGGGGGGCGACTATTATCACTAAATGCTTTAACTGTAAATGTATCGGCGGTTTGAAATTCAACATTGAGAATACTTTCACCGGGACGAATTCCGGCCGAGAGTTCAGCCGAAAGGGTGGCAATGACTGGATTTAATTGTAGGAGTTGTAGAGCTTCTAAAAGACGATTTTGATTGAGGGGTTTTGAGATTGCTTTTTCGAGTCGAGAGCGAACATAATTAGAGTTTAAGCGTCCATTTCCAGTAATATTTAATTCTGAAATTTCACCTTCTATAATTTGAATTTTGACGACTCCTGCTTCTAGGGTTTGGGGAGGAATTAATGCCCCCGAAGTAATATAACCGTTGCTCACATATAAATCGGTAACTGCCGAACGCGCTTGTAAAAGTTCAGCAAATGTAATCGGACGATTAAGAAAAGGTTGAGTAACTGCGGCTAATTCTTCATCGGTAAATGCCGTATTTCCTTCAAAAATAAATTGTTCAATGACCCGGGTTTGTGATTGTTCTACATTGGGTTCTGTTGGGGCAGAATCGGGGGTTGGAGAGGGCAGAAGTTCCTCGGGAGGGGGGAGGGTAGGAGGAAGCTGAGGTTCAGGAATTGGGGGATCAGGAGGGACGGGTTGAGGATAAGAATTTTGAGTCAGTAGTGGGGATGCAGCCAGGAGAGGAGAAGTCATAGACTGTGAAACCCCTGTTACCCATAAAAAAAGAAATATTATCAAAAAATTATATTGATTGGGACTCAATGGATAATCCATATCCTCGCGTTAGTTCTAGAATTAAAATATTGAGTTTATACACTGAACTGAATAAAAATGCTATTCTACAAGTAGAGTTTTGATACGTTTGTAAAAACTGCTGGATTCGCCAAATTTTTTTCAAACTGGGAAGATTCTAATTGACCAATTGACAAGACTATGGTTTGTTAGAGTCAGACTGAATCAAGGGTGCTTAATTCAGTGTTCTCAATTGTAGAAGGACTAAAATTTATGATGCTGATCGGTGATTGTCTACTCAGCGTTAGACAATTTCTAATCGCTCAATTATTCACTCGATGGCTCCCTGTTGGTTTAAGTTTAGCGATCGCTGCTTGTCACGGAATTTCCGCAAATGAAAACCGGAGTGATTCGTCTTCGGATCTCAAAAAAACAACACCACATCCCAATTTGAAGGGAGTCACCCTGACGGTATTGAGCCTAACACCGGGTAACGGGATTACAGAACCCATTATCGATCATGCGGCACAATTTGAAGCCCTCACAGATGTCGAGATTAAAATTATCACGGCACCGTTTGACCTACTGTATCAAGAAATTTTGAATGATTTCCGGAGAGGTATTCACAATTATGATGTCGTGATTATTCCTCCCCAATGGAAAGCAGACTACGTTCGGTATGGGTATTTGCAAAACTTAACTAAACGGGTAAAAACGGATTCAGCAATTCAATGGGAAGATATTGCTGTCTTTTTTCGAGAATATCATGCTACTTACGAGGGTGAAGTTTACGCGATTCCCCTCGATGGAGAGGTACTCAGCTTATACTATCGTAGTGATATTTTAGAACAGCAGGGCATTATTCCTCCGCAAACTTGGGATCAATATTTAGACTTAGCCCGAAAGATGGACGGCCAGGATCTCAATAATGATGGAGAAGCAGACTACGGTTCTTGTCTGGCGAGAACTCCCCAGGCTAACTCTCGGATGTTGTGGGCGGTGGCAAGTTCGTTTTTACAAACTCAGGGAACTCAACAAGGGGCTTTTTTCGACTCGGATACGATGAAACCTCTCGTTAATAACGCTGCTTTTGCAGAGGCTTTAGAAATTTATAAAGAAACCGCTACTTACGGGCCAACAAAACCGGGAGATGAAACACTTTCGGTGATGGAAATGCGGTTACTTTTTCTCTCGGGTCGTTGTGCTTTAACAATTGACTGGGGAAATTTAGGGACTTTAGCAATGCAGTCTGACTCCCCGATCAAAAACCAATTTGGAACAGCTATTTTACCCGGAAGTCCTAAAGTTTTAGACCGAGAAACAGGTCAGTTAGTCACCTGTAATCAGTCGATTTGTCCCTATAGCGAAGAAGGGATTAATTATGCACCCTATGCCGCTTTGGGGGGTTGGGTGGGGGCAGTCAATGATGATTTACAAGGAAAAACGCTCTCAGCGGCTTATGCTTTTCTGTCTTATATGAGTCAGCCTGAACAATCTAATCTGGATGTGATCACTTCATCAACAGGCTTGAATCCCTACAGAATGTCTCAGTTAACTGACCGTCAATCCTGGATAGAAGCAGGTATGAACAAGCAGCTTGCGAGTCAATACCTGAATACGATTTATCTGTCTTTAAATAATCCGAATATTGTCTTAGATTTATCCATTCCTCAGTATGAAGTTTATCAACAGAAAATTTTACATCCGATTTTAATCAATGTTTTAAATAATGAAATTTCGTTGTCCGAAGCGATCTTGCAAATTGAATCAAGTTGGGAAAAAAAGACCGATGAACTGGGTCGTGAGAGTCAACGACAAGCTTATTGTCAAAGCTTAAAGATAGAGTGTAATTAAACCCTTGTGATTAGAATAAAAAATAACGTTGTGCCATTGGTAAACTTTCGGCAGGTTCACAGGTTAAAAGTTCACCATCGGCGCGAACTTCGTAGGTTTCGGGATCGACTTCCATCTGGGGTAACGCATTATTAAGTTTCATATCTGCTTTACTTAAATTTCGGGTATTTTTGACGGCAACCGTGGGTTTTTGTAAACCAATTTTTTCCTTGATTCCAGCTTCTATAGCCGCTTGAGAAACAAAGGTAAAAGAAGTAGCGGTCATCGCCCCCCCAAAACTGCCAAACATGGGGCGCATATGCACGGGTTGAGGGGTGGGAATACTCGCATTTGCGTCGCCCATTTGTGACCAAGCAATGAATCCGCCTTTGATAACAATTTCCGGTTTAACACCAAAAAAAGCGGGTTTCCACAAACATAAATCGGCTAATTTTCCTTCTTCAACTGAACCCACATAATCAGAAATTCCATGGGTAATTGCGGGGTTAATCGTATATTTAGCAATATACCGTTTAGCCCGGAAATTGTCATGGGTTTCTTGAGAATTGTCAGACGAACACAGTAGCCCTCTTTGTACTTTCATTTTATGGGCAGTTTGCCAAGTTCTAATAATGGTTTCTCCCACTCGTCCCATTGCTTGGGAGTCAGAGGCAATCATACTAAAAGCACCCAAATCGTGTAAAATATCTTCTGCGGCAATGGTTTCACGGCGAATTCTTGACTCTGCAAAGGCAACATCTTCGGGAATATTTCGATCTAAATGATGACAAACCATCAACATATCGAGATGTTCTTCTAGGGTGTTAACGGTGTAAGGACGGGTCGGGTTTGTTGAGGAGGGTAAGACATTTTTTTGACCACAAACTTTGATAATATCCGGGGCGTGTCCTCCCCCTGCGCCTTCGGTATGATAAGTATGAATTACGCGATTTTTAAAAGCAGAAATCGTGGTTTCCACAAATCCCGCTTCATTTAAAGTATCGGTATGAATGGCAACTTGAACATCATATTCATCGGCAACATTTAAACAGGTATCAATTGCGGCAGGTGTTGTTCCCCAATCTTCATGTAATTTTAAGCCTAAAGCACCCGCAACAATTTGTTCAATTAATCCTTCCGGTTTGGCACTATTTCCCTTTCCTAAAAACCCTAAATTGATTGGGAAAGCATCTGCCGCTTGTAACATTCGATAAATATTCCAAGATCCGGGTGTACAAGTGGTGGCATTTGTTCCGGTAGCGGGGCCTGTTCCTCCCCCGATCATTGTCGTAATTCCTGATGCGATCGCGGTTTCGATTTGTTGAGGGCAAATAAAGTGAATATGGCTATCAATTCCGCCGGCGGTGAGGATCATTCCTTCCCCGGCAATGGCTTCAGTTGCAGGCCCAATAATAATATTAACGTTGTCTTGGATATAGGGATTTCCGGCTTTTCCTATTTTAAAAATTTTGCCGTCTTTGATGCCAATATCAGCTTTAATAATGCCCCAATAATCTAAAATTAAGGCATTCGTGATGACGAGATCAACAGCGCCTTCTTCGCGAGAAATGGGAGACTGTCCCATCCCATCTCGGATGACTTTTCCGCCCCCAAATTTGACCTCATCGCCGTAGGTGGTATAATCTTGTTCAACTTCGATGATTAATTCCGTATCGGCGAGGCGAATGCGATCGCCAACAGTTGGGCCAAAAGTTTCTGCGTAGGCGCGACGATCCATTCGATAACTCATCACGAATTCCCCTAATTAATTGCGGTTTACGG
>CAZNCM010000017.1:2954-3790 GCA_964571155.1 uncultured Lyngbya sp. | reverse complement strand
TTCTTCCCATTTTTGAGCGAGGAAGGGTTTAGCTTTTGCTCCCATTCTATACCCAACGGCGATCCGATCTAATAATTTTTCCATTTCTTCGGGAGATTTAATTAACGCCCTTAACAGTCCTCCCGCTAACAACACGATCGCCATCGGTCTGCGAGTTTGGGCGAGGATAAAAGCTTGTAATCCTAATTCTCCCACAACATCGGTACTAAATCCAGTAATTAGATGCCAAATATCATGAGTTTGGCGCAGTCTCAACATGATATAAGTTGTATCATCTTCGATGTTTAGCGTGCGATAAAAGTTCGGGTCAAATCCTTCTTTGGTGAGGTAGGAAGCATAAGTATATCCGAGAGAATTTGAGGGTAATTCTAACAAGGAGTCTAAGTTGGGAGATGGGGCTAAATAGCGTTCTTCAACTAAGGGTTTAACTCCCGGTTGAGACTGGATATATTCTATCGCAACTTGAGTATATTTAGCTTGCCGCAAACCGTCTTCAATATCGTGAACCGATTCAGTTTGACCCGGATCTCGAAGAAGGTTAATGAATCCTTTTGCAGTCTGAAAAAAATCTATATTGAGACTTTGTAATTCTCGAAATAACATAGTTTTCTGGGTTGTAACTTTACATCAAAGTTGACCGTTTATTTTCCCATTCAATCCATAAACCTGACGACTTCCAGCCAAAGAAACTAATTCAATTTCTCGTTCATCTCCGGGTTCAAACCGAACCGCTGTTCCAGCCGGAATATTCAATCGCATTCCTTTGGTTTGTTCTCGTTCAAATTCTAGGGCGGTGTTCACCTCGTAGAAATGAAAATGAGAACCGACTTGAATGG
>CAZNCM010000017.1:0-2915 GCA_964571155.1 uncultured Lyngbya sp. | reverse complement strand
TCGACACTTTTATTCTTCGGGTAGTCCGACCCGAATTCAGTTCAATTTCGCCTTCTTTTACAAAAATTTCACCCGGAATCATAACTATTTTGCTCTAAAAATATAGGGATAATCTTACTATTTTAAATGATCGGATTGTGAATGGTAACTAACTTTGTGCCATCTGGAAAAGTGGCTTCGACTTGCACTTCTTCGACCATTTCCGGTATACCCTCCATCACATCATCACGGGTTAACAAGGTTTTACCATAACTCATTAATTCAGCAACGCTTCGCCCTTCTCTCGCCCCTTCTAAAATCGCCGCAGAAAGATAGGCAACGGCTTCTGGATAGTTAAGTTTCAAGCCTTTATCTTTGCGTCTTTCAGCGAGTAATGCAGCCGTAAAAATCAATAATTTATCTTTTTCTTGAGGCGTTAATTGCATAATTTCTGCACACCTTATTTTGAGTTAAATCTTCCAAACTCGGGGCTGAGTAATGACTCGTCCCTGATAGTTTTGGCGGATATATTGCCAAACATTCGTAAACCAGTTTATCACCTCTTGGGTGGTATTTCCGCGATAACGACACAACAAACCCGATAAAAGTTGGGTGACTCCAGCTTCTCCTAAAGTGTCCTGCTGATTCCACAATTGTCGAATTTCTTTTAGCATTTCTTCAGAAACCGAATGTCCCACCCAAGCCAAACTTCCAACCACCGCTTGTCCCGCCAAACCGTGAGGACTGGTGAGAATTTCTGCATTCGCAGGTAGCCACTGACGATCTATCCATAATGGCTTTCCATTTTGCCAGATTTCCGTACAAGATCGCCATTCTCCTTCAGTAAATTGTTCGCCTCTGGCGGTGCGTCCAAACCGGGTAATTTCCCATCCTAACCACGTCGCATTTTCACTGAGTTCAACGTATAAATCTTGGCGATAAATTGCCCCGTTAAAAACAATAGTTTCTCGGGGTAAATATTCACAAAAAGCGTCTGAATCTACTTGAATGTTAATCGTTTGTTTGGCTTGTTTTCCGCTACTGCGATAGATTTTACTAGCAGATGCAGTGGTAATGACGGCTTGGGTTTGGGGTTGTAAATGAATCTCTTGTAACAGGCGATCGCCTCCAACTATTCCTCCGCCTGTATGTAAGATTACGTTATGACAAATCTCTTTTCCTTCGGGATAAAATGAACGTTGAATTTTTAGCGGTGCTTGGCTGTAGGTTTCTATTAGTTTTGTTGAATTGTTATCTTTGGCGTATTTTAACCGCAGAATTCCTTGCCATCCCGTTAATTTTTCAGGGGTCATTAGAATATTTAACTCTGGTTCGACCCAGTTATTATAGATGAAGTTGGATAAGTTTTGAAAATTTAACCCCAAAATAAATAAGGTAGATTAAAGCTTTAACCTACCTCTATAATATTATTTCTAATTTATTGAAGTTTAGGCAACAAAAGATGCTGGCTCAATAGTAATTGTTATTGTTCCACCTAATCCGATTGTTAGGATAACTCGATGAGTAGAGTCATTGAACGCTTGAGATACTATTGAAGCTGTAGCACCAACTCCTGCACCTATTCCAGCCGCAGGGAGAGCAAGAATACCGCCTGGAAGTACGCCTATTGCACCTCCGATACCTGCTCCTATAGCTGTCCATGTCATAAAGTTCAGTGGGTTGTTATCTAGCCATCCAGATGCAATTAAGTTAGGACTACCAGCCAATCCACCAATACCGCCTGGAAGTGCGCCTGTAAGACCTGCCCCTACTGCTTTACCAATAGCAGCGCTAGACAATGCCCCTGCCCCTACCGCTCCCCCTAACGCTACCGCTGTAGCAGGCATCATTAAGTTAGAGGCTGCCCCTACCGCTCCAATAGATGAATTTGAAGGATCAACCTTAACAATCTTTTTTAAATCTTTTGGAAACTCATCATAGTTCTTAAAATCAGTTTGAATTACAATTGGTTCGTTTGACTTCAAAGCTTTATTGAGCTTCTTATAAAATTCTATTGAGTTTGAAAAGGGGATTTTATGGACTGCTTGAGAGTTTTCAGTAGTAATGACTGGACTCGCATAAACTGGACTGCTGAATACTAAACTCTGAAATAAAAGTGTGATGCTAATTAACCCTACAATGAGTCGCTTCAACATGAGTGTTTGTCCTTGGCGTTCTTCAGCCTGAGTAGATTTGATTCCAGCTTAAGCTGAAGCCAACTGTAAAAGCTACAGTGGAAATACGGAACTTTTTTAAAATATTTCCTCAGTGAAAATACTGAAGTTTTAGGGTTTGATAAACCCGACAGAGTGATCAACATATAAATTAAAATTAAATCAAATTATTTTGAATAAACTCCTGCACATCTTCTAAACCTTGCTGAGTTTTTAAATTCGTAAATACAAAAGGTTTCTCGCCTCGCATTTTTTTAGCATCTCGTTCCATAATGTTTAAATCTGCCCCAACAAACGGTGCAAGGTCTATTTTATTAATCACTAATAAATCTGACTTAGTAATTCCTGGGCCGCCTTTGCGGGGAATTTTATCTCCTGCGGCAACATCAATTACATAAATCGCTAAATCTACTAATTCAGGGCTAAAGGTTGCGGCTAAATTATCACCGCCACTTTCGAGAAAGACAAGATCAAGATTTTCAAATTTTAACTCTAAATCTTCTATCGCAGCTAAATTAATTGAGGCATCTTCTCGAATAGCGGTGTGAGGACAACCGCCTGTTTCTACGCCTAATATTCGGTCGGTTTCTAAGGCTTGGGAACGGACTAAAAACTGGGCATCTTCTTGGGTGTAAATATCATTGGTAACAACAGCAATTTGATAATGATCTCGCATTGACTTACACAACGCATCGAGAAGGGCGGTTTTCCCTGAACCCACTGGCCCGGCTATTCCAATTCTAAAGGCTGTCATGGTTTGTT
>CAZNCM010000016.1:0-35072 GCA_964571155.1 uncultured Lyngbya sp. | reverse complement strand
AGACCATAAAAGGTGCGTCGTAGACGCTTCAGTAGGGGTTGCACCTGATAAGATAGGATGAGCCGATCTTGCGCTAAAAATTCTGGGGTTTTTTCCCAAGTTTGTCCATCATACCAGCCTGACTCCTCATAGCAAATACTGGCACGGATGAGACGGGAGCGGACATAAAACCATCCTAAGGACAGTCGAATCACAACAAGGGTCAAAATCAGACTCGCTCCAGCCGCCCCACTCACAAAAAACGGGACAATTGCTGTTTGGGGAGGGAAACTCGCCGCCGCAACCGGCCCAAAGACCAACCAACTCCAAGCCCATACCCAAGCCAATTTTCTCAGATATTGATGCCATTCAAGAGTGACCCAGCTAAAAAACCAAGACTCCTGCAATTCTTGATATTCATTGATTGGGCGCTGTTCGGGGGGAACCGGGCAGACTGAAGCTGACAGATCTCTCATAACTACTGTTGTGAATCTAGGATTTTAAAATCTAAAATTAATCATAATTAATCATAACGAATCGGTCGAATCGGAGTGTTTTACAATACTTTCGTTGGCATAAAAAATAGGTAGAGACGCAATCAGCAACATCTCTACTCAAAAGGGGTCAAGCTTTGTCTTTACCTGCTTTCAGTTTGTATCGAGCGAGAATTGACTATAGCGTTGACCAATTGACTCGTTCTGCATGACCCCAAAAGGCTTCTAAACTGTAGAATTCTCGATCTTCAGGAAGCATAATATGGACGACGACATCTCCATAATCGATTAAAATCCAGGAACCTTCTCGCTGTCCGGCAATACTGATTGGAACTCGTTGGGTGTCCCCTTCTACCTGTTTGCTGATCGCTTGACAAATGGCTCGAACTTGGACATGAGAAAAACCGGTCACGATGATAAAGTAGTCAGCCAGATAGGAGACCTCTGAGACCTTCAGCACCGTAATATCTTCGGCTTTTCGGTCTTCAGCGGCTTGAGCAACTAGCCGAACGGTTTGGCGAGTCCGTTCTTCGTCGAGATCTAGCTCCTGAGCCGTGGGATGAGCATAGTATTCTGCTTTGGCGTGATTTAGCATTAAGTTTTTTCAGCTTCTGTGCAAAACTAGATAGCCTGATGATCGGATCTGAGTGTTTGTCTAAATATTGTAGCAGTCGATTTTGTCAGCGTTTGGAGCGATGGGTGATCTTAAACTTAATTTTTGATTAATATTACTCAGGTTGTAAGCCTTCTACCGTTTCTAGAAATGTATTCAGACCTGCAAAGGTCGAGGCATAGGTAATTGTTGGCGTATCATAACCTTTGAGATGAACGGTATGCTGCTCGAAGTTATTCTCTTGATGGAGTTGAGAAAGATATTTGTAAGTGGTTTCACCCAAAGCAATATCCATTCCCAGTTGCTTGGTTGAAGATTCGAGTCGAAAAGCCGCATTCACGGTATCTCCCAAAGCAGTATAGTCTGAATTCCCGCTACCTCCTGTATTTCCCACCATCGCATATCCGGTATTGAGTCCGGCACCGACTCGCAACGGAAAAGGCAAAGGATAGGAATTACTCAAGGCTTCTGTTGTCCGGTGTAAGGCTCTCAACGCACTACAAATTTGCCGCATCTCCTTGGAACTGACGCCTTGCGCCCCATGAAACCAAACAACCATAATGGCATCACCGATATATTTATCGACCCAGGTGCCATGTTCGCGGACAATTTCTCCAGCTTCACGAAACCACCGTCCCATCACTTCTGAGAGTAAGCGTTCATCGAGCTGTCGGGTTAACACTGTGAAGTCTCGGATATCTACGACCATCACAGAAATTAAACGGCGCACAGTCAGCGTTGCCGTAAAATCTTCAGACTCGGGTTCGGGTTCGTCCACTTCGAGTCGATTCGATGGACAATGAAACTCCATTTCTGTTTGACCAAAGATTATTTGATCGCCATTTTCTAAGGTGATTGGAATTGTCGCCCGACGACCATTGACAAATGAACCATTGCGACTTCCGAGGTCAATTAAATAAAACTCTCCGCTTTCCATACGTTGTAAAATCGCATGATTACGGGAAATCCATCGATCACGGATCACAAAATTGTTGTCGTCGCTGCGGCCCAATGTCCAATAGTTTTTACCAACCAGTGGCAAATAGTTTTTGCCACCGTCACTGATAATCAATAAATGAGGGGTGTGTTGTAATTTCACAACAGATTGAGAAAGGACACTGGGTTTTTGGAAAGTGGGAGCCAGATCATTGATCTCACCCAACAAAAGTTTATAACACCCAACCTGAACTTGGGAGATTATTCAGCGTCGCCCCGATCGATTCCATTCTAGTCTCTAAATCTCGAAAGATCTATCTTTTTCTTTCCAGTTTGAGATTTAAGCGGTGGGTGGCCTAAACTTTGTTCTGCCACTTTTTCAGTTTAGATGCACTTCAAACCTCCAAATGCCAACCCTGTCCGTCCTTAAGCGGCACAGGCTGCTACCAAGAACAAGCTGTCTACTAAGATTGTACTCAAAACTGCTCCACTGAACACCCATTTATGCAATTGTTTCGATTTTAAGGGGAATAAACCCACCCCTAACAGCAGCAGCACTAAGACGATTGCCCAACTAATCCCCCAAGGGGTAATGACTCGTTCTAGTGCATCTTGCAAAATAGAAACGGCAAAAGAAGGATCTACCGTCATCAACTGTCGCCAGCTTGGAATTAAACCCGTAATGTAAAAATATCCATCTGTAACCGCCGTTCCGAACAAAGATCCTAAATAAAACCAATTTCCGATTTTCCCCCATCCCTGGTGCAAACACCACACCGCAAAGGGAATACCTAAAGCTTCAATGGGAAGATGGAGAAGGGGTTCTCCTCGCAACCAACCCCAGTAGATCGATCCGGTTAACCAACTTAAGGTAAACCCAATCAGTAAGTCTCCCCAAACCCACGTTGTCCGCGATCGCATTAAGAATAGACTCAGGGCTAACCACCCGATTGTCATCAATAGGCTCAATACTGGCCAGGTTCTCACCAGGGGCGCTTGAAAAAACACCGGGACACATACCAGAAATATGGCCGCCCCAAACAGCATCCATTTCTGAGAGAGTTTAACTTTTCTTAAATAAATATGAAGTTGATTTGGGGGTTGAGTGGGTTGGGTAGTAGTCAAGGTTCGCTCCTATAGGTCGTTCTAACTTTAAATAGGTTTTCTTAAAAAATCGTTACTTAAGTTTATCTTATTTAAGATATCAAGTGAAGATTTCATAAATATCCCCCAGGGGGGCATCTATATGATAGCACAAAAGAAATATCCCCAGGGGGGGGATAAAACAGTCACCAGTTTCTTTCTTATCTCCCAATCTCCCAACCTCCCAATCTCCCCATTCCTTCTTAACTAGCGATCGCCGCTTGCCAAACCGCATGAGCAACTTCCCGACGGGCAATGTCGTTATGAGCGCCTTCTGGGCCGGAACCTTCTTGAATAAATTCCTGACTGTCGAGATTATAAATTTGGCCCGGATAAAAAGGATAAGGTGAATTGTTATCCAACATATTCATCTCCACAGCCTGAAAATCATCTCCTCCCCTGGCTCCAAAAGCCCCCAAAGCACCATACATGGGAAATTGATTAAACTCAAAGAAACTCACCGATCGCGTAAACAAACTCGAAGCACTCGCCGCTAAGGGATACCACTTGCAAACTGCCGTATCAAATTTAGAATAAGTCGTAATAATCGAGCCAGAGACTTTACCCTCTGCGATCAAGGGGTGAAAATACCCCGCAACTCCAGGTGTTACCGGAATATCCCCACAATAAGACCAATGAGAAAAAGCCCCCTGGATCAAAAATAAAGAATTAACTGGACGTTCCAACACACCCCAATTGTTCTGTCCGGCCAACATTCCCGACAACACAATACAACCAAAACTATGACCAATTAAATGAAATCGCACGTCCTCCTTCACCCGTTGTAAGTCCTTGAGAAATTCATGTCCTGCGGCTTCACCAAACTGACGCGCCCGATCCTTCATTTTCCAAAAAGACAAGGTTCGCAAGGGGGCTAAAACCCCACCCCAACTAAACCCCCCATAACTCAACGCCTCCTGACGAGCAACCAGAAAGGTACTTTCGGGATCAAAAGGTTCTCTATCGGTGGCGGGCGAAGACCCTAAACCTTGACTACTTAAAGTGGTTTCATAGTTGAGAATGCGATAAGCTTGGCCGACTTCAGGTGGTAATTCTTCAGGAGCAATATTTTGTTGGGCGGACAGCAAAATCGTTTGTAGGGCTTGTCGCGCGGCGGAAGTCTCACTCAAACGGGTCGCGTACTCATTAACCAACTGATTCATGGGAGTGACGGTAGAAGACGCACTCAAACCGTGATAGGAAATCGCCGAAGAATTGGCTAAGTCATAATTTCCCCAAGGTAAACTCGGCCAATGTAACCCCACCAATAAGGGAGAAAACCCGGGTCGAACCTCTCGAATATAATCCAGGTCAGCCTCTTGTTCGAGCATGACTTTGATCCAACGACTATACTGACGTCGAGCCGCCGGAACATCACTGCGCCATCCATGACTAATCAGAAAAACATCAGTGATTGACTCTGTTTTCAACACTTCAAGAACTCGTTGGCTCATCTGTCCATCCGGATCATCCTGGCGTTCTCGACCTTCTTCATCAAAGGCAATGAGATAATATTTGAAGTCAGTTTCGGGTACGATTTCAACAGGCATGAGTCACTCCTTCGGCGGCGATATTGCGTATATTGGTGTCAGTATTGCCAAGCTGACAGAACTTGATCTAATTTACAGGTATTGTGATGAAATCTAGAATTCAGTCCATTTTCTGGGGCTTCGGTCTGATTTTACTGGTCATGTTTGTGGCGATCGCTCCGGCTTTCCCCGCGACTGCTGAACCTCTATCTATTATCAGCTACAATGTCGAATCTGATGATCTCGATGATACTGATCCTCATTTAGTGGCTGAGGATATTCGTGAAATTGTGGGGGCTGATTTGTGGGGACTATCGGAGGTTGCCGATCAAGCAGCAGCGGACATTTTTACGGAGGCGGTTGCTGTTTCTGGATCGGATTTTAAGTCGATCTTTGGAACGACCGGAAGCCTCGATAAGTTGCAGATTATTTACAATCAAAATAAACTTGATCTTCTTGAGCGTGAAGAACTCGATAATATTGGCGGTTCGCGATCGCCATTAGTGGCTCATTTTAAGTTTTTACCCACGGGTCAAGAGTTTTTATTTACGGTTAATCATTTTAACCGAGGAAGTGAGAGTAAACGCAACCAACAAGCGGAAAATTTACGAGACTGGGCCGAAGCACAATCTTTACCTGTGATTGCAGTTGGAGATTATAATTTTGATTTTGATTTAGCTCAAAAAAAGGGCAATAAGGCTTTTGATATTTTCTTACGAAAAGATGTGATGACTTGGATTAAGCCGAATTGTTTAAAAACAAATTCTTGTCCGCCGACGGGAACTCAATGTGATCCTAAATATGCGAGTATTTTAGATTATGTTTTTGTGTCTCAGATCGCGAAGAAGTGGCCCTGTGAATCTGATATTTTGTTCGTTCAAAAACAGGTTTGTCAAAAAGAAAAAGATGGATTTTCGGATCACTATCCTCTTATGGCTAATTTTAGCATTCCTTAGACTATCAAACTCATTCAGGTCTGATCGCGATCGCTATCAATTATAATTGAGTGAGGTGATCGCTTTTTTGAGGTTAAGTTGTTTTCAAAGGATCATGTTGAAACTGACTCTGAATTAAACTCCTATGTCTGAAACGACTCCCATAACTCCCTATCTAACAAGCCTTCCTCCCACTCAGGAAGAACTCCCCTATGATGATGGAGAACCAATGGAAAGCCAACGTCATCAATTTCAAATGGAAATCCTGATCAATACCTTGCAACCTTGGATGGCGCAACGTTCTGATGGGTTTGTTGGGGGGAATATGTTTGTTTATTTTAGCTTAGAACAAGTCCGAAATAAAGACTTTCGCGGGCCTGATTTTTTTGCCGTGTTAGGTGTTCCTAAAAAAGAACGTCGGAGTTGGGTGGTTTGGGAGGAAGGAAAAGCCCCTGATGTTGTCATTGAGTTACTCTCTGACACGACTACAGAATTTGATAAAACAGAAAAAAAATACATTTATCAAGATCGCTTACGGGTTTCTGAATATTTTTGGTTTGATCCGTTTAACCCAGAAGATTTAGCAGGTTTTTCCCTACAAAAAGGTATTTTTCAACCGATTGAGTGTAATGAAAATAATCAACTCATTAGTCAAGCTTTAGGATTGAGTTTAGTTCGTTGGTTTGGTGAATATAAAGGGATTGAAGCGACTTGGTTACGATGGGCAGATTTAGACGGAGAATTATTTCTGCTTCCTCAAGAAATTGCTGAACAAGCACATCAAAAAGCAGAACAAGAATACCAAAGAGCAGAACAAGCATATCAAAGAGCAGAACAGGAATACCAAAGAGCAGAACAAGTCGAGTCTCAACTGAATCAAGCTGCTCGTACCCTTTTACAGCAGGGAATGACTCAGGAACAAGTCGTGCAAATCACCGGATTATCTTTAGCAAAAATCCAGGAGTTAATGAATACAAACCGTTGAGTTATTATCCATAATAGTCACGAACCCAAGCGGTCTAATGCTCGTTTTCCTCCCCATCGTTCGACGATTTTATCATCATAATCATCCGCAATTTCTAACACCGCATTTACAGAAGCTTCGAGTTCAGGTTTATCGCAAGTTGAACCCACAATGGTATGCTCAAATACGATATCACCCTGTTCATCAACTCCAAAAGCCCCGAAGCGCATATTGTGATTTTCTCGTAATAGAAACCGCATTAAATCGGGTGTAAGTTCTGCCCCTGTCACTACATAGGAGCGTGTGGTTATGATAGAATCATCTTTACCCCAAGGAGAAACTAAAACTTCGACTTGAGCAGAACCCATAAATAAAGTGAGTCCAGGAACTTCATTTTTTGGACAGGGAAATTTACCGTAAAGTTCCCGCATCCAGCGTTCAACTTTTTCATAGCAAGCTTCTTGTTTAAGAGTTTCAAACCTCATATCTATTTTTTTTCTCTGAATACTGCTACCTCGTTTTAGCATCTTTAGAGCAGTTGTTAGAAAATTTATATCTTTTCTCTAACTTCTCGTCTGAGAGTCTCTGACAAACCTCTAGCTTGACGAAAGCTAGAATTACCGTAAATAATTGAACAGAGAGGATTAACACTGATAACCGCCTTTGGACGGAAAATCTTGGTTGAGAATTCCTTTGATTCTATTGATAGGGGGAAATTCTCTATCCTTTTTGAAAAATGATCATTTGAGGAGAAATAATCACATGGGTGAACTGTTTACACCACGTCTCGTTGAACCCGTTCTGACGATTTTGGGATCGGTTGGGTTTTTCTTTCTGGCTTTTCAAGCTTTGAAAATGTTAGAAAGATAGAGGATTTATTCAAAAACGTGGGGCGATTTCCCGGTAGAGTTTGACCTTTTTACACTTGAAATTCAATTGGGGAATCGCATAATTTTTGATCGTATTGTAGATAAAAGGTAAAAGATGTTGTTTCTTTGAAAAACAGATCAAGTATTTTTAGCGATTGAATACTATTGTCATTCGGTTGCCTAATTTTCGGAAAATGATCAGATGATCGTGATGACAATTGAAGCGATACTAATTTTTATTTCAACAGAAATAATCACAGTCGAAAAGTTCTCTCAGATTTCTGTATACCAGTAGACGATTGAGCCAGTGAGAGTTGAGCGAGAGAGTGAGGGTTCAAGTTGAATTGATATATTTTTTATCTTGACAAATAAATACCAAAAAGTGTATTATAATTGATAAAAAGTTTGGTTAAAATAGTTCAAACGTAGAAATAGAAGTTATTCAGCTTGGTAACAAGACCGAAAGTTGTGCTATTCTATTTGCGTTAAAGCTTTTGATTTCCAAGAACTCTTGCGAACTGAGTTCTTAATCAATGATTATACCTCAAATTATGTTTGTCAATGTGTAATCATTTTTAGTGTTTTTGGTTTTCAAAAGCATTAAACTATAGGTTAACCTCTAACCCCCTCCCTAGCTTTACCGCCAACTGCTACTTATTCCTGAGCTATTTTTGTTCTGGAGACTTTTAGGTTCTGAGCTATAAAATCAGGAATGGGGATGATACTGGCGGAAATGACGAGGTAACACTCGTACAAAGATGTAAACCTCTAAAAACTAGCTTTGGCTAACCTCGTTTGGAGAAGGAGGAAGCTTCTATGAATATTGTTCAAGGATACAATCCACGCCGTATTCCCCCAGATGTTGCCATTCGCAAAGTCAAAGGAGTATTGCTGATCGAAAAATCAGGTGACGATGTTTATGTTTATCCTGATGAGATCAACTGGGAACTGAAACGAAATGTTCAGCTTGCAACTGAATATGAGTTAAAAATATTAGCAGATAGCTATTCGGAACTTGATGGGTTTTACTGTATTAATAGGATTACCCATACGATTAGTTATCTCGGAACAGAATGGAATGATGTGATTCTCGGGCTGAAGTTTAGACAACTGTCAGCTTGAAGTCAGTTGATTGAGGAATCTTCTCTTGAAAAAGTCTGAAGCTGAAACTGCATAAGCTCGAATTACTGAGCTATAGATATCAATAGGTATAACTTCTTGTAGACGACTTAGACAAATGTTCACAATGAGCCTACGATAACAGTTGACTCCCTTTACAATTGTAGAAACAGTTTGCTAACTGTACAAGTCTTGTTAAATTTGAGCGGGTTAAGTTATGAATTAAAGTCAATAAACTTAAAGATTTGAAAAAAATTGATAGGAGAAAGCCAAACTTGGCTTATACTGCTAACTAAAGAATGAATTAGGGTAATTAATAATCGATTAAGATTAAATCTACTAGGGTGTCTCTACTATGATTAATCAAGTCAAAACGGAAAGCTTTTCTTCTCCGACAGATTCGGATTTAGACCATTGCGATTTTTATTCTAAACTTGAGAAGCGACAAGTTGAAATTTGTCAATTTTTGATTCAAATTGTTAATCAATGGTCTCCTGAGAAAGTCCTCGATGAGTTTGAACAAATTTTTGTTTATTTGAATTGTACCGAAAATTCGACCATTAATCAAGCCTTAAGTCGAATTTTAATCGATCAAAGTCTGTCTATATTTTCCGCAACACTCAAACAATCCTTCTATATTTTAATCAATAACTGGACAATCAATAAAAAGCAGGAATATATTAAAGCCCTGTTTGAACGAATTGAATCTGCAAACTATCAGGAACAACGAATTTCTCCGAGTGTTAACCTCCTGAGAAAATGGACATACAACTTCTTGCAAAGTCAAGATTATCAAGAGATTTGCCACTATGCGTTGCAGTCCCAATCTCAATGGATAAACCGTTATCAATCCTATCTCTTATCGACTCAAATTAATCGGAGTCAGTCTCAAGCCCAACATCAAGTTACGATTAACTTAGCCAAACAAATTAAAGACAAGTATAATTTTGATCTCGCGATGTATGTGGCTCGTTCCCAATCTCCAGGAACACAACGAAAAAATCTCAGTAACCCCACTCAGTTGGGAGACGAAGCAATTAACTTAATCAAAAAAACAATCTCAACTGAGCGCGTTTTTAGCTATGCTCATCAAGCCGATATTTTTTTAGAACAAATCCAAAACCATAATTATCGGGAGTTTAAAGAAGCATTTCTCAACTACTTAATGCTTCATGTCTCCTCTCAATATCCAGCGAATCAAATTCGAGAGAAACTTCAAAATAAACTGGAAAAATTTGATTCTCCACATAATTACAAAACTGTCACAAAAACCTTTATTTCCAAAACCTGCAAACAATTAATCAGACTCCTGACAACCGAAAACACAAAATCACCCTCTACTTCATTTGTCCTCTTAGTTGAACGAGGAAATTACCTCACCCTAGTTTTTCTTTTATTAAAAATTGTTTTAGTTTCTAAATCTGCTCAAATCTATTTAGAATGCTGCATTGCGAATCTCATTCAATACTACGAAAACTATCAGGAAGAAGAATGTCAGCACTTTATCAAGTTTTTGGAAGTTTTCAATCTTGTTTTCACCCTATTTACCACCAACGTTCAATATCACTTAGTCAATTTAGAGAACAATCTATCCAATCAGGAATCTAGCACAGAGTTAGACACCTATCGTTTATTTTGTCAATTTAAAGGCCCTGATCTTCGCCATGCAAATTTGAGATCTTTAAACTTAAGTGGTGTCGATCTTAAAGGGGCTAATCTCCGAGAAACCGACTTACAGGGAATGGATTTGATTCAAGTCGATTTACGGTTAGCGAACCTTAGCAATGCCAATCTCAGTGGTACTACGTTAAACGAAGCTAAACTTTTAATTGCTAATTTAAACCATACAGATTTAAGCGATGCTAGCTTAGTGAAAACAGATCTGCGGCGGGCTGATCTTCAATATGCTAATCTAACTCACGCCAGTTTAACCAGTGCCAAACTAGGTCATGCTAACCTTAAAAATGCCAATTTAAGTACCGCTAACTTGATGGCGGCGAGTTTAAATTCAGCGAACTTAAGTGATGCCAATTTATCTCATGCTAATTTAGAATGTGCTAACCTCAAAGGGGCTAATTTAACGGGTGCAAATCTCAGTTATGCGAACTTGCGAGGTGCCAATTTAAGTGGTGTTAACTTAACTGGTGCCAATTTGTCTTATGCTGATCTCAGACGGGTAAATCTCTCTCAAGCCAACCTCGATAGTGCCTACCTCAGAGGTGCAAATCTCTATCGTGCGAATATTAGTCGTAGTAGCCTCAAACAAACAAATTTGATCAAAGTTAATCTCAGTGGAGTGAACCTCAGTAGTTCAGAATTACAAGAGGCAAACTTGAGTTCAACCTATCTGCGTCATAGCAACTTTACTCAGGCTAATTTGAGTGATGCGAACTTATCTCATGCTGATTTAACTCGGGCTAATTTAATTTATGCAAATCTCTCAAATACAAATTTGAGCTATACTTCTATTCGTCATGCACAGTTAAATCAAGCCAATCTTTCTTATGCAAATTTAACAGGTGCAAACTTATTTGGAAGTCATTTAAACCAAGCCAATCTAGAAGGAGTCACGTTTGAATACTGTTCAGGATTACCGGATCTTCTCAAACATCAATTAGGATTTGATCAATTTGATCTCGATAGCGACACATTTATGGAGCAATTTGTCGATTAACAATTTCAATCCGTTTGACAAAGTGATCTTCTCGAAATTTTAACTGTTGAGCAATTTGTAACCCTTGCTGATAGGCGGTTAAAGCCCGTTGATATGCTTTTTGATCAAAATAAACTTGACCCATATTATCATATACATTCATCATACCATAAAAATTGTAGGATTGTTGCTCGATTAATAACTGAGCTTGATATAATTCAATTGCAGTTTGGGTTTGATTTTGAGAACGATATAATCGCGCTAGTCTTCCTAAAGCATCACTGGCGTTTGCTAGCTGTTGAATTGTGGTTGCAACCGTATAAGCTTCTTGGTAATTTTGACTGGCTTGTTGTAATTGACCTAGGTTTTCATAGTCTAAACCAATGGATAACTTTAAATCGGGAAGGGGTTGGAAATTTTGTAATTGTGAATAATAACCCACTAATCTTTCTTTGGCTGCAATAGACTTTAAGGGTTGTTCTAGCTGTCCATAAATAAACGATAAATCTTGGAGAGATTGAACTTCGCTGGGTTGATTAATTGTCTCACCTTCTGCGTTAACTTGAGGGGGAGGAGGAGGGGGTAACAATTTAATCTGTTGTTGTGTCTCTAATAACTCCTCATAAACTTGTGCTGCGGCTTGATAATCTAACCAACTGAGATAGACTTGACCCATTTCACTTAATGCCTGTTCTTCTTGGAGAATATTTTCTTGTTGGCGGGCATAATCAAGCAATGTTTGATAGGTTTCAATTGCTAATTCTTTTTCTCGGGTTTCTTTAAACGCTGTTCCTAACGCTTCTAAAACTTCAATATCAAGTGTTTCTTCTGATTTGATCTGTTGTAAAATCTCATCTAAACGTTGTACAAGAAACTGAAGATAAAGACGTTGACTATTATTCCACGCAATTAAACCGACTCGTTGTAAAGCAGCAATTTCGGGTAATAATCCAAAATAACGGCGTAATCTTAATTCCCGAGTCCATAAATTAAATGCACCAAATGGATCGTTTTGTTCGAGTAGAAGTAACGCTTCTTCGTTGAGTTGGTCTAATTCCGGTGCTAGTTTTTCCTGTTGGGTTTCACTGAGTAAATCGCCGACCACTGGAGGATTGGGTAATAAGGGATCGGGTTCGGTACTTTCTAAGGGATTGGGTGAAAATTGATCGAGAACTTGAGGATTTTCTTCGGCTTGGGGATTGTTTTCATTTTGAGCATAAACAGTTAAGTTTTCATAATTTAACCCTAAAATTACACTCACTAAAGTTACAAATCCAATTCTAAAAACTTGCGTTAATTTATCCGTCATAGCATTGCATCAAATAATAGATTGATAGCCTAAAAATTGTTTTAAATTTAACAAAAAAAAGGAACTCGATGGTTTATACTATCATTATGGTAAAGTTTGGGCATACTCTAACCTATTTTAAGACGGCAACGCAGGAAAATTTGTTCACGACTGATCGCAGAAGCCAAACCGCCTAGCGTGCAATAGATTCTGACACAAACCTGAACTTAGCACAAGCTTGAACTCCGACCCAAAATCCCCAATGCGATCGCCCTGGATAAGTTCTCTCAACCCGTCAGGCTGCAAGGGTTCCTCAGACTCAAATTTGAGGGGGTGAGGTGAGGAGAGAGGATTTCTCTTAAAAAAGCTATTTTTCACCTCAAAAAATTATCTCCCCCCAGCAAAAGCGTGAGATAATCATCCACAGAAGTTGGGAAAAAGCATCGTGAACCAACAAAAGATGATCAAACAAAGTTCGCTATCCGGTAAAGTTAGATCGCGAAAATGGTATCAACGCTTTTTTCAGTCGGGGGTATCGCTGTTCATATTGTTAACGCTACTGACATCCTGCACGTTACCTCAAGTCTCCGCAGAAGATCGAATCTTTCTCGACTTTTCTCTCGACTTTTTAGGAGAATATTCACTCCCAAAGCAAACCCAATTTAACAATAATTCTATCGGTCATTTTTCCGGCATTACTTACGCCCTTCCCGGCTATAATAACAGAACACCAGCAGGAATTTATTTCTACGCTCTCGGGGATGATCAAAAAGAAAACTTAGCTCGATTTTATACCCTAAAATTTGATTTAACCTCCGAAGAACAGACGACTTTAAATGCGGTTAATATCGAAAACGAAATCCAACTCAAAGATCAATCCGGTCAACCCCTTTCTCTAGCAAACATTCATCCCCAAAATCTTACCTTTTCGCCCCGAAATTCCCTGTTTATCACCGCTGAAAATCTGGTCGAGGATCAGAATTTACCCTTGATTGGAGAATTTGATCTCGAAACCGGACAACTTCGTAATACTATTCCCATTCCCCCGACTTATCTTCCCACTCTTGAAGACGGAAAACAACAACAAGGAATCTTAGCCCACTCTGGGTTTAAATCAATCAGTATTGCACCTGACGGCTTTAGTCCGGGTGGAAAAGATCCGTTTCGTTTATTTACCTCAACTGAAACCTCATTAGTTCAAGATACTGATGCAGATGGAGCGACAAAACTACGAATCTTACACTATGTTATCGCCGATCGCGCTTCTTTTCTCGTGTCTGAAAATCTTTATCCTTTAGAAGCTTCGGAAACCTCACCTCATCAGTTAGTTGATATTGTTGCACTCAATCAAGGTGGATACTTTCTGAGTTTAGAGCGATCGCCAAACTCAGGTCAAATTTATCAAGTGTTTACAGGCGACTCCACCGATACCTCTAGAATTGCCAGTTTACGCGGAGAATTGCGGAAAGTGCAACCGATGCGAAAAAAACTATTATTCGAGTTTAGCCCACTCAATATACCCGTCAATTCTCTCACCAGTATGACATTAGGGCCACGTTTAGCCTCTGGAGGTCAGAGTTTGGTGTTAATGAGTGAAGATGACAACAAAACCCCCCAATTTTTACTCTTTAGCCTCAAGCAAAGTTGAATCTGTTATCCTAATCAAAAATTTACGAATTACGAGAAAATGACTCATTCAACCGATATTGAAACCTTAGCCCGTTGGATGGCTTCCGACTTCAGCAACCAACCCCAGGCGTTTGACAACCCCCCTTTTTTCGCCCACATTCGGGTTTGTATGCGTCCATTACCGACAGAATTGTTAGGCGGAGTTAGTCTTTACCTCGAACAAGCCTATGATTACATGATTAATCAACCCTATCGCGTGCGAGTTCTCAAATTCATTCCTCGGGAAGATTATATCGAGATCGAAAACTACGCCTTAGAGAACCAAGAACAATTTTACGGCGCCTCTCGTCAACCGGAACGGCTTAAAGACCTGAAAATTGAACAACTTAGAAAACTTCCCTGTTGTAGTTTTATTACTCGTTGGACAGGTCATAGCTTCAAAGGCGAAGTTGAACCCGGAAAAGGATGTATGGTCGAACGCAAAGGTCAACTTACTTATCTCGATAGTTGGTTTGAAGTCCATGAAAATGGTATGATTAGCCATGATCGAGGACGACATCCTGAAACCGATGAACACGTTTGGGGGTCAGTCGCCGGACCCTTTGAGTTTGTCCGTTGGGGAAGTTTTGCCTCAGAGGTCAAAGTTTAATCAACTTTCACAAAACAGTCCACAGAACATCAATTTTTGATCCATGGGTCATTAACGTTGTCTGATTTGTGGGAATGGAATAGTGGGTAACTGCTGTTTTAATCTAAGACCGTAATTTTTCATTCGGTCTTAGACGTTCAATCTTGTCATGGGGGAAAATGCGGAACCCGGGACTTGAACCCGCCTGTATCAGGGATTGAGAGAATTTAGGAGGCTCCGTTACTGGGTACAAATCAAAGAAACCCTCAATAAATTTAATGCTTTCTGTTGCAGAGAAGTGGGTCGAGTTACCTTAAAAAAACGATAGCTTCCAAGTTTTGAGAGTACACTCTATTGTGTTTAAGCAAATCGTTCCCAAGTCTTCCAACAAAGTCCGAAAACTATGCACAGGAAAGTTCTCTTAATTCCGTTTTCTTCTGTCTTTAGTCTGGGCGGCTTCACTCCGATTCGATTGAATCATTAGGGCTTGGTGTAGTTGGTTATGTTATCCAACGCGATCACCAGGACAAGATCAACGCAACAAAGAACAATTTATTTACGTTAAAAGATGTTTAGGGCTAAAAAGATATAACACAAGGGATTCAGCCATTCTCGTCACGCGGTTGTACCCAGTAGCTTCTCGATCTGCAAATAATCCCGGTGTCTCTACATTTGATCGGGGTTGTGTTATCGCTAAAGTTTGATCTGACTGCATATGCTCTATCGGACAGACATATGTCTGTATAGCAGGCAAAATACTTCTGATTTTGAATGGGATGTCAAACTCGGTTTTTATACCAAGATTAAAGTTTGCTCATCGACTTATCACTCAAATAAGGGACTGTTCAATCATCGGAAGTATTAGCTATAACTACTACTCAGACCTCGAAAAATCTCTGTCTTTATTTCGTAGCAAAGCACACAATTTACCCGTAAACAAACTATGATCATTGTCCTAAAATCAGCAACTCCAGTCACAGAAATCGAACGAATCAAGCAGGAAATTTCAGAATACAACGTCAACATCGAAAAAATCGTCGGTAAACACCGAGTTGTCCTGGCTTTAGTGGGAGAAACCGCCGAAATTGACCCCCGAAAAATTCAAGCTATCAGCCCTTTTATCGAAAAAGTTTCACGAGTTGAACATCCCTTTAAACGGGCAAGTCGAGACTTCCGACATGGCGAACCCAGCGAAATTTTTGTAGACACTCCGAACGGTTTAATTACCTTTGGAGAACACAGTCCTGTCGTTCAAATTGCGGGGCCTTGTGCAGTTGAAAACGAAGAAATGATTGTCGAAACTGCAAAAAAAATTAAAGCATCCGGCGCTCATTTCCTACGCGGTGGAGCCTACAAACCCCGGACTTCTCCCTACGCTTTCCAAGGACATGGTGAGAGTGCTTTAGAACTGTTAGCAACTGCCCGCAAAGAAACCGGTTTGGGAATTATTACCGAAGTCATGGATGCCGATGACATTGAAAAAATTGCAAATGTTGCTGATATTTTGCAAGTCGGCGCTCGCAATATGCAAAACTTTTCCCTCTTGAAAAAAATCGGTTCTCAACCTAAACCCGTTCTCCTCAAACGGGGAATGTCGGCAACCATTGAAGAATGGTTAATGGCAGCAGAATATATCTTAGCCGCAGGTAATTCTAACGTGATTCTTTGTGAGCGAGGAATTCGCACGCCTGACCGCAAATACACCCGAAATACTCTGGATTTATCGGTGATTCCAGTATTAAGAACCCTGACCCATCTTCCGATTATGATTGACCCCAGTCACGGCACCGGAAAAGCAGAATATGTTGGGGCAATGGCAAAGGCTGCAATTGCCGCAGGAACCGATTCATTAATGATAGAAGTTCATCCCAATCCGTCCAAAGCACTTTCTGATGGGCCTCAATCTTTAACCCCCCATAGCTATCACGAATTAATGCAAGAAATGGCAGTCATCGGTCAAGCGGTGGGTCGCTGGCCGGAAAAGTTCGCCTTAACCCCTTCATGTTCTCAAACTTCCCAAAAATTCACCGCAGTTGTTTAAAGTTTGTTGTGAGTTGAAGTAAAAATTAAAGCTTCACTTAGATTCATCCAACTCACAATATTTCATCAAATATTTTCCAACTTCAGCTTCACCAACTTGGTGAAAAACTCACACCAGACAACAACGAGTTTGCCCTCTCCACCTTCATCACCAGTCATTTTACTTCGATAAATCAGTTCAACCCAATGAGCCATTTTAAGACTCATGGATGTACTGTCAGGTTTTTGTTGCCCAATTCTAGAGAAATGATGCACATGAACGCTCAAACCCTAGTTTTAACCCCGATTTCTCGCCCAAACTTTTGCCGAAAGCGCAATTATATCGAACCCGTATTACTCAGCCCTTTTCAACGCATCTTGCTGACTACAAATGGTACCGTCACCGATATCATCGAAGCCTACACGGGCGAACAAATTAAACTCAAAAAGCTGTCTGAAAACCAGATTCAGCTAGAAGAAGATATCCCGCCGATGCAACTGAAAAAAGGAGCAGAAGTCATCGCCCGCAAAGTGTTACTTCAAGGCAGTATGAGCCACCGAAATTATGTCTATGCCGAGTCAATTTTGGTTTTTGACAGATTGGATGAAAAAATGCAAAACCAACTGTTAAATACAAAAACACCCATTGGGAAACTTTGGGTTGAGAACAAAGTTGAAATCTTCAAAGAAAATATCGAACTGGGCAAAGAACCCGCAGGTGATTTAGCCGAATATTTCCAGATTGAACCCGAAGAAAATCTCCTGTATCGAACCTACTGTGTTTTATCAAATCATCACCAGTACACCATGATGATTACAGAAAAGTTTCCCGAAACTAATTTTATGCGGATAGTCTAATTTTTTCGGTTAATTCTGTTATCAAAATGAGGCAAAACGATGATTATTCAACTTCTCCAAGAAACGGCTCAACGCTTCCCCAAACAGACGGCTCTTGTCTATGACGAGTTTCGGATTAGCTATGACCAACTTTACTCGAAAGTTCAAGGATTAAGCGAGGGATTAAGTTCGATTGAAATGGGTAAAGGTGACTGTGTAGCCTTCGTTTTACCCAACTGTCCTGAATTTGTTTACAGCTTTTATGCTGTGGCTCAATTGCAGGGAATTGTTCTGCCTCTAAATCATTTATTTAAAGCAGAAGAATTGAGTTATTGCATCGGCGATAGTAATGCCAAAGCGGTGATTACTGACCTAAAACGGGCTAAAATTTGTCGGGATATTATCGCGAATCTTGACCGAGATATTGAGTTGATTGTTGTCGATGGTGTTTATCCCGGATCGCACTATCTTTACAATCTAATTCTACGGGGTAAATCCCAACCCCAATACAATCAAGAAAACGGTCTTTCTTCCGAACTTATGTATCAATATTCCTCGGGTTCAACGGGGAAACCGAAGCGAATTGCACGCACCCAAGCGAATCTTTACCATGAGGTGAAAAACTTCGCAGAAACCACCCAAATTCAGCCCTCAGACAAGGTTCTTTGTACTGTTCCGATGTACCATGCACATGGCTTAGGAAATTGTCTTCTCGCCGCAACTTGTAACGGTGCAACCTTAGTGATTTTAGAGCAGGTTTTACAGAAAGAGGGTACACCCGTTGAGGTTCCTTTTGTCTTCCGGTGTCCGCGAGTTTTAGAACTGATTGAAACTGAGAAAATTACTGTTTTTCCTGCGGTTCCTTATATCTTCAATGCTTTGGCAGAAACTCGGACAAAAGACCCGGTAAATTTATCCAGTGTGAGATTATGTTTTTCGGCCGGAAACTTCTTATCTAGAGAGATTTTCGATAAGTTTTTGCAGCGATTTAGCATCCCCATTCGTCAGCTTTATGGCTGTACTGAAGCGGGTTCTGTGGCGATTAATTTAGAGTCAGACATCGAAAATATTTCTCACTCGGTTGGTTTAACGCTGAATAATGTTGAAATCAAAATTGTTGATGACAACGGAAATGAACAACCGACGGGAATGACTGGAGAAGTTGTGATTAAAAGTCGTTCTCTAACCCGAGGTTATATTAATCAGCCGGAACTCAATCAACAAGCGTTTAAGGAGGGATGTTTTTATACAGGTGATTTGGGCAAAAAAGATGAGTTGGGTCGGGTGTATATTACAGGCCGAAAGAAGCTGTTAATTGATACCGGAGGCCGCAAAGTTGACCCGATAGAAGTAGAGGATATTTTGATGACTCATCCTCAAATTAAAGAAGTTGTTGTTGTGGGGGTTAAAGGGTCTTATGCGGGGGAGTTGGTGAAAGCGGTCATTGTCAAAAAAGGACGGACAAATTTTGATGACCAAGAGATTTTTTCCTTCTGCAAACAACGTCTGGCGGAGTTTAAAATTCCGAAAATTATTGAATTTCGCCCCGAGATTCCCAAAAGTCCCCTCGGCAAAGTTATGAGAAAGGAATTAGTTTAAATTTAAACTGCAACTGCAATCAATTCACCGTAAAGTTTAGGAGATTAAAACCATGATGACGACTACAACCATTCAAGAACAAGTTCAAGCGTTAGTTTTGGAAGTTTTACCCGATGTGACCTTAGAAGATTTGCAAGAAGATGTGGATATTTTCAGCTTGGGTCTAGATTCCATTAACACGATGACTCTGATTTCTAACTTGCAAGATACTTTTGAAATTGAGTTAGATGTGAGCGAGATTAGTTTTGAAAACTTTCAAAATATCGCGACAATTGTTGAGATGATTGAACAAAAAAATAGCCTGTAAACCTTTTGATTCTCTAGAAGTGGCGAGTATTTTTTGACCGTCACTTCTTCCCCCACCATCTGCCGAGTATCTAAGCTATAATATGTCACTTGAAACACTGAAAAATCAACAACAGAAAACGTCTCCAGTTGCCCCACATTCTACTCAATCGATAGCAGCCAAAAAAGAGCTATGGGAAGCAATGAAAACGGTTATGAGCTTACAAAATCAGGCTCCGCCTTTAGTTTCTGTTTCCCGAGAAAATCCACTTCCTCTCTCTTTTCCTCAAGAACGGTTATGGTTTTTGCAACAGTTAGAACCCGGTAAAGCTGCGGCTTACAATATGCCTTTTGGGTTTAGAATTTCCGGTTCACTGAATCAATTGGCTTTAGAGCAAAGTCTGAATGCAATTATTCAACGTCACGAAGCTTTACGGACGACTTTTACCAGCGTTACAGGTCAACCCACTCAAGTCATTCACCCGACCTTTTCCTTTCGTTTATCTGTCATCAATTTTCAGATGCTTCCCCAAGAAAAACGAGAAAAAAAGGTCATGGAATTAGTCAAAGCGGATATTAGCCAACCCATTGACCTGACTCAGTTACCTCTGTTTCGAGTCACACTCTTTCAACTGGATAATCAAGATTATTTTCTGTTACTCAACGTTCATCACATTATTGTTGATGCTTGGTCAAAGGGCGTTTTATTTCAGGAGTTAGGAACACTCTACGAAGCCTTTTCTCTCGGTCAATCTTCACCTTTGCCTGAATTTTCCGTACAGTATGCTGACTTTTCAGTTTGGCAACGTCAATCCATGCAAGGTGAATTTAAAGAGACATTGCTCAACTACTGGAAACAACAACTCGGCGATAATTTACAATCCTTAAAACTACCAACCGATTATTCTCGTCCCGCTCATTCTGAGCATCGGAGTGCAGAAAAAAAACAGTTACTTCCCGTTGAACTCACGGCAAAATTAAAGAACCTGAGCCGTCAAGAAGGAACAACGTTATTTGCAACTTTATTGGCTGCATTTAAAGTATTGTTGTATCGCTACACCGAGCAAGAAGATTTTTTCGTCTGTAGTCCAATTGCGAATCGGAGCCGCAAAGAAACAAAGGGATTAATTGGTTATTTTGTTAACTTGCTGATTCTGCGGACAAAGTTGAACGGAAACCCCAATTTTCGAGAGTTTTTGAGTCAAGTTCGTCAGGTCGTTTCCGGGGGTTACGCTCATCAAGATTTACCCGTTCAAGAGATTCTCAACGCACTTAATTTACTCAAAACCCCTCTTTCTAAGGTGATGTTTGCGTTGCAAAATACGAGCATTCATCGCTTAGAATTACCCGGTTTAGATGTCAAAACCTTCAATCTTGATAGCGGAACGGCAGATTTTGACCTGTATCTCTATCTCATTCAAGAAGGCGATACCTTCGCGGCTATCTTCAAATACAACGCAGATTTATTTGAAGAATCAACCATTGCTCAAATGCAGGAGTATTATCTGCGAATTCTGGAAAATATTGTCATAAATCCAGAGCAATCTATTTTAGATTTACTCCCCCTGAACGAAACTGAACAGCAGGAAATACAGGAAAAACGAGCCAACAAATCAAGATTCACTCAAACCAATATTTCCTCGGAAACCGTTTATATTGCTCCCCGAAATTCAACCGAACTCAAACTCGCTCAATTGTGGAGTCAAGTCTTAGGAATTGAGTCTATTGGCATCCGAGATAACTTCTTTGATTTGGGCGGACAGTCCTTAATGGCGATGAGTTTGTTTACCCAAATTGAACAAACCTTTGGTAAAACTCTCCCCTTGGGAACGCTGGTGAAAGCACCAACAATTGAACAACTGGCTCAAGTTATTTCTGAAAACGAATCTTCTCAATGGTCTTCATTAGTTCCTCTAAAACCTAGTGGTTCTAAACCGCCTTTCTTCTGCGTTCACGGACAACAAGGAAATGTATTAAACTTGCGAGAATTAGCCAACGCTCTCGGTTCAGAACAACCGTTTTATGGGTTACAAGCCAAAGGTTTGGATGGCAAACAAATGCCCGACTTGACAATAGAAGAAATGGCGGCTCATTATCTGCAAGAAATCCGGACAATTCAACCCACAGGCCCCTATTTTCTGGGCGGAAATTCGATGGGCGGTACTATTGCCTTTGAGATGGCACAACAACTGCAACAGCAAGGGGAAAAAGTTGCATTGCTCGCGATGTTTGACACCTTCAATAAAAACGCATTTCCTCGCCTGGTATTCCGCCAACAACACTACTTTAAATACCTCGGTCAATTGGGACTATCCAAGTCACTCTTTGAGGAAGTTAAAGAAGGGACTCAACGCCAACTTCAAGGAATCATTTCTAAGCTTTATCTCGGCTTGGGACGAACTCTCCCCCACCATCTGAGTCGTGCTATTGTTTCCGAGGAAAATATGCGGGCAAAATGGGCTTATTCACCTCAAGTTTATTCCGGTAAAATCACTCTATTTCGGGCTAAAAATTCGGCTAAATTCAATAAGTGTTATTTACCAAATCAAACCGATTGGGAAACTCGCGATTCCGAACACGGTTGGAGTAATTTAGCGACCGAAAAACTCGAAATTCACGACGTACCTGGAGATCATTATTCAATTTTTGATCGGCCTCACGTTCAGGTATTGGCTGATCAATTAAAAGCCTGCTTGGGTTAGTACAGTTTGTTTTTGAATTGATGTTCACGCTCAACACACAAGGATATTTTACGATGAATATGATGAATAAAATGACTTATGATGTGGCAATTTGCGGTGGTGGTTTGGCAGGTTCAACTTTGGCTCGACAGTTGAAATTAACAATGCCTCATCTTTCGATTATTGTCTTAGACCGTTTGGCTCGACCTCTACCCGAAGGTGCTTTTAAAGTTGGAGAATCAACCGTTGAAGTGGGTTCTTTTTATCTCGCAGAAATCCTTCAATTGGGCGATGATTATTTCAAACTGTATCATATGCCCAAGTTGGGATTGCGGTTTTTCTTGGGTGATGCTCAAGGTAAATTTGAGGAACGTCCCGAACTCGGACTCTCTCAGTTTCATTCTCCTTCTTCCTATCAAATTGACCGGGGTAAGTTTGAAAATGACCTGCGAAATTTAAACGTTGAAGCCGGAGTTGAGTTTGTAGAAAATTGCAAAGTTCTTGATATTCAGTTATCTGAAAATAATCAAGACTTGCATCAAGTTGTTTACACTCAAGACGACAGCAAGGAAAAGAACACCATTCGAGCAAAATGGGTGGTTGATGCGATGGGTCGCCGTCGATTTTTGCAAAAGAAAATCGGTTTAGCTCAACCGAATAGCTCTCAATATAGTGCGGTTTGGTTTTGGATGAATGAACGAATTGATGTGAGTAATTTTGTTCCCAAAACTAACCAAGATTGGCACGAACGGGTTCCCGGAAATCAACGGTATTATTCGACCAATCATTTGTGTGGAAAAGGCTACTGGATTTGGATGATTCCGCTTCCCGGCAATTATACCAGTATTGGGATTGTTACCGATGAGACGGTTCATCCTTTTGGCGAACACAACACCGAAGAAAAAGCATTTAATTGGTTACAAAAATACGAACCCACTTTAGCCAAACATCTTCAAGGAAATTCACCCCAAAAATTTATGAAGATGCCCCATTATAGCTACTCTTCAAAGCAAGTTTTCTCTGATAATCGTTGGGCTTGTGTGGGCGAAGCGGGTGTATTTCCCGATCCCTTTTATTCACCCGGTACGGACTTAATTGGATTTGGAAATTCTCTCGTTACTCAGATGATTGAAGCCGATTTGCACAACGAACTAACTGCTAAAATGGTTGAAGATGCTAATCGCTTTTTGCTTACATATTCAGAAGGAGTGAAAGATAATATTCACAAGGTTTACTCCTGCTTTGATCGCGATTTGGTGATGGCTATTAAGGTGATTTGGGATACCCTATCCGGCTGGGCTTTTAGTGCGCCTCTGATGTTTAACTCGATTTTTCTAGACTCTGAAAAACGGGCTAAAATTCGTCAAGGTTCGGGTCGATTCTTCCTGTTAGCTCATCGGATGCAAAAGTTGTTTGTAGACTGGGCGAAACTCTCACAAAATCGGGGAACTTATGAGTACATTGATTACTTGAAGATGGATTTCATTAAACAATTACGTTCCCGAAATTTGCAATCTAACAAAACTGAACAGCAACTCATTGACGATCATATTGCCAGTTTGGAAATGTTTGAGGAACTTGCACAGGTGATTTTCCGCATGGCGCTTGAAGATACTATGCCCGAAAAACTCGCCGATTTTCCCGAGTCTGCATGGTTAAATGCCTGGGCAATTAGTTTAGATGAAAAACGATGGGAAAAAGATGGATTATTCCGCCCCAAAACTCAACCCCGTGACTTAAATTTAATCACCGAACAATTGCGACAAAATATTCACTTTCCCTCAGCTATAAAGGAAACTGTAGCGGTTTAACGTTTCACTTTCTCTCATTAATTAGGTGGGTGTTTTTCCCACCTTGTTCTTCCCAAAATTGACATCTATCAGGAGTTCACAATGACAAATTCTACCCCATTAAAAACATCTGTCTGCATTTTAGGTTCTGGGCCGGCTGGTATTGTACTCGGAAGTATTCTGCTAAAAAATGGGATTGATTGTATTATTATTGATAAGTTCAATCAGGAAGAAATTTACGCCCGAGGACGAGCCGGAGTGATTGAAAGTACAACGGTTGAACTCCTCAAAAAACATGACCTCGCTGACACCCTTCTTAAGAATGCTTATACTCACGGTTCTTGTGAGTTTCGTTATCCCGATAAAAGCCTAACTTTTGAATATGGAGCTTTAAGCGGGGGAGATGTTCATTATGTTTATCCCCAAAGCGATCTCAACGACGATCTGATTAACAAATATCTGCATGATGGAGGAAAATTATTCTTTCATTATGAAGCAAAAAATATTGTTCAAACTGATGACAATGTAGAAGTTGAATGCTATGATTTAGATAGTCAAAAAACCGTAACCATTCAAGCAGATTTTGTCGCCGGATGTGACGGTTATCATGGGTTAGCCCGTCAATCTATCCCGACTGAAGCTGTAGAGATTTACACCAAACAATACAATTATCGTTGGTTGGCGATTTTAGCCTACGCTCCCCCTTCAGCACAGCATACCCTTTATGGTGTACATCCCGATGGTTTTGCGGCTCATATGCTTCGCAATAGCAAGATTTCTCGTTACTATCTACAAATTCCAAGCAGCGATACTTTAGAAGACTGGTCAGATGAACAAATCTGGGCAAATTTACGCAAGCGGCTTGCGAAAGAAGGATGGAAATTAAATGAAGGTGAAATCTTCCAAAAGCGCATTATGGAACTGCGAAATTATGTGATGGAACCGATGCGTTATCAACGGTTATTTCTAGCAGGTGATGCGGCTCATATTATTACCCCAATGGGCGGAAAAGGCTTAAATTTAGCAGTTCAAGATGCGGGAGTTCTAGCAGAAACCTTGATTAGTTACTATCTGGAAAAACACGCTCTTTCTTATCTCAATCGCTACTCAGAAATTCGCTTACCTTACATCTGGCGCGCTCAAGAATTCTCTTACAGTTTGTTAACCATGCTGCACTCACCCGAGGGAGAAGATTTAGAAGATGTCCGCTTCCGACGAAAATTAAGCGAATCTAAACTGTATCAACTGACAACTTCATCAACTTTTGCTAAAAATTTCGCCAGAAACTATGTAGGTATCAGTTAATATAAATAAAACTTGTTTTAACACAGCTAAACTCAATAATGGCTGGGGGAATTATACAGCCATTTAGCATCAAGCCAACCAATCAAAACTGAGGGAATGGGGAAGAGGGTATGAACATTTAGCCCACAGCTTGATCAAACAAATCCTGTAGTTTTTTAGCTTCTTCATCAGACAGATAACGCTGTTAATCATCTGGGTGTATTTCTAATTTCCGCTTGAATTAGATTCACAAATTGTCAACCTTTACGATTGCAAACTAGAGACAAATGAAATCAACTTTATTCAGCATTACGGGTTCTGTTTTCTTAACGTTAACCGTCGGAGCAACCGCAGAAGCAGTGAGTTTCACGGGGTCACAACCCATCCCAGAAGCATTAATGGAATACATCGAATTGGCGGAAGCAGGGCTTTTACCTGACCCCCTCGACAACCCCGATATTACAACACTTTGGGTCGCTGGTGGTCGCAATTCCTTCATTGATACAGTTGATATGAATGGCGGAAAATATTCTCTATTTGACCTGTATGTTCCCCCCAATATTGGGCCGCCTTTACACTTCCATACCCTCGAAGATGAGTGGTTTTATGTAGTTGATGGAAATCCAAGTTTTCAACATGATGAACACGCTTTTACGGGTGAACCGGGAACACTTCTTTTTAGTCCTGTTTTTGAACGTCACGCTTTCAAAAATACAACATCTGAAGGGCTACGAATGCTGCTCTTTTATGAACCCAATCCCGCAGATGATCCCACCGCAATTGGAAATATTGAACGGTTTTTCTTAGATGAACGAGTGGGTCAAGAAGTCACCGATCCCTTTACTCCTCCTCCGTTTAATCCGGCGGAACTGTTAACCGCAGGCCCCGAATATGGACTGTTTTTTCCGAGTACATTTGTGTTCACCGCACCCGAATTTACAGGCAATGAAGTTTCAATTCTTCGCACGGGCGAACCGTTTGAAGCCGCCAATGTTCTCTTAGATTTAGGAAATGGAACGGATCTTTCAGTTGACTTTGGAGCGGGTGAATTTTTACAAACAGTTACGCTTCCTTCTGGCTTAGGAAATCAAACCTTGAACCTGATGTTAAAAGATCCGAGTGAGGGTTCATTCTTAGGGTTGATTGAGAATAAAGCTGTTGTGAATGTGGCGAGCGTTCCCGAGTCTTCTTTCCCCGTTGGTGTGTTAGCTTTTGGTGCATTGGGTGCGGGTTTAATGCTAAAAAATCGCAAGTCAAATCAATGGAATGTAGAACGTCAGTTTATGTTTGATTCACCGAAACTTAAGCCCTCTCAAACGGTAGAGACAGAAGTTTAACGTCAGAGTTTTTCCACCTAGAAAATTGAGTGGGAAAGTATTTTTCCCGCTCTCAAAATTAACTCTAACTTCACTCTGAAGTTCATAAAGTAATTCAAGTTCCGGCTCCTCTTCCTTTCTAGGTTTATCAAAATAGATGCAGATGTCTGGTGTTATTTCAACCGAAATATTATGTAATTTACTGATTCCAGACATCTTTTCTTCTCCCGCTCAACAGTTTCAGTTTTACTCGATCAATATTCCCTTCATTCCGCTTCGTAAAAAAGCCTTAACGCCTCACCTTTTGATGTTCTACTAATTCGCAAAAATTATCACATCTACCCAATGATTTCTAACATTTTTCAGTTTATTTTATCCCAACGTTCTATCCGTTATAGTCTGTTGTGTGCGCTGACGGTTTGGACAACTTGGTTAATTATTCTTGAGCCAAGTCGAGCCATTTCTAATATGATTAATCATTGGGAATTTGCCTTGACAATGGTGTTTGGTTCGATGGTAGCCGGAGCAACAAGTATGGGAGGCGGAGCGGTTGCTTTTCCCGCTTTAACGAAGTGGTTACACGTTGCGCCCCAGGATGCCAAACTCTTTTCTTTAGCCATTCAAAGTATTGGCATGACTGCCGCATCTTTTACCATTATCGCCATGAAAACTCCGGTAGAATGGAAGTTAATTCGTTGGGTCAGTTTGGGCGGAATTCCAGGAATTTTTATCGGAACTATATTTCTTGCTCCTCTGCTTCCTCCAGAAGTCATTAAAATTTCATTCACCATGATGATTAGCAGTTTTGCCTTAGTTTTGATCGTTCTCAATCAAAATAAAACGGGACGAAACTTAACGATTCATCATTGGGATAAACGAGAACGAATTCTCTGTTTAGCGGTTGGAGTTGTAGGCGGAATGATTAGCGGTTTGGTGGGAAGTGGAATGGATATTTTCGCTTACTCGGTGATGGTTTTGCTATTCGGTTTGTGTGAAAAAGTAAGCACTCCAACTTCAGTGATTTTAATGGCATTTAACGCAGTAATAGGTTTCTTTATTCACAACTTTATTATCGGCGATTTTGTTGCACCTGTGAGTGATTATTGGTTGGCAGCCGTTCCTGTTGTTGTTGTTGGTGCACCAACAGGTGCGATTTTATGTAGCCTGATGGGACGAAAATTAATTGTTCAGATTCTTCTAACATTAATTGGGATTGAGTTAATTACTTCACTGGTTCTCATTCCACTAACACCGTCAGTCCTTTCTTCGGGTTTGAGTGCTTTGATTTTGTTTACCCTATTCTATTATCTAATGTACCGTACAAAGCTAAGACGGGCTTAATTCTCCCAACTGATCACCCTGAAGCGCGTTAGTTGTATTGCTTCAAACATACAAGCAAGTGCAGATAAAGAGATTGGCTGCGGCACTACCAATACCCATAAAACAAAACAGGCGATCGCTCAACTGTAGAGAAAGTCTTGAAATCCTAACTGTTGAACCTGATTGCACTCAGACAGATCAAAGTTCGGGATATCGATCAGGCGTTGGTCACGTTGTCGAAAGGGGAAACCGCTAAAACCCAACATCGTCAACGGAGGCTAGAAAAATGATTGTATTAACAGACGAACAGGCTAAAGCCGTTCACCGCTTGCTTACTTGTGTTCTGTTGAATGAACCCTACCAAATCTCAGAGGTAGAAGATGCGTTGGTTTGGATATCACCCGAAAACCGACAGATTCTTTGTCCTTTTGATTCGTTGTGGTCGAAAAATTTGGCTCAAGAAATTGTTAGGGAGTTGAGAAATCGACCGTAAACAGTTGAAATGTTTAAAAAATGGCGGGGTTAATCTTGATAAAGGTTGGGTCGAGTGAAAGCAACACCCAACTTCATTTTAACTTTCGTGACTTCACTTTATGATAGTCTTCCTCTCAACAAATTTTCAACTCCTAACGTCTCCATCTGTGCTTGTTCAATTATTCTTCTATACTGTAATCTCCACTGCAAAGCATTAGAAATCGTCAGATAGCCAAGTTCAGGCGGTTGATTAATAATCCGATCTGCTAATAATTCACGTCCAATTTCATCTAAAGGTAAATTACGTTCCTCTAAAAAAGCAATGATATCATCTTTGTTTCCTTGACGGCGTAGAATCTCCCTTAAACCGTATGTGGTTTGATAGTCTCCGGTGCGTTCCTTTTCAACAAAAATGGCGTGTTGAAAATTTAAAGTTGCAGTCCGAGATTCATGAAGATCGAGTTTTTCATAAGCAAAAACAAGGAGATGATAGCCGAGTCCGTATATTTTCTGACTCGCATCACGAAACGGACAGGATGATTGGGGTTGACGAATTGAAGTTACTTTTAAATCAACTTCTAATTCAGGAAAATCAATTCCACTAGCAGCACTTCCTAACCTGTACGAGTATTTAATTCGCAAATATTGATTAAATGTTTGTTCTACATAAGTTCCCACCGCCTTCCCATCGGTGATACCGTAAAGTTGAGGAATGGTTCTAGTTCTCAACTCCTGAACAAAGTTTCCCGCTTCTATTTTGAGAAGGGATAAAGTCAGCGTTCTCGTCATAATCTTACTAATTTCAAATTAAATAGGTAACTTTAATTGTTCCCATTTTTTAGATTTGAACTCAATATTTTGCCGACCTATTCGCCGACAAATCCATTCAACACAAGCGGGAACCACCGCATTTCCATATAACATATATTGGTCGTAAACCCTCGCTACCCTACACCAATTATCGGGAAATCCCATTAATCGAGCATACTCTATATTGGTCAACCGTCGAAACCGATTTCCCACTTGATAACGTTCATAATGTCTGGAAGTTGATGCAGTTAGAGTTGAGGCTACCCCGTTTATTCCAAAGATTGTGTAACCCAAACGAGCGCCTCCTCCTTGATTGTACAAAATCTCAACTCCGTTACAATACCGATTTACAACTGTACTTTTTTTAATTCGTTCTTGGGTATCTGCGGTAAAATCAAACTGTGTATCTATCTCTCGTTCATCTTGCAGAATATCTTTGAGTTTTCTCTGTATTTTTTGGTCAACTAAAGGCGGAATTTGGCGGGTATACATTTGGTTTTGATAGGCAATTCCCCAGTTATTATTTTTAGTTTGTTGTTCCAAAACAATCGGTTGAAGACCTTTTTCTAACGTTTCAATACCCATTTCTAAAATATCACAATCCTCTTGAGTGAGTAAAACCAGGGCTTTTTCAAGATTGGGAAAAGGGTTCTTGGTTGTCGATTTTGTTCCTAAAATAAACACGCGATCGCGATTTTGAGGAATGCCAAAATGAAGCGGATTAATCAACCGCCATTCGATCAAATAATCTAAGGATGCTAAGGCATTTAAAATCACTCGAAAGTGATAACCTTGTTCCATTGTAATAATTCTTTTGACATTTTCCAATAAAAAATATTGGGGCTGTTTGTCTTTGATAATTTCAATAATTCGTTCAAATAACGTTCCCCGAACTTGATCGCGAATTCCCCGTTTTTTTCCCGCCGGACTGAAGGGTTGACAGGGAAATCCGGCTGTGAGAAAATCATGTTGGGGAATATCTGATAAATCAATTTGGGTAATATCTGCTAAAACAATCGAATTTTGTCCGAAATTACTTTCATAAACCCGACAACTCAACTCATTGCAATCGTTCGCCCAAATGGTTTCAATATTGGTGGCTTCCATTCCCAGACGAAAACCACCAATTCCCGCAAATAATTCAATCGCCTTCAACACACTTCTCCAGATTTCTAAACCCGATTTCTAAAAATTATCAACCTTGCTGACAACTTAACACCGCCTCTCGTAAATTTCCTTGAAACTTTTCTAACAATTTTTCTCCGTCTTCCGCTTCCAACCCCGTCCAATACATCAACAAAGCCAACTTCACCGACAAACCACTTTTATCTAATAAAACTCCCGCTTCTTCTCGACTAATTCCTGTTAAATCGGCAATCATTCTTAAAGCGCGATCGCGTAATTTATTATTCGTAACCGCCACATCAACCATGCGGTTTCCGTAGACTTTCCCCAACTTTACCATCACCCCAGTTGAGAGAATATTTAACGCCATTTTTGTCACGGTTCCCGCTTTTAACCGAGTTGAACCTGCAAGAATTTCCGCCCCAACTAACAAACGAATATCTACATCAACCTCAATTTTTACCTGTTCTTGGGGAACACAAGCGATAAAAATCGTCTTCGCCCCCCGCTGACGCGCGGCTTTTAACGCCCCGTGAACATAGGGAGTTGTCCCCCCGGCGGTAATTCCGACAACCACATCGAGATCGGTAATTTCTCGATAAGCGATCGCCTGTTTACCCTCTTCGCTGCTATCTTCCAACTCTTCGGAACTCCGCACCAAAGCTGCCGCACCCCCCGCGATAATGCCCTGTACCAACTCGGGAGGCGTGCAGAAGGGGGGGGGACATTCAGCCGCATCCAACACGCCCAGACGCCCGCTAGTCCCCGCTCCGACATAAAATAAACGCCCCCCGTGACGCATGGCTTCTGCTATGATATCTATGGCTTGGGCAAGATTTTCCCGAGAATGAGCGATCGCCAATAATGTTTGAATATCTTCTCGATTAAATAAATCGACTAATTCTAGAGAACTCAACTGATCTAAGTTCTGACTACTGGCATTAATTTGTTCTGTTAAAAGATGTCCTCGCGTCTGGGAATCATTCATATTTTCGCCTTGTTGCAAATTTTTGTATTTGTATCTAGAATTCTATCTAAAGTTTTAAAAAACTTCTTTCAAAAGATGCCTTGAACATTTACAGGTTTGAATTGATATCAGAAATCAAAAATCTCTATTTTTTTATAATAACCCTTCCAATCGACGTCGAATATTGTCAAGTTCATCCGAAGAATATTCTAAGTCTGAGTCAGACTTTTCATCTTTTTTGTCACCCGGTTGTACATCTTTTTTTTCATCGGGTTGCCAATCTGTCTGTTCTACGTTACTGTCAGGAGGGACAGCCAACTCACCCGCCTGAATGAGTTGCCAGTCATAGTTAACACTGCGACAAAATTCTTTAATTTCTTCGTCCTCTAGGGCTTCAACACTGGGAGTGGGAAAATCTTGAGCTTCCAGCAGGACACCGAAGCGAGTTGCATCCTCCTCTTCCTCAAACATTAGCACAGTGTTACGATCACCCATCTGGATCGTATGAATTCCTTCGTTCTCTGTTCCGGCATTAAACAGTAGTACGTATACGCGCATAGCTTCCCGACTTTGTGATAACTACTTTTCTTTCTATACTGCTCTGATGCCCGTTAGTGAACGAGCAACTCACCTCACCATACAATATCATTATTGGGGTTCAGTTTCAATTTGATCCGGTTTCAGCAGGGAGTATAATTAATTTTCGGATCAGCACGATTAATTTATGGACAACTCGCTTTCACTTTTTTCCTTCCCTTTATACAACTCTATAAAGTTATTATAATATGATTCTTAATCATTTTCAGCAACTTGATCCAGCTTTGCAAATATTCATCCAAGATCAAGTCCAATTTCCTCTGGAATTCAAGTCAGTCATCAATGAACAAGACGAAATGTATTGGTTTGCGCTACAAAATCATCTAATTCCCGAAAAAGCTAGAATTAGATATTATTTTAATGGTCGGAGGATCTTTGATGCAGTTCGTCAGGTTGTCCAGTGGAAATTTAAAAGCTTTAATCAAATCAACTCTTTTTTAGATTTTGCCAGTGGGTACGGACGTTTTACTCGGTTTCTCTTGCAAGAACTTAATTACAATCAAGTTTGGGTTTCTGATATTTACACAGATGCAGTTCAGTTTCAACAAGAACATTTTGGAGTTAATGGTATTGTTTCAACCGTTCATCCTACTGACTATTCAGTTCAGCAAAAATTTGATTGTATATTAGCTTGTTCTTTTTTTAGTCATATTCCCGAAAAAACCTTTACACTCTGGATGAAAACACTTTATAACTTAATCACCCCCGCCGGGATCTTAATGTTTAGTGTTCATGATCGAGACTTATTACCCTCCGAGTCAAAAATCCAATCTGATGAACTTTTATTTATCCCTCAAAGTGAAAGTCAATCTCTCGATGTCTATGAATATGGCACCTCTTATGTCGGTGAAGAATTTGTCACTCAAGCCGTTAAAAATATTAGTGAAGGGGAAGCAATTTGCTATCGCATTTCTCAAGGAATTTGTCGCTATCAGGATTTATATTTAGTCGCTAAACCTCCAACTCCAGAGTTTTCAACTTTACAATTTAGTCATCACCCGTGGGGACGTTTAGAACAAATTAATCTTACCGCAGACGGTAAACTTCAGGTGAGTGGATGGGTATCTGAAATGAATCCGAATAGTAAAATTGAAGCGATTTATATCTCGATCAATAATCACAGGGTTCAAACCGTACAACCCATTTCCAATTCTCCTCTAGAGGATAAACTATATTGGTCGAGTCAGATTAATCTTTCGAGTATTTCTCCTCAAGATGTAATTTTAATCAAAGCGATCAATACTAGAGGTTTAGAATGGGTTTTTGAAGCGGCACCTTTAAAAGCATTGCTGGCTAAAACCCCCTAACACCTTAAAATTAATCCCCCTAAATAGCAAAGCAGACAGTCGAGAGACTGTCCTAAACAGGGATGTCAAAAAAACGGCTAGCTTCTAAAATTTAGATTTTTTTTAGAAAAAAAAGGAACAAAAATGGGTTAAAAACTATCCTGAACTTCAAGAAACCGAAGTGAACAAACATTTTAGCTGTATAACCTTAAAACCTCATGTCTAATCACACTCCAGAAATTTTTACAGAAGAAATTGATACCCTATTAGGGGGTGCGGATGCCGATACTTTTACACTGCGGAACAACGGCGATCAAATCAATGTCTTATTATTAACTCCTCCCGCCACTCAGGAAGGTACTTCTCAATCCGAAGAAATCCTGGGTACTAGCGGAAATGATAATATCTATGGTCGTCGAGGAAATGACACCTTATCAAGTTTTACAGGCGATGACTTCCTCAATGGAGAATTTGGGGATGATTTGCTCTTTGCAGGTCAAAATGATGATATCTTGATTGGAGATTCCGGTGAAGATACAATGTTCGGCGATCGCGGTATCGATACAATGTATGGTGGATCGGGAGCCGATATTTTATTTGGCAATAACGACAATGATACCGTATTTGGTGATCGCGGCGATGATACCCTCTATGGGGGTCAAGGGGATGATGAACTTACAGGGGGTACGGGTAGTGACTTAATTTTAGGCGATCGCGGGGAAGATACATTAACAGGGATTACCGGACGGGGTAAAGGTTATACGTTTATTGAAGACTTCAACCCTCAAGAAGATACCATCCAATTAGTCGGAAACGCCGATACTTATGAGTTAGTTAATACTCAGGACTTGCAAACCAATAGTTCTGTGAGTTTACCTTCAGGAACCGCCATTATTTATGAAGATTTTGATGGATCAACAGAAGTCATTGCTGTCGTTGCCGGAAACACATCCCTTGACTTGAGTGCTAACTATTTTAGTTTCTTCTAATCAGGAAATAAGCAGAGAGGGAGATAGCCAACTACTACCGATTGCCGATAGCCTGTTCCCTGTTCACTGTAAAATAGGGATCAGGATTTTCAGCCACCCAACCCAATTCAGAGTTATAGCGAATTTCAAAATGGAGATGAGGGCTGTCGCTATCGGGTTGTCCACTGATGCCAACTTTGCCTAAAATTTCTCCAGAGGGGACTTTTTGACCGACTGTAACGGTAATCTCAGATAAATGAGCATAACGAGTTTGTTTACCGGATTGATGATTAACCACCACTAAATTCCCATAACCCCTTCTCGTCCCAGTAAAAGCAACCACACCCTCACCGACAGATAGCACAGGCGTACCAATTTTAGCAATCAAATCCACGCCACTATGAAAAACAACCCGTCCGGCAGTCGGATGTAATTGCCACCCATAACCCATTTGTACAGAGGCTTTAGCAGGGAGGGGATAGCCAGACAACACCGCCTTTGCCGGAACCACCGGGCCACCCGGAGTCCAATTCACCCCCGGAATAAACACGACTTGGGGTTGACGTTGACAGCCATTGACTTCAAAAATCACATCCGCCTGAGCATTATAAGCTTGAGCAATTTCCTGTAACGTACTTCCAGCGGGAATTTCCACAACAATCCCATTGTAAGGCGGAATCACAATCTCTTGTCCGACAGCCATTTGATTTTGTCGTAATATCGGATTCATTCCCAGTAACGTCGCTGGAATTAGGTTATATTGACGGGCAATGCTTTCGAGGCTTTCACCCGCGCCAATGCGATGGCGTTTTAAACGAGACAAAACCGGAGGTGGACAAACATTAGTCGGAGTTTGATCTCGGATAAACAAATCGTTAGCCGCAGCAGTCGTCGCTTGAAGGAGTACAACTCCCGACAAGGGAATTATCCACCCC
>CAZNCM010000015.1:32694-35280 GCA_964571155.1 uncultured Lyngbya sp. | reverse complement strand
TTTCGCCGTTGGTCTCTCCCCTCGGTACGATATTGCAGTACGCTTTCACGGTCAATCAGCCGGGGCAAACGTCCCTTATGGATCTGCGCCGGCTGGTGGAAGTGACCCTCAGCAATCAAATTCTGTCGGTGCCGGGAGTCTCTCAAGTGACCATTTACGGCGGCGACGAACGCCAAGAACAGGTGTTGGTCGATCCGGCAAAATTGCGATCGCTGGACGTTTCCCTAACCGAAGTCACCGACGCCGCCAGGGGCGCAAATTCAAACGCTCCGGGCGGTTTTCTCATCGGCGGCGGCCAGGAACTTTTGGTGCGGGGGATCGGACAGGTTAACTTGATCGAAGACTTGCAGCAGTCGGTGGTGAAGGTGCAAAACGGCACCCCCATTTTGTTGGAAGACGTGGCGGAGGTGAAAACCGGTGCCGCCCTCAAGCGGGGGGATGCGAGTTTTAACGGTCAGCCTGCGGTTGTCTTGATGATTAATAAACAACCCGATGTGGATACTCCAACTGTTACCAAAGCCGTTGAAGCGGTGATGGCATCCTTGCGGCCAACGTTTCCCCCGGATGTGCAAATCGTCCGCACTTTTCGCCAGTCTAATTTTATTGATTCTGCCATTCGGAATGTTAGCGGTTCTCTGGTTCAAGGCATCATTATCGTGTCGGTAATTATGCTGCTATTTTTGATGAACTGGCGGACCGCAGCGATTACTTTGAGCGCCATTCCCCTTTCTTTATTGGTCGGGTTAATGTTTATGAAAGCCCTGGGTTTGGGCATTAACACCATGACTTTGGGCGGTTTGGTGGTGGCGATCGGATCGGTGGTTGATGATGCGATCGTAGACATGGAAAACTGTTATCGGGGACTGCGAACCAATCAGGCTGAGGGCAATCCAAAACATCCTTTTCAGGTGGTTTATGATACCTCTGTAGAAGTGCGTTTGGCGGTGATTTTTTCGACGGTAATTATTGTTGTGGTTTTCGCCCCGATTTTTAGTTTAACGGGTGTGGAAGGGCGAATTTTTGCGCCGATGGGGTTGGCTTATTTGCTGTCGATCTGCGCGTCTACGTTGGTGGCGATGACGCTTTCACCGGCGCTTTGTGCGATTTTATTGGCTAACCAAACTTTGCCCCAAGAAGGCACGTTTATTTCCCGTTGGGCGGAACGTTTGTATCGTCCTCTGTTGAATGTGTCGCTACGATCGCCTCAAATTATATTAGCAATGGCGCTCGCCGCGTTGGTTGGAACTTGCGCGATCGTTCCGTCTTTGGGGCGGGTATTTTTGCCCGAATTTCAAGAGAAATCGTTGGCCAACTCCCTTCAAGACAACCCCCTCTATGAGTGGGTGCAGGTGCGGGCGGGGCGAACTCCCGGCGATGCGGATGGGGCGGGGGTAAATATGGCTCACGTCGATGTGGAACTGAGCGATATTGCGCTCAAAAATCGCGAAGAAAGCGTTAAGAAACTGCGGGAAACGTTTTTAAAATTACCGGGGGTTGCCCCCAATATTGGCGGGTTTATTTCTCACCGCATGGACGAGGTTTTATCGGGGGTGAGAAGCGCGATCGCGGTGAAAATTTTTGGGCCGGATTTGGCCGAACTCCGCGCAATTGGCGAACGGGTTCGAGATGCGATAAAGCCAATTTCTGGGGTTGTAGATTTGCAGCTAGAACCGCAATTACCCATCCGCCAGGTGCAAATTAAATACAATCGCCGATCCGCAGCAATTTATGGATTGACGATGGAACAATTATCGGAGATTGTGGAAACGGCGCTTAACGGTCGGGTGGTTTCGCAAGTTCCAGAAAACCAGCAACTGATCGATATTTCTGTTTCGTTAACCGAGGATGCTCGTAATAGTTTGGATGCCATTCGTGGGGTTCCAATTTCGACTCCGACGGGTCAAATTATTCCTCTGAGCGAGGTTGCCGAGGTTGAATATGGCACGGGGGCAAATGTTGTAAATCGTGAGGATGTTTCCCGGTTAATTGTGGTTTCGGCGAACGTTTCCGAGCGGGATTTGGGGAGCGTGGTTGGCGATATTCAAGCCACAATTAAACAGAATGTTCAACTGCCGAAGGGTTATTTTATTCAGTACGGCGGCCAGTTTGAAGCCGAACAAAATGCGACCAATAACTTGCTAATTTTTAGCATTTTGGCGGCGTTTGTGATTGCGGTGTTGATGTTCTTTTCTGTTAAATCGCTTCCGGCGACAATTGCGATTATGATTAATTTACCGCTGGCGTTGGTTGGCGGTATTGTTTCGATAGCGTTGACGGGTGGTGTGATTTCTGTTGCTTCTCTGATCGGTTTTATTACGCTGTTTGGGGTGGCGGTTCGCAACGGTTTGTTGTTGGTGGATAACTATAACAAAAAGTTCGCCCGGGGAATGTTTCTTAAAGATGTGATTGTTAGCGGTTCTTTGGAACGGGTGAACGCTATTTTAATGACGGCTTTAACTTCCGCTTTGGGAATGTTACCTTTAGCGATCGCCACCGGCGCCGGAAATGAGATTTTACAACCGTTGGCGATTGTGGTTTTGGGCGGTTTAGTTACGTCTACGGCGTTAACGTTGTTGGTTATTCCCG
>CAZNCM010000015.1:15884-32684 GCA_964571155.1 uncultured Lyngbya sp. | reverse complement strand
TCAGTTTGGTAAGTGGTTAATGCCCATACAAAAAAGCAATGCCGTTCGCACACACTTTCCCGTAAATACCGCACCGCAATCATCATTAGACTCGCCATTTTAGCAGATTTACAGGGCGATCAAGGAGATTAGCCATCTTCTGATCGCTCTTTAAAAAAAACAAAAAAGGTAAGATGAAATACAAGATGATCGGCTTCCTTTAGTTATTGTTGCTCGGTAAAGACTTATTGATATATTCTATCTCTTTTGTGTGAGCCTGAAAATCTTGAAAATCTTGGTAGACGGCTAAATCAAACCAAAATGTGGTGCCAATTCCCAACTCACTAATTAAGTGAATTTGACTGTGATGTTTTTCCATAATATTGCGAACAATAGATAATCCTAGCCCAGTTCCTTCTAAAGTATGAACTCGATTTTCAACTCGGTAAAACCGACTAAATACAGCTTCTTGATCTTCGGCTGCAATTCCGCTTCCCGTATCAGAAACTTCGATTCGTACATATTGAGGAGAAGAAGGAATTTCTAACCCAATTTTGTCATCTAACGGACGAGGGGGAGGTGGGGAAATAATCCAACCACCTTTTTCAATTTCTTCAGCTTCTTTGCTGACAAATTTGGATTTATCATCCTCTAAAAGATAGGCGCGAATAATCACCCGTCCTCCAGCTTGTGTAAATTTGAGGGAATTCCCCACTAAATTTGCAAAGACTTGTAGTCGGGTTCAACCTCCTGACTCAACTCTATTCCTTTGTCTTTGGCGTTGAGTTGGTAGGTGCGTAAAGTTTGTTCAATCGGTTGAGCAATATCGATCCCTTCAAAGTGATAAACTCGACAAGATTCTAACCGGGATAAATCTAATACATCATTGACTAAACGAGTTAAACGATCCGTTTCATAATTAGCGGTTTCTAAAAATTCTCGTCGTTCAGCTTCGGTTAAATCCTCACCATAATCATGGAGGGTTTCAATAAAGGATTTAATATTAAAAAGTGGGGTTCTCAGTTCGTGGGAGACGTTACTAATAAAATAACTTTTGGCTTCGTTTAATTCAACTTCTCGGGTAATATCCTGAATAGTCATCGCAATTCCTTTCAGACTGTCCCGATATTGATCTTCGAGTTTTAAATGATCGTGGTGTTGATACAAACTACTTTCATTAGCCTGGGGATGTTCGGGAGAATTACACGTCTCATTTGTATGGCTAAAACAAGTTCCACAAAGGGGATCTAATCCTGGCGCTTTGTGTAATAAAACTGTATTGAGGAGAATTCTTAAAGTGCGATTTGTGGGTTCGCTTAAAGAACAACGAAATTCTCCCCCTTCTTGATTTCCACTGGCGATTTGTTGTAAGGGTTGAGAGATTTCTTGCAATAACGGTAAAGGGAAATGATTGATCGCATTTTCCCCAATAACGCTTTTTCCATCCCAGTTAAATAGACGTCGAGCGGTGGGATTCACTAAGATTAAATTTAACTGAGCATCTAATAAGATTGCTCCATCTGCAATCGTTAGAACCAGGGTTTCTAGCTTGGCTTTTTCGGCGGTTAACTCCTCAATATTTTGAGCTTCATAGCTTTCGAGTCGTTCCGCCATTTTATTAAAGCTAATGATTAATTCTCCGAGTTCTCCACCAAAGGGTAAATCAACTCGTTGATGAAAATTTCCGGCGGTAATATTTTGAACTCCTCTTAAGAGTTCTTTAATCGGTTGAGTAATGGTTAACGCATTAAAAACCGCTCCTAAAATCACCATCACCCAGATTGACACAAATACAGCTAAAGTGACATCTCGGGTTAAATTCGAGGAGACAACAACGGTGGGATTTGGATTAATTCCAATCGCTAAAATTCCCCAATATTGTCCTTCATCCATCAAGGGAACAAACACATCTGTCACCTGTCCAGCAGGGGTCATGTGTTGGCGTACCATCGGAATTGTCGTAAAATCTCCCGCTTTGACACTGGTGACAAAATTATCCGGGAGTTGCATCCGCCGTCTGAGCGTGAGAGAATTCTGAACGGCTGAATCTGAAAACGGTAAACCGAGAAAGATCTCTCCATCGGGGTCAGCATACAACATATACCGGACACTGGAGGTACTGGTATAAAATTGTCGAGAAAAACGGGCGACTTCATCGCGCTTGTCCTCAGCAATTAAGGGAGCAACATTTGCGGCTAACAGTAAGCCTAAATCTCGACCATAGCGGGTATCATTGAGACGTGCATCTTCTTGAATGGCATTAACCGCCCAGAAGGTTAAACCACTCATCAATAAGGAAACAACCAGAGTTGCTCCGGCCATTAACCGGGTCTGGAGGGTAAACTCCGACCACCAGTTTGTGATAATTTCACCAATTTTTTTTAGAATTGCGATCATCTCCCGACGGTTTGAGATACGAGATTTTTGCAGTTGGGATGAAGTCATGAACCATAGGGTTAGTTTACCGAACTATTCACTATCATGCCTACTGCTGATTCTAAGTTAAGTTTTGTTAAACAGGCAAATTCTCTATTTTTAGAACTCCTAATCAATGACGAATAATGGGGTGAGATCTCTGCTAAAGCGAAGCTATCCGAAAGCCAATATCGCGCCGACAATACATCTGTTCAAACTGGATACAGTCTAACGCTTCATAGGAATTTGTGATGGCTTGTTCAAAAGTCGAACCCACTGCGGTCACTCCCAATACTCGCCCCCCATCGGTAATTACTTGCTCCCCTTGCAGTTTCGTTCCGGCGTGAAAGACCGTTGCCCCTTTGGCTGCTGCCTGTTCTAGTCCAGTAATAGCGTAACCTTTTTGATAAGATCCGGGATAGCCACCAGAGGCCAAAACGACACAGACGGCGACTCCAGGTTTCCAGGATAGGGGCGGAAATTGAGCTAACCGTTGTTGACAACAGGCCAGTATGAGTTCATCAAGCGGAGTATCTAACAACGCCAGAACCGCTTGGGTTTCGGGATCACCAAACCGACAGTTAAATTCTAAAACTTTGGGTTCTCCCTCGGGGGTAATCATTAACCCGGCATAAATCACACCTCGATAGTCAATTCCCCACTGTTGCAATGTCGCCAGCGTGGGTTCAAGAACTTCAGTTTGAATCCGTTCTTGTAAGGAATATGTCAAAATGGGGGTCGGAGCATAAGCTCCCATTCCCCCTGTGTTTGGGCCTGTATCGCCTTCACCAATGGCTTTATGATCTTGGGCGGGAATTAATGAGCGAATGGTTTGACCGTCTGTGAGGGCGAGTACAGAGACTTCTTGACCCGTTAAATATTCTTCGACAACCACCGTCTGATTTTCCTGGCCAAATACGCCTGCAAAAATCGTATCAATGGCAGCATGGGCGATTTCTACAGTATCAGCCACCGTTACCCCTTTTCCGGCCGCTAAACCATCAGCTTTAATGACAATTGGTGCGGTTTTGACATAGGCTTTGGCTGTCTCTGCATCGGTAAACACTGCGGTTTGGGCGGTGGGAATCTTGGCCTGCTGCATGAGGTTTTTTGCCCAAGCTTTACTGGCTTCAAGTTGCGCCCCGGCTTGGTTTGGGCCAAATACCGGAATATTATCTTGTTGTAAATAATCGGTAATCCCCAATGCAAGTGGCACTTCTGGGCCAACAACGACGAGAGAAACGTTATACTTTTGAGCAATACGTTTGATTCCCTCAAAGTCATCGACAGCAATCGGATGATTCTGACAGCCTTTGAGAGTAGCGGTTCCTCCATTTCCTGGGGTGCAGATCACGTGTTGAACATTAGGCGATCGCAGTAATGTCCAGGCAAGGGCGTGTTCACGGCCCCCATTTCCAACAACTAAAACATTCACGTTTCGTAGCTCGACAGTTGATCGATTGTAGTTTGATTATCTTATCAAAACTTGGGAGTTGGGATGTTTATTCATCGGTACACCCTCGTAGAATCGACAATGCCTGCGATGAGCATCTTCCGCAATAAGATTTGCAACTTTTTAGACAATTGTATCGAGAGGATTACCGGGTTCACGCTGTTCAAGTCAGAACCAGAAACGTTAAAATCGATGATATGAACTTCCAGGTTTTTGCATCTTAACTTTTCTACATCTTATTTTTTGCCTGAATTGATGGATTTGTAGAGTACAGATACACACAGATTGATAGCTTTGTAAACAGGATCAGCCACTTGAACAATCAATTTTGCAATTGATCAAATACGATGGGGTTCATCATATTCGGGTAATGTCTAAATTTAGTATTAATAGAAATTTGAGAGGTTTGGCGTGGAAATTTCAAAACCACAGAGACTAAAAGTTAACTTAGAGTACGATAGTGTATTGCATCGAATTACCAATCGCATTCGACAATCACTAGAACTGACCGAGATTTTAGCCGCAACAGCCACAGAAGTTCGTTTATTATTAGGAACAGATCGCGTCAAAATTTATAAGTTTCATCCCGATGCGAGCGGTCAAGTTGTAGCTGAATCGATTTTTGAAAACCGTTTACCCTCACTTTTGGGGTTGAATTTTCCAGCCGGAGATATTCCACCAGAAGCCCGAGAGTTATATATCAAATCACGAGTTCGTTCTGTGATCAATACCGAAACTCAGGAAATTGGTCATAGTCACTTTCAAGAACTTGATGATGGGACAACTCACGGTGAAGATATTCGCTATCGTCCCCTAGATCCTTGTCATTTGGAATATCTAACCGCTATGGGGGTGAAATCTTCGGTTTCTGTTCCGATTATGAATCAAGATCATCTTTGGGGATTGCTTGTTTCTCATCATAGTGAATCTCGAACGATTCCCAATCAGGAATTACGATTATTACAAAGTGTTGTTGATCAGCTTTCGGTGGCGATCGCTCATGCAGAATTATTAACTCAAGCTGAAGAAAGAGCGAACTTACAAACTTGTATTAATCGAATTAATAGCTTTCTTCATTCCAGTTCGAGTATTGAGTTACAACCAGCCTTAGAAGAAATCGTTACCACGTTGGCGGGTTCAGGCGGACGACTGTGTATTAAAGCCAATCCTTTTAATCTCAAAGATGACAGGATTAAAAGCTTTAAAGATTGTCTAAAAAGTCAGAATGTACAGATTTATATACAAGGGGAACAGCCTCAGATTGATAAAAATGCTCTCTATCCGTTGATGGAACAATATCATGTTTGGTCAGATAATTATCAATCAGAAAAATATGAGATTTGGGCAATTTCAGATCTATTTAAAGAGGACAAACTTCGCAACTTACAATCTGCGTTTTATCCGACAAAAATCCGCAGTTTATTAATGATTCCACTTCATTATCGACAAGAATTATTGGGATACCTCAGTATTTTTAGAGATAAATTGGAAACAGAAAAGTTGTGGGCGGGACGAGTTGAAGACGACAAAAGACAGCTTTATCCGCAGATTTCGTTTGAAGTCTGGCGCGATCAAAAACAAAGAGAAAAGCTGAAATGGACAGAAAATGAACTGGAATTAGCGCGATCACTCGGAGATCAGTTTTCCTCAGCCATTTATCAATATCAAATGCGTCAACAGATGCAAGCTCTAAATGCTAGCTTAGAAATAAAGGTTCAGGAACGAACCTTGAAATTTGAAGAAACAGCCGATAACCTTCGTAAATCAACAGAACAACAGCGCGTGTTGTTTGATGTGGTGACAAAGATGCGAAACTCACTCAATTTAGAGACGATTTTCCGCACAACAACTAAAGAATTATGTAAATTTCTAAAATCAGAACGAGTGTCAGTTTATCGCTTTAATAGTGATTGGGGTGGTGAATTTGTTGGAGATTATGAGTTTGTTGATTCCCAATACTCTAACCTAGAAATAGGGGTCAATACGGTTTGGGATGATACCTATTTACAAGAAACTCAAGGGGGACGTTATCGCAATGGTGAAACGTTTGTTGTTAATGATGTTGAACAAGCAGGATTAACCAATTGTCATCTGGATATTCTGCATCAATTTCAGATCCAAGCATTTGTGACAGCACCGATTTTTGTCGGACAAAAGTTGTGGGGAATTTTAGCTGTTTATCAACATACTTGTTCTCGGAAATGGGAAACTTCAGAGGTTCAGTTTATTTCTCAAGTGGCGACTCAATTAGGAGTGGCTATTCAGCAAGCTCAACTCTTAATTCAAACTCGTAAACAAGCCCTAAAACTCAGACAAGCAGCCCTCGATAGTCAACGAACGGTAAAACAACAACAGGTTTTGTTTGATGTCGTCGCAAAAATGCGTGATTCTCTCAATATTCAGAAAATTTTTCAAACCACAACTCAAGAAACAGGACGTGTCTTACAAGCAGATCGGGTGGTTGTTTATCGCTTTAATGAAGACTGGAGTGGGGAGTTTATTCATGATTATGAATTTGTGCTTCCTCAGTGGAAAAGTCTAGTCAGTTTAGGACTAACAAGTTGGGGAGATGCTTGTTTACAAGAAACACAAGGGGGACGTTTTAAAGAAGGAAAAACCCTGTCAGTTACTGATATTTATAAAGTTCAACATTCCCCGTGTTATCTCGAAATATTGGAGAAAATTCAGGTTAAAGCTTACTTAATTACTCCGATTTTTATGGGGCGAAAACTCTGGGGTTTATTAGTCGCTTATCAACATTCAACGACCAGACATTGGCAACCACCAGAAGTGAGCTTTTTCTCTCAGGTTGCTGCTCAACTTGGAGTGGCGATTCAGCAAGCTAATCTATTAAATAGAACCCAAAATCAAACTGAAAAGTTAACCCAAACATTACATCAGTTACAAAAAACCCAAACTCAACTCATTCAAACTGAAAAAATGTCCAGCTTGGGACAACTGGTTGCAGGCGTCGCCCATGAAATCAATAACCCTGTTAACTTTATTTATGCTAATCTTTCACCAATTTCTGAATATGCAGAGAATTTGTTAACTTTGTTTTCTTTATATCAAAAAAACAGCGATCAAACCGCTCCAGAAATGGTCGAATATGCTGAAGATGTGGATCTTGATTTTGTCGCCGAGGATTTACCAAAAGTTATCGATTCGATGAAAATGGGTGTAGATCGAATTCGTCAGATTGTGCGCTCACTTCAAAATTTCTCTCGTCTTGATCAATCCGAAGTTCAAGCTGTGAATATTCACGATGGGATTGATAGTACATTGATGATTTTACAACACCGTTTGAAAGCAAATGGAGATCTAACTGAGATTAAGGTGATAAAAGAATATGGAAATTTACCGATGATTGAGTGTTATCCCGGACAACTAAATCAGGTGTTTATGAATCTTTTAAGTAATGCTATTGATGCGATTAGAGACAGAAATAAGCAAAAATATATTCAAGAACAAAAGGTTGATTCCGGAATGATTCGGATTTCTACAGAACTGATTATTAATAATCGGGTTCTCATCCGTATTATTGATAATGGAATTGGGATGTCTGAAATGGTTAAAAATCGTATTTTTGATTCTTTCTTCACTACGAAATCACTGGGAAAAGGAACAGGTTTGGGGTTATCAATTAGTTATCAAGTCGTTACAGAACAGCATAAAGGTGAACTCAAATGTCATTCTGTTGTCGGAGAGGGAACAGAGTTTTCTATAGAGATTCCAATTCGTCAGTAAGCATTTAGTTTTGTATATTCACCTCAACCTCTCTCCTACGAACAGAAGGAAGTCATTAATTTTTGATAATTTAAGGAATTTAAGAAAATGAGTCAAAATTATTGTAATACTTTCTGGCGATCGCTTATCATTTTTCCGATAATTGTATCAATCAATTTATCAGAAATTCCTAAAACTTTCGCTCAAAGTTTACCGAGTCCCCTTGAAACTGCGGTTATAGAAGCGGTACAACAACCGGGACTTCCGACGCCTGAAGTGACCAAAGTAACTCTAGAAGGTTTATTTGGCTTAGCAACTTGGGTGATGGGAGAAGCGGGGGGAATGGTGGCGTTAATTAATAATGGGAGAAATTGGGAAGTTACTCGTCTTCCCGGTGGTGTACCCGATGCCGAAGAATTAAGTCGTTTGTCGGGAATTCCCGTTGAGGTTTGTGAGGAATTATTATCTCAACATTTAGGAACTAAATAAAAATATCAGAAACCGGGTTTATCAACCAAGAAACCTGGTTTCTCAGGTCTTAATATTGAAGTCAGTTTCAACTGATTATAGAATCAATAAAATTTACTCCTATGCGCGATGACTTTTGTTATTAAACGGAGATTAAAATCTCTAGAAACTTGTCTATAACTGTCCGATCAGTCTGTCATATTCAGAATGTGAACCAATCCAAAACCAGATGATAGTGCCTTCATCCAACTGACCCACTGCTCGATAGTTTTTGCTAACTCGGGCAGAGTAAATTGGTAACTCTGGATGCACTTTTTTGAAACGCAAACTTGGATGATTTGGGTTTTCTTTGAACTGGCGATAAGCCGCCCGAGTCTGCTCTTGAACTTGTTCTGGTAAATCAGCAAATAATTTGCGGAATTGGGCTGTCGTGCGTGATTTCACAATGTTTCTGGATCAAGTTCTTGGGTTTTACCTGAACGATACTCATTCATCGCCTCCGCCGCAAGTTTAGCAAGAGTATCGGGAGAACGGGAAAATGCTTCATCCCAACGTTGCTCGTCTTCTAGTTCTTCGAGAATCATCGAAGCCATCGCATCTTGTTCGCTGGTGGATAGGGTTCTTAACTTAGCGATCGCACGTTCAAGTAACTCAGTCATAGCTATTACACTTTAACAATGAAAATGGCACATATCTATTATCGCTTTTTACCGACAAGTTGGATTGATTGTGGTAGTAGTCATTTAACTTTCTAGATAGGAATCAATTAGGCGCTTCAGACTATTGTTATCTTTATCGTTGAACTTATTAAGCTTCTTCCGAAAAGTAAGCCAATAAGGTTGTACAGAATTATTATTAAGTTCTAAAGACTTCTTAAATAATGATTGAAATTCGCAAGGGCAATCAGATCCATAAATTTGATCGTTTTGGAAATAAGCCTCTAAAATATTTTCCCATTGGCTTGAAGTTAAATATTCAGCAATTTTAACTAGCAGTTTAGTATTTCTTTCGGCAGAGTAATACTTGCCCGAATTTACAAACTTATCAATCATTGCTAAGATATTTTTTTTCAAGATTGGTTGAATTATTTCATCTGGAATTTCATCCACTGAAAATTCATCTAGATCATTGATTAAATTATCAAAATCTGCGGCTTTAACTTGCTTCCTAATAGAGTCATCAAGTAACTCAAGCATCTTGCTCTTGGGTTCTGCTATCTCTTTATATATGGGTTTTGCCGCTAGTAAATCCTTTAGGCTAGTATTAGAAATTTTATTCTCTACGAAAGGCTCAGTCAAATTGATAAAAATTTCATCTCGCTCGTATTCTTTTATTAAATCAACTGTTTCCTTTAATGACAATTCTTCTTTTGCTTCTTCAAATCTTTGATCGATAAACTTATCAAAAAGAGCAAGTATTGCATCTTTGGGTTCGTTGATTGATATATATTCAGATTTTGCTCTAAGTAAATCTTCTAAACTTTCAGTAGCAATCTTATCCTCTAAGTCAGGCTCAATTAAATTCACAAGCCAATTATCTTCTTGATACTTAGATAATATCGATGTCAATTTTGTCAATGAGGTAGTTTTTATTTTCTCTTTTATATAGTCTTGAATCGTTTCATCCGATTTCAGTAAAGCCTCAGATCTCATGGAAAGCAATTGATTTAAAGTAGCGTGGGGTGACAACTCTTGCAAAACAGGAACCAGTATTTTTTCTTTAAATATGTCATCTTTACAAGTTGATTTTAATGAGAGTAAATCGTCCAAAAAGTAGAAAGATTTTTTAAGTTTTGCAGCTATAGATTCTCTGAAAAAACCAAGATGAGATGCTCTTGTTAATATAGAGATTGCTTCTTGTGAAAGTTTTTGCTTGTAAGAGCCTTGAGATTTTTTAAAGAGTTGAAGCCGATCAATATAAGCTTCCGCTTTCAATCTACAAGGTTCACTAAGATGATCCCAAGCGGAAATACTTCCGAGATAAATGATAACCTTATCCCAATTATCATCCGTAACTTTATTGATAATAATGTCGGATAACTTATCATTCAATATATCTCTTGTTTCTTTATGATACATCATCGATACAGCATTCAGTGCTGAAAACTGACGTGATCTCTCATCTTCTGGACGATCTTCTATTAATAAATCTGTCGTTAAACCAAGAACAATATCTTTAACTAAAACAAATCTCGCCCGAGTTAAGGGACTTTTTTCAAAATGCTTTATTGCTAATTCTGGATCTGTAGGAAAGTATTCAGATTTAATGTCTTCAAAAATTCTTAATTGTGCAGCACGTCCTTGAACGGGTGGACGCTCTAAAAGGTGTGTTACTGCACTTCTTAAATGATAGCGTGCTAGCTCGGCAGTTGCTTCAAATGGCTCCTCTAAAGAAGTCATGGAAGGATGAGCGCATCGGCTTCGATCTTCAAATAGCCTTTCAATATCTGATTTTTCTACAGTTGAAATTAGTTCAAATTTCGTGAGTGCAATCTCAGGAATATCAGACTCAAATTTCCACAGAGCTTTATAGTCTTCTGAATTTCTCAACTTATCAAATTCTTCTAGTCGTTTCGCAGCTTCTTTATCTCCAAAAAGTTCTAACTCTCTCAACTTGTGCAAGAAATCGAAAACTACTGCATTCCACGTTGCGACAATACAAGAACGGAATGCGCCAGCACGATAACAAGCAACTGCCTCTTGGATAAACTTTCTAGATACTTTATCTCTGCATCGTACTATCAGTTCATCTAGATCGATAAAAGCTTCGTGCATACACTATTTAAGGTTAAGATTAGGAGATGTTTCTAATTATATCATGTCTTAGGGTAGTTATAATTTGATTCAAAAAGGACTAAAATAGATAAAGTTACACCTGACTAACGTCATTTTTTCTATTCCTATGCACCTAATTTTATGTCACACTACCGCAGATTTTGATGCTTTGGGCGCCGCTGTTGGACTGTCACGTTTGTATCCGGGTAGTAAAATCGTTTTAACTGGCGGTTCTCATCCAGCCGTGCGAGATTTTTTAGCCTTACATCGGGATGAATTTCCCCTAATTGAACGGCGTTCTGTTAACCCCGAAAAGATTCGCTATTTGACTGTTGTTGATACTCAAAACCGCGAACGTTTGGGAAAAGCATCGGAATGGTTTGATTTACCGAATTTATACGAAATAACCGTCTGCGATCATCATCCCGATAGTGAGTTAAATATTCCCGCAACGACCACTCAAATCGAATTGGTTGGTTCAACTACAACTTTGGTGGTTGAAAAGCTAAAAGATGCCAAACAAAACCGCCAAACCGAAGACACAAAATGGCTGTTAACCGCAGCAGAAGCAACGGTCATGGCGTTGGGAATTCATGTGGATACGGGTTCGTTAACCTTTGAAGGAAGCACGCCCAGAGATGCCTTAGCGTTGGCGTGGTTGATGGAAAATGGCGCGAGGTTGCAGGTGATCGCCGAATATATTGAACCGGGATTTTCTACGCAATTACAAGATTTATTAACGGTTGCTTTAGAACAGTTAAATCAAGTCACGGTTCGCGGTTATCAGGTGGCTTGGGTGTTACTCGAAACAGAAGATTATGTTCCGGGTTTATCGAGTTTGGCTTCTCAATTAATTGAAATTACCGAAAGTGATGCGTTATTGCTCGGAAATTGTCAGCAGAAGAAGAACAAAGAAACCGAATGTTTAACAATTATCGGACGTTCTCGCATCGAACAAACCAGCCTGAATCAATTGTTTAAACCTTTTGGCGGTGGAGGTCACGATCAAGCCGCTTCTGTGGTGATTAAAGATACAAATCCCCAAGAAAAATTAACCGAAATTATCGAAGAATTCAAAGCACAAATTCCCCACCCTCCAACGGCTAAAGAGTTGATGTCTTCTCCGGTTAGAACCATTCGCCCAGAGACAACAATTGCAGAAGCACACCGGATTTTATTGCGCTACGGTCATTCGGGTTTATCGGTAGTTGATGAACAAGATCAATTAGTGGGAATTATTTCCAGACGCGACCTTGATATTGCGCTGCATCACGGCTTTAGTCACGCTCCGGTTAAAGGGTACATGACGCCGCAATTAAAGACGATTAAACCCGATACAACGTTACCGGAAATTGAGTCTTTAATGGTCACATACGATATCGGACGTTTACCCGTTTTAGAGGGGAATAATTTGGTCGGAATTGTCACCCGAACCGATGTTTTAAGATTGCTTCACCAACAACAACGACCCCAGAAAAAAGCAGGTAAAGGCTGCATTCCTGGTTCAACTTGTGATTCGATTCAAGAGCTACTTGAACGGCGTTTAGCGCCGCCTTTATTAGAACTTTTGAACCGACTGGCGGAACTCACCCAACAACGGGGTTGGCAACTTTATTTAGTCGGGGGAGCGGTGCGGGATTTGTTATTAGCTGACCCGGAAAAAACGCTGTTATTGACGGATATTGATTTGGTGGTTGATGGCTGTCATCAAAGTTATGAAAATGCAAATAATAATCAACAAAACGATCAAAATCCCCCCGCAGTTGAATTGGCTTCCGCGTTACAAAAAACTTATTCTAATGCTCGTTTGGATGTTCACGGACAGTTTCAAACTGCGGCTTTATTGTGGCATAATGACCCGGTTTTAGATTCATTGTGGATTGATATTGCAACGGCGAGAACGGAATTTTATCCCTATCCCGCAGCCAACCCGGAAGTTGAAGCGAGTTCAATTCGTCAAGATTTGTACCGACGAGATTTTACCATTAATGCTTTGGCGTTGCGTCTGAGTGAACCCTATAAAGGAGAATTATTAGACTTTTTTGGCGGAATGAATGATTTACAAAATCGCCAAATTCGTGTTTTACACGCCAATAGTTTTATTGAAGATCCGACGCGCATTTATCGAGCGGTGCGGTTTGCGGTGCGGTTGGGATTTGAACTTGAGTTTCAAACGAAAGATTATATTCAGTATGCGATTAATAGCGGGATTTATGAGAAAGTCCAATCGGAAAATTACTCGACTCGCCAACGGGTTCCGGCGCTGGAAACTCGGCTGAAAAGTGAGTTAAAATATATTTTACAAGCACCTTACTGGAAACCTGCTTTACAACTTTTGGGAGAATTAAAAGCGTTGCGTTGTATTCACCCGACTTTAGAATTGAATCAGGAGTTGTGGCGACAAATTCGATTAGTAGATCGGGGTTTAATTCGTTTTGATCCGGAAAAAACTTTAACCCATTGGCAAATGCGGCTAGAGGTGTTAATTGCTCATTTAGCGTCCGAATATCGGGGCGATGTGGCCGAAACGTTACAATTTTCTCTAGACAGCATTGAACGACTTCAACAGTTAGATTCGGCTTTAGCCGAGGTGGTGAAATTAATGCCAGAATGCCAATTAGCCAGCCAATTTTATCGACTGTTAGTGCCTTATGATTTGCCAATGTTAATCCTAATCGCAGTGCAAAGTCCGCGATGGGTTCGACGTCGAATTTGGCAATATTTAACCCAGTGGTGGAATATCAAACCGTTACTCAATGGTAATGATTTGAAAGAACTAGGGTATAAGCCGAGTCCTCAGTTTAAGCAGATGCTTGATGACCTATTGGTTGCAACAATAGATAAAGAGATATGCGATCGCAAATCAGCAGAAGCCTTTATTCAGGCGAAATATTCGTTGCTAGGGGACTATTGAGCTGAATATGCTCAGGTTGACATCCCAGACAATATTGGTGTTGGGTTGTGCCTAAAAACTGGATGATTTTCCCCAATTTAGTTATGACCATAGGGGTCGCGGCATCCCAAGTATGTTACATCGAAGCTTTCTCCAGAGTCAGCAGCTTCACTTTCTAGACCAGAGAGAATTTGAGTACGGCTGAGGCGAGCATTTTGACGAGTTGTGCCGCCGATGCTGCCGTTTTTCCAGCCACTGTCACCTACTTTATACTTGTAGCCACAAACGATGTCTTGTCCTGTGGTACCGATGGCTTGAGCAGGTAGACCTACGTTTAGTCCGACGAAAGCAACAGTGATGATTCCAATAAGCTTCTTCATCCAAAACCTCCTAGTATATACTGTACTTGCTTGGCTTTAATTATTACTTTATAGCTTCTTCCACTTTGAATCCGTATCTGTTTGCACTGATCGAAAAAACTTAAAATGTTATCCTAAAAACAAGCCTCAAATCAAAATTAAACTTTCTATTTTTCCTTTTGAATAGTTATTTAATTTTATTTTTAAAAAGAAAAGATAGGCTGAATTAACCTCCTCTATCCCGTTATCAAACTCCCTTGATTTTAAATTGCAAATATTCTCTCTAGACTAAAAATAAATTAAGTCAAGACTTGAGACTCTACAGCAGTCGGTTGACGACTTTTCAGCCAATAGGTGATCATTTCACCCCGACCCTTGACTTGAACGATACCGCGTTTTTCTAAGACATATTTATGCTTTAATAATTCATAGGTGCTGCTGCTGACCTGGATTTCACCGATTTTCCCGTGAGATTCCATCCGGCTAGCAATATTAACTGCATCCCCCCAAAGATCATAGGAAAACTTCTTCAACCCAATCACACCTGCAACCACTGGCCCTGTATTAATCCCGATCCGGATATTGAGAATTTTATTATCTTCTCGTTTAAATTGATAAATTTCTTGCTGCATATCCAAGGCCATATCTGCGATCGCTTCAGCATGATCTATTCTGGGTTTGGGTAGTCCTCCGACAACCATGTAAGCATCTCCGATGGTTTTGATTTTCTCTAAACCGTGTCGTTCCGCCAAACGATCAAAACTGGAAAAAATTTGATTGAGTAAACTGACCAATTCTGTCGGAGAAATTTGAGAGGCCAGTCCGGTAAAATCAGTAATATCCGCAAATAAAATCGTGGCTTGTTCAAAGCGATCGGCGATTAAACCGGGTTGTTGTTTAAGCTGTTCGGCAATCGTTTGGGGTAAAATATTCAGTAAAAGCTGTTCTGATTTTTCCTTTTCAACTCGCAAGGCTTCCTCGGCTTGTTGACGTTCGGTAATGGCTTGATGAATTTGAGTAAACATTTGCATAAAAGCAGAAATCACATCTCCTAACTCATCGTTACGTTGAGTTGAAGCCGAATAAAATTTTGGAGGTTTTTGATTTTTGGAAATTGATTTGCCAGCGGCGATTAAATCTAGTCTGAGGTTTAAAATCGGTGTAATCACCATTTTTTCTAAAACAATCATTGTCCCGATCACGACAAAAATAGAAATAATTAAAACTAATCCAGCAATTCTAACAATAAACAAACGAACTTCTTGTTTGATGTCATCTGCATCATGGCGAATAACGACTAAATACTCATCTTTTAAAGAGAGGAGATTACAAGCCACGTCATAGCGATTGCCAGATGGAGTGTTGAGATAAATATCCTCCCCAAGTTTGGCTTGAGAAAAAGAGAGTTGAGGGGATTCACCAAATTCGCCGATGCGTTTTCCGTCTGGCAGCTTGTAAACGACCCCTCCCTTAATATTGGTATCCAGTTGATCGAGATACATTAATTGTTTTAAAAGTTCGGCTTCGGATTGATAAGGATAAGTTTTAATAATCCAGGCAACCTTACCTGAAGAAACCATGACAAGCTGTTCTAAAAGTTCCTGTTTTCGGCGATAAACAGAAGGAACTAAAATAATTAACTCAATTAAAAAAATACAGGCTAAAATCCAGATTGAGATTCGTTTAGATAAACGTGCGTTTAAAAATCTCAGCAATAGTCTCAAACGAGATGACATTGCTACAACCTCCTGTCGTGGGTAAACAGAAATAGGATTTAAACAAATTGGGTATAAAGAACAAAAGCTTTTTCCCTGATTAATACATTTATTATGGCTTGGTATCCGCACTAGACCCTGGAATGTATGTCACAATTAAAGACCATCAGCCGATTAGGGATTTTATGCTCTCAAGTTCGAGCTTAACATACACCTCCGTTTGTGATCGCGAACGCTAGTCAGCTTGGGATCAGTTTCGGTACAATCGACATAAGGATTGCATCCTAGAATTAATCGCTATTTAAACCCAGTTCCCCTAACCTATGACCGAGCAACCCAACTCCCAATCGCCGAATCCTACAGAATCTGATAGAAATGTAGAGCGTTTAAATGGAATCCCTGCAAATAATGGAGTGATCATCAATACTGGGGAAGCACAAATCTCGACAACCCGCGAAGAATTTGAACAAGCGGTTTCGGCGCCAGCGAGTCAATACACCTTAACCGGAAATCTAGAAGTAAAGTCTCCCAGCAACTTTCTAGCCTCTGTTGTTACCCTGGTTGCGGTGGCGATTATGATCCTGGGGTTGGCACTCGATAATATTTGGGTGGGATATATCAGTGCGTTTGTGGTTTTGTTTGCATCCCTGCGGATGATCTGGCCGAGTTGGGGTAATATTTGGACTTCGCTAATTCCCCCGGTATGGCGAAGCTTAATTATTGCCAGCTTTGGGATTTTAGCGGCGATCGCTGGTTTGCTGATGTTGAGCGGTTCCAACAAAGATTTTGGCAGTCGTAATATAGTAATTAACTGGGATGCGATTGGTGCGTTAGGAGAACTGATCGGCGCGTTAGGTCAGATTTTAATTGCGATTTTGGCGGTTTATGTGGCGTGGCGTCAATATGTGATTTCTAGAGATTTAACGATTCAACAAAACCTGATTACCCAACAGCAAACCATTGATGCTTACTTTCAAGGGGTTTCGGATCTGGCTTTGGGAGAACAGGGACTACTGGA
>CAZNCM010000015.1:4034-15874 GCA_964571155.1 uncultured Lyngbya sp. | reverse complement strand
CAAGAACGGGTAATCGCGGAGGGACGAACGGCGGCAATTATTCGCAGTGTGAATGCAGAGGGAAAAGCTAAGATTTTACGGTTTCTCTCCCAAGCTAAACTGATTACTCCTCTCAAACGCGATCGTCATTTGGGTCGGCCAATTCTCGATGGGAATGGTAGTTATGCCGAAGATCGTTTGGAAGGAATTCGGGTGATCGACTTGGGTGCAATGTTGGCTTGTGCAGATTTAGCGGGAACGGATTTACGCCGAACCGATTTAGCAGAGGCGAATTTAGTCAAAGCGGATCTCAGTGGTTGTGATTTAGTACGAGCGAACTTATCCCGTGCGATCCTTTATGAAGCCAATCTCTCTCACGCAACTCTCAGAGCAACAAAATTATTTTATGGTTCATCAGAAACCGCAACTCCTCGCAGTCGTACAAAAATGCCGGACTATGAAACAGGTCAGTATACGGGGGTTGTGATCGAAAATGCCAATTTTACGGGGGTTGATGGCTTGTCTGATGAAAATCGTTACTATTGTTGTGCTTGGTGTGGGGAGCAGTCAAGAAAAACAATTCCTGGGGGTTGTGAAGGGATTCCTAATAAGTTAGGACGTTGAATTAGGCAATCGTTTGACTCTGTTCCCAAGCCGACTGAAAAAATTCTTGTTCACATAACATCGCATAGCGGTAGATTGTATGAGCTTGGGATTGATCAACACTGTAGCGATTTGTTAGATCTTCAAGTTGTTGAGTGAGTTGTTCAAATTCATCGCCACTATAGGTTTTAATCCAGTCTGTGTATTGATGGTTGGGGATCTGAGGTTGAGCAAGTTTTTGACCTAAAAAAGCATACAATCGCATACAGGGAGTCATCGCCGCTGCGATCGCACCGATATCTCGACTCCAAGCGGTAGCTAATAAAAATTCGGTATAACGACGGGTCGCGACTCCGGGTTGAGTGGTTTGTAGGTTAATTTCCCACATTTGGGCATAATTTTGATGAAGTTGTAGTTCTTCTAGGACTCCGTTGGCGAGATGATGAAATAGCTGAAAGCCTTCCCAGTCCGGTGCTTTAGCCGCAGCAATACTATAGGCGCGAGCAAAGGCTCTGAGAAAAAAGGCATCCTGACCCACATAAAAAGCAAAGCAATTTCGCGGCAAACTTCCCTGAGCAAGACCCTGGACAAAGGGATGTTCAAGGCAAGCAATGATTAGGTCTTGGTTGGCTTGCCATAAATCACTGGATATCATGGAAGTAGAAGGTTTTATGACACTTCATTAATGAGTTTATCTTAAAAGCCAGGCTGAATCTACCCTAATACCTAAACGTTCTCACCCTAAAAATACCGATGAATGATACTCGTGTTTTTCATACCATTAATCGCTTAACTTTTGGATCTACCGCCGGACTGATTCCACAGGTTAAAAAGATGGGAATTGAGGCTTATATTCAATCTCAACTCAAACCCACATCAATTGCAGTTCCCGAGGCTTTAACTCAAAAAATTAAAACTCTAGATACTTTTGCGTTAACGCCGGGTCAACTCTATAAGCAAGAGCAGCGTTTGATCGAAGAAGCCAAAAAACTCAAGCTAGAGTCTAAAAAAATTAGAAAAATTAGAGGAGATTTTGAACGAAAAATTCGTGAACACGCTGAAGAAGGACGTTTGATTCGAGCCTATCAAAGTCCCCGACAGCTTGAAGAAGTAATGGTCGATTTTTGGTACAATCACTTTAACGTCAATGGCTTACAAGGAGGACAAATTAGGCTGTTTTTTAGTTCCTACGAGCAACAGGCCATTCGACCTCATGTTTTGGGAAAATTTCGCCAGCTTTTGGGTGCGACAGCCAAGCATCCAGCGATGTTAATTTATTTGGATAATTGGCAAAATACAGCCCCCGGAAGTCCGAAAGCCAAGGGAAGATTTAAAGGGTTAAATGAGAACTATGCACGGGAGTTGTTGGAACTTCATACTTTAGGCGTTGATGGGGGATATACTCAAGCCGATATTATTGTCTTAGCTCGAATTTTGACGGGTTGGGGAGTTCCTCATCCTTCGGCGAAACGGATAGAAGATGAAGATGGTTTTTACTTTGAAAGCGATCGCCATGATTTTGAGGACAAAGTGTTTTTAGGTCAAAAAATCGAAGGGAAAGGGATAGAAGAAGGTGAGAAAGCTTTAGATATTTTAGCTCGTCATCCCTCTACGGCTCGATATATTAGCTATAAATTAGCGCAAGCTTTTGTGGCGGATAATCCGACTGAATCTTTAGTCAAAAAAATGGCGAATAAGTTCTTAGAAACTGACGGAGAAATTCGTCTTGTTCTCAACACTTTGTTTACCAGTTCAGAATTTTGGAATTCAGATGTTTATCAAGGGAAATTTAAAACCCCATATCGTTATATTGTATCAGTCATGCGAGCGGTCGGTGAGGTGAGTAATTTTAACTCTGCGAATGGTTTATTAAAACAGTTGGGAATGCCTTTGTATGGTTGTTCTTCACCCGATGGCTATAAAAATACTCAGGATGCTTGGTTAAATCCAGATACCATGATTCGTCGCAGTAGTTTAGCGGTACAGCTTTCTAAAGGTATACTCCATGAGAAAAAACCTGTAGATACTCAAAAGTTAATTGAAACTTTAGGTGATAATTTTTCTGCAAATACCCGAGAAGTGATTGATCAAAGTTCGCCAGATATTAAAGCAGCTTTGATTTTAGGAAGTCCTGAGTTTATGAAGTATTAGGGCAAAAATTCGGTCGAGCTAAACTGTTGAATTTTAAGCTCACTTTAGCTCAAATCAAAGTTAATTAACTCTTGGAATTTCAAAAAAATTTCATCTAGATAGATTCAATTTTAACAGTCAGTTCTGACTAATTTATCGCTTTTAACCAGGAAGGTAAAGCCGAAAGTTCTGGAATTTGTAATTGTTCTAAAGGAGAATAAAACCTTACAGCTAAGACATAATTCACAAATTTTTGAGTATTTAATCTTGAATTCAACTCAGTGGTTAATTGTTGGTAAATTTGCTGTTCTGCTTCGGTGAGGGGTTCGCGAAGAAACTCACTTTTATAAAATAATCGAGAACATTGTCCAATAGAACTTTGATAAACTGCTTCTAACTCCGCTTCTGCTACAGTTAACCAAAAATCTGCCAGTTGTCGGCGAATTTGACGTAATTCTTCTACAACCGATTGATTTGACGGATCAATATAATACAAATTCAGACAACCTTGTAGGCGATTTTGAAACTGTTGAGTTTTCAGATGAGAAATATTTTCGGTTACAGTTTCCGGTGTAGGTTTCATCTGTGCTGCGGCTAAAGTTTTTTCAACTTTCTGCAAAGCCTGTTGATTTTCAAATACAGTTTTATAGTCTTGAATTAACCAACTCGGTAAACGTTTCTCTGCATCCCGAACCAACATTTTACCCGGTACATAATACAACATCGCCGCAATCAAACAATTCAATGAATTCGGATGTTTTAAACCCGTAGCGACTTGGGTTAGTTCATCGACAAATTGACGTTCAGCTTCCATTAAAGGTTCATTTTGAATTCCCCGACTCAGTAAAACTTGATAGCCACTTCCCATATGTCCTTTATAAACTTCCTCTAATTGTTCCAGAGAAATTTTTAACCAATATTCCGCCATGGCTTTACGAAGTTGGCGTAAGCGTTCGATAACGTCTTGTTCAGAGGGATGGAGGGCGTAGAGATTAATATAATGAACTAATTCCGATAAATAGTCTCGTCTGGCGATCGGAGTATTGAGGGGGATTTCCGGAAAGAGTTGATGCTGTTTCCAAGTGTTAAACAGTTTTTTACTGCATTTTTTGTTGAATTTTCTGACGATATTGTTCTCTAAGTTGTGGGTTAGTAGCTAACTGAACCGCCAAGTTAATATAAGTATCTTCGCTCCCAGCAATTAAATCATCTAAAGCCAGCGATCGCAACAGAGAAGCACCCATTCGCGAACGGAAAGAATCACCCTCTTGAGTCACAGTTACCAAACCCACTTCCAACGGATCAACCAAAGAATTTACCCCGGAAAATGGATAGGAATCGAGATAGACATCCGCCAATTTCAAATATTGTTTAATATCGGTTCGACTGGGTTGGGTATCTAAAATCAGCAGACGACTGGGTTGAACGTTATACTGTTCAAAAGCGGTTTTTAAGCGATTTAAGAAGGGAATCCGAGCATAACTCGATGTCCAGTTGGGGTTAAAAGGATAAAGAATTAAAACAGAATTGGGAACTTTGGCGAGAATTTTTGCCCAAGTTTCTCTCAATTCGGGTACAATTTTATAAAAGTTCGCACCGGAGATAAAAACCAGCGTATTTTCATCGAGTTTCAAATCCGAACGTTGGGGGTTAACCGTCGGTTGTTCGGGTGCGATCGCGTAGTAATTAAAGCAGTGTGCAGTTCCTTCAATCACCGCCAATTTTTCACGATATTGTTGGGGTGCTTGGGGAGATTCTGTTAAATTTCCCGAGATATAATAATCAATATTTCCCATTCCCGTTGTGACACAGGAAGAAGTCGAAGTCACTTGAATTCTTGCGAGTCGATGTAACGCTAACAGGGTAATAGAATTAGTAACTGCGGTTACATTTGTACCAATTAAAAGGATATCTAAATCATCCCCTCGAATGGTTTGAACTTGATCGCTTAATTTTTGCGGGAGTTTTATAGAGCGATCCGCACGACTCTGACAATATTTTTCTAAAGGATGATTATTCACCTGACAAGTGTAGAGAATAATTTCAAATTGATGTTTATCGAGATGTTCAAAAACAGGTAAAGTAGAATAGGTTTCCGTTTGCGGGTTGAAGTGGTTGCTCAGAATTCCCAAGCGAATTTTATCTCGGTTTTCGGAGCGTTTCGGAAAGGTATAATCCAGTGTATTTCCCTGAGTTTTGAGTGCAAATTCCAGAATTTCTGCTCGTTTGATGTAGATCTCTTTAAGATTTTTAAAACTAAAATAGAGTGGAATTGCGTTCATTCTTCGCAGAAATATATTGGCTATATATTGCCAATTTTTTGAGTTTTTATCGCTAAAAATTCGAGTATGAAGATAGTCAATCCATCCTTGAAGATAAGAATAATAACGTTCAACTTCTCCCCGTTCCTGAAAGAATTGAGGAGAGGTTAACATAAACGTCAAATAATCATTAACAAACCAGTTCGGAATGGGAGCGTTTTTGTACCATTGAGAAGCGAGTTGATGGGGATAACAATACAACATCGTGGCGAGGAGATGTTGAATCGCATTTTGTTGATTTAAACCATTAGAAAGATAGGCTATCCACTGATTAACAGTTGACTGTTCGGTGTCGGTTAGCGGTTCATTTTTCATCCCACTGTTGAGTAAAGTTTGGTGAATTTTTCCGCCATCTTCTGCATAAACACTATCCAATTCATTTAAGGAGGTGTTCAACCAAAGTTGTGCTATAGTTTGGCGAATTTTTCGCAGGTTTTCAATAACCGTTGGGTTGTTGGAGTTTTGACGATATTGTTCTGATAAACTGGTTGCTTCTGTTAAAATCTCGTTTAAGTTTAAATTTTCATCTCCCAATTTGTCCGAACTCAATAACTGAATAATCGCCTCTTTAACCTGCTGAGATTGACTGCATTTTAGCGCGGCTTTAATTTGTGCGATCGCCGCTTTTTCGTCTTCTACTCCTAACATCTGTTTAGCCGTATTTAACGCATAAAAAGCATAGTGTTCTCGCGCTTGCTTGGAGAGACTTTCTGCTTTTTCAGGGGGAAGATAAGATTGAGACATTTCAATCGATTTCAAAGTATCTAAAATATTCCCTCCCGTTTGCAATAAACGGGATGTCCAAGAGGTAGAATGTAAGCGATAACAAGCGAGCGTTTGAGGTTCGTACCAAAGCGGAAAATAAGCTGCTATTCGCTTCCACATTTCCCAATCCGCAGCCGAACCCGCTTGTTTACAAAAACCCCCCAAACGTTCGTAGGTCGTTCGTTTAACGACAATTGAAGAAGGTTGAATTCGTTGAGATGTTGCAATTTTTTCTAACCAATTTTCCAACAAACCGGCTGTTTCTCGTTCCAAAAATGAGAGAGAACGTTGACGGCTGTTTTCATCAACATAAAAGTGACGACAAAATGCGGCGCCAATATTTGCATCTTGGTCAATTCCACTTCGCAAACTTTGATAAAATCCCGGTAACACAAAGTCATCATCGTGTAACAGATGAATCCAATACCCTTGTGCGCGTTGTAAACACAAGTTAAAGATGGCGGTTTGACCAATATTTTGTTCGGGATGACGATAAAATTTAACTCGCTCTTTTCCCACTTTATTAACAATCGCTTCCAGTTCGGCTTGTACTGCGGAATCGGGACAATCATTAATCACTTCAATCTGTATTTCCTCGGAATTAAAACCTTGATTTAGAACGCTTTTTAGCATTTCTTCTAAATACTTCACTTTATTAAAGGTGGGAATCATCACCGAAAATAAAGGTCGTTTTAAATCGGTCTTTAAAGGTTCAATACTCGGAAAGATTTTATTATTTTTTTCAGCAATTATCAGATTTTGGGGTTCTATAGAGGGTAACGGGTTGTGTTGCTGGCTGCTATGACTAATATCAGATTCGATCACAAAAGGCTGATATTCTAGAGCGATAGATTTTTGCTGAACTTCTGCTAGAAACTGATTGGCAATTTGAATTAAGTTTCCTTGCAATTGAACGGGATTGATTTTCTGCTGTTCTCGAAGTTGGCTTGATAATTCACGATTAAAAAACTCAACAAACAAAATACCATATTTTTGCCAATTTACATTACTGTAATTCACCGAATGTTTGACATGATAAGCAATTGGTGTCACCAGGCGTTTTAACGTCCATCCTTGTTGTAAAGCAATTAAAGGAATCAAAAAATCCCACCAAGGTAAACCCAAACAAAAGGAAGTCTTGGGAAATGCGGTTAAAAATTGCTGGTTAAAGAAAAAGAAATCAAACCCTTTATCATAAATTTCTCCTTGCAATTCATTAGAAGACTCAATTTCGATGCGAGAACCAAACACAACGGCATTTTTAGCCTGTTCTAGAACCCAAGAATAAAACTTGTCATCGGTTTTAAGCTGTACATCAGAATTAACAATTCCACAAATTTTCGAGTTTTGATGCTTGAAAAAATTGAGAATATCATCGAGATAGATTAAGGGTTTTCCAACTTCTGCTTGAGCATCGCGAGTAACGGGATGAAAAGTTACATTCTCATACAAAGTTTGAAGCTGTTTAATTTCCGAAGAAGTATTGAGCGATACGACTGAAAAACCCAGAGATTTCCAACTGGCGATCGCCGTTTTTTGTTTTTCTAAGTTGTTCGGTGCGATACTGGTAACAATTGTTATTTCTTCTTTGATATTTTGAGCAATGTTCAAAACAGATGACTGTGCTGATTTTGCTTCTTCTTTGAGAGCAATAACGCTTTTTTCATCGAGTTGAATCACTTCGGGTGTAGGAATTTCAGTCTTATACAATCCCTGCTGAATCAATTGTAATTCGGCTGTTGTCACCCGTTCAACTTCTTGAAAATACTGCTGTTTGTAGAGATTTGAACGTTGACGATCGTAAACCCGAAAACCCCCAATTAAGGCTTGAACTCGGTATAAAGGAGCATGGCGAGAAAAACGTAACCACAGTTCAAAATCTCCCGCATATTGCAGATTGGTTTGGAGTTTTGCTCCGGCTTTTTCCCATAACGCTCTTTTCCAGAATGTACTTTCTTGTTGAATCCATAAATGTTGAAGTTGAGGATTATCTCGAACATTTTGCTTTTCTAATAAAAGTTTTCTTGACCAAGGAAGCTGATAATTTTGCCGTTCAATTGCTTCTCCTTGTCGGTTCCATTCTGTCGGAATTCCTGTTATCCATTCAACCTGTTGATGTTCGGTAAAAACAGCCGCTACTTTGAACAAAGCATCTTGATGATATTTGTCATCCGAGTTTAACCAAGCCATAATATCCCCTGTAGTTCGGCTAAATCCCGCATTAATTGCAGTATAATGACCCCCATCGGGTTGACTTTGCCAATACGTTAAATGCTTTTCATATTTTTTGATAATTTCCACCGAACCGTCTACACTTCCCCCATCCAGAATAATGTATTCTAAATTCGGGTAGTTCTGGCTTAACACCGAGTCAATACAGGCTTCTAAAAACTCAGCTTGATTCAGAGAAGGAGTCACAATTGAGATTTTCGGGAGAGACTGACGCACCCGAATTTCTGGAGAATAAGCTGTTTTTGGTGAGGATTGTTTTTGCCAAAAAATATTATAAGAAGCCGGCTGACCAAATTCTTGATAGGATTTTTTGGTTATATGTTTCCAGTAGCGATTATAAGCCAATTCTGACATTACATATAAGTCGGAATCCTGGCGCATTTGTTCAAAGGGAATCAGAGTCTGTAAAGTTTGAATCTGATTAAATAAATAGGTTAAAAATTTATTCGTCCAAACTTCTTGGGGTTTGATGACAATATCAAAGCAATGAAAAGACCATCCTCCAGGCTTTAAGACTCTATCTATATCTTCACAAATTTTTTGATATTCGCTTTCATCTTCGGGAATATGTTCTAAAGTAGAAATACTGAAGACACAATCAAAATATTGCGAAGGAAGTTCCGAGTTAAAATTCCCAATATAGTCTTTAATCAAACGATAACCTAACCGATCCTCAATTTGAGTCGGGCCATTCCCCCCGCCTTCTAATTTATCCAGATTCCAACACTCATAATTCTGTTTTAACGCTTGAATGACCCGAGAATTTCCACCCCCAATTTCTAAGAGTTTAGATCCGGGGGGAAGATGTTCTATAATCAAATTATAAATTAATAAATCCTGGTAGACTTTCAGATCGCACTGATTCGGATTGAGATGTGCATAATATCCAAAGCGGCTAAATTGATTAAAATGACTGGATTTGGAATAGGAAAAGTTCTGCCATTTCCCGTTTTGCTTTTGATCGGATTGCTTTAAATTTTGAGCTTGTTTCACCAAACTCGAACTCACAATATCTGCCATTTTTGACCAAGAAAACCCTTGAGATTGGGTTAAACCTGCCGAGATTAAAGACTGACGAATTTCTGACTTTTGAACCGTCTCTAAAGCTCGAACCAATTCTTCAATATCATCATCTTTAACATAAATTGCAGCCGTTCCCGCCACTTCCGGAATCGCACCCTTTCGACAAGTAATTACAGGACAACCACAAGCCATCGCCTCAACAATTGGAATACCAAAGCCTTCATATTTTGAGGGATAAACTAAAGCGATCGCACCGGAATAGGCTACTTTTAACTCCTCATCACTGAGCCGCAATTGATGAACCTGACCACCTGGAACGTAAGCTTTTAACTCGGGTTCTAATTCGGCACTTCCACCCACACAAATAATTTCTCTGTCAAATTTATTTGCAAGTTGAGCAAAGGCTTGAAAAAATAATGTGGTATTTTTATATCCTCCGACTCCCACCCGTTCCCCAACTAAAATAAAGTAGGGTTTTGCAATTCCATATTTTGATTTAAAGTTTTGAATTTCTTCCGTTGATGTTGGAGTAAAAATCGGTTTCGTTCCACAATGAGCCACAGTAATTTTATCAGAATAAAATTGAGGAAAATAATGGGTTAAATCACGGGCGGTATTTTCAGAGATAGAAATTGCAGCACAAGCCTGTCGAATTGCATAATGTTTTTCTCGCCACATCGGATCGTTGAGATCTAATCCCAAACGCTCGGGAATCATGTCATAAGCCATGAATACTGATGGGGTTGTTAGGGGCGTTGTATAATAGGTTGAGATAAATAAATCGGCTTTTTCTTCATCGCAAATTTGCTGAAGCATTCGTCGGTCTGCATCAGTTTTATTGTAGTCATAAGCGGGAATCTGTCGGGACTGGATACCGGGAATTTTTGGAGCCGTTCCCGCCCGATCTAAAATGATAAGGTGTTGAGAAAATCCACTGTTAACCCATTCTTTAAATAATGATATCCAAACTTGATAAATTCCTGTTTTTGTAATTTGAAAAAAGACCCCATCAACAATAATTTTAGGGAAGGTCAAATCTGTTTGATCCCCGCGATCATCGACAATGACTTGTTTTAAATCCTCAAAGGGAGGTTTCCAAGCGATTGCCGTCCCATTTTTGCTAAGATCTTCTATAAAAAAGTAATCTTTTAATAGGATTTTGTACTCGTTCCAAAGGTTCTGTAAATAAAGATGAGCCGGATGACAAATATCATCAAAAATCAAAGCTCCACCCGGAGCCAGGTGAGCAAAAGCAATGTCTAAATCGAGTTTTGCCCCTTGATAACTATGATCTCCATCTATATAAATCAGATCGAACTCTTGAGGATTATTAGAATTGGCAAAAAAGGCGGGAAGCGTTTGATGAGAATTCCCTTGAATTAAAGTTGGATAATTTTTAACTCCTATTTTATTTAACTCGGAAAGAACAAACTCAGGCCCCGGATTCGTCGTGTAAATTCCTTGTTCCGGCACCGAGGCATAATTGGGAATCCACAAATCAAATCCATAAGCTTTTGTTTGCGGAGATTCTACCAAAACCTGAGCCATAGAACGCCCTCGCCGCACCCCAACTTCTAAATAGTGTTTAGGTTTAAAGTGATGAGCATACCAGTTTAAAAATGTAATGGAGTCAAAGCCAGACTTAGGCAGGAACTGAGTCTGTGAATAATTCTCCAAGTCTTGCTTCAAATAATAATCTTTAGAAAGCCGAGAAAGAATGGAGTAAACCCGTTGTTTGACCTGGTGATGGGAGATTAAGTCTACTAATTTTTGTTTGAGTGTCTCCATCTTTTTTGTTCCTCTAAAGATCAGATTAAACTTTTTGACTATAGGTTATAACGAAAATGGATTGAATTCTCATTTCTCCTACAAACCTATCAGAGAATGATGCTTTAACCTAGTTAATAAGTGGAAGTTCGTTAAAGTCTCGATCGCAGCAGCATCTAAAATCTGTGGGTGTTCATTGGGGTTGCTCCTGTCGTAACCGATAACGAGTCAATCTCACCGTACAATCACCGTACAACCTTACACCGAAGGCCGAACTTGCGATCGCCACCCCCAGGATTGCTGAAAAATACGTTAAGATTGGTAAACATAATAAAAAAGATACCAGAGTCCACAGGACTCGGAGCAACATTAGGAGGATAGACCCCGGTGAACAAACGCTGGAGAAACGCAGGCTTATATGCACTTTTAGCAATTGTTGTCATTGCTCTGGCAACAGCCTTTTTTGATAAACAACCTCAAACGCGGGAAACTTGGAAATATAGCACTTTCATTCAGGAAGTCGAGAACAATCAGGTTGAGCGCGTTAGCCTGAGCGCTGATCGATCCAAGGCTCTCGTTACCGCCGAGGATGGTGCCAAAATCATGGTTAACCTTCCTCCCGATCCGGGCTTAATCGATATTCTCAGTGAGAATAACGTTGACATTTCCGTAATGCCCCAAAGCGATGAGGGTTTTTGGTTCAAAGCTCTCAGCAGCTTATTCTTCCCTATTTTACTTTTAGTTGGTTTATTTTTCCTATTGCGTCGCGCCCAAAGCGGCCCGGGAAGCCAAGCCATGAACTTCGGCAAGTCTAAAGCCCGAGTTCAAATGGAACCCCAAACTCAAGTCACCTTTGGGGATGTAGCCGGAATTGAACAGGCTAAACTCGAACTGAGCGAAGTGGTAGACTTCCTGAAAAATGCTGACCGCTTTACGGCAGTCGGTGCAAAAATTCCCAAAGGTGTGCTATTAGTTGGCCCTCCGGGAACGGGTAAAACCCTTCTGGCTAAGGCTGTCGCC
>CAZNCM010000015.1:3638-3913 GCA_964571155.1 uncultured Lyngbya sp. | reverse complement strand
TGTTTGAACAAGCCAAAGCCAACGCTCCCTGTATTGTATTCATCGATGAAATTGATGCCGTTGGTCGTCAACGGGGTGCAGGTTTAGGGGGCGGTAACGATGAACGGGAACAAACCCTCAACCAGTTACTCACCGAGATGGATGGTTTTGAAGGCAATACCGGAATTATCATTATTGCTGCCACCAACCGTCCCGATGTCTTGGATGCGGCGTTAATGCGTCCGGGTCGTTTTGACCGTCAAGTGGTTGTGGATCGTCCGGACTACGCTGGCCGT
>CAZNCM010000015.1:0-3565 GCA_964571155.1 uncultured Lyngbya sp. | reverse complement strand
CGGACTCCTGGCTTTACCGGGGCTGACCTGTCTAACTTACTCAACGAGGCTGCCATTTTAGCCGCTCGTCGTAATTTAACTGAAATTTCGATGGATGAGGTAAATGACGCCATTGATCGCGTGTTAGCAGGCCCCGAGAAGAAAGATCGGGTGATGAGCGAGAAGCGCAAAACTCTCGTTGCTTTCCACGAAGCGGGTCATGCGTTAGTTGGGGCATTAATGCCGGACTACGACCCTGTACAAAAAATCAGCATTATTCCTCGTGGTCGTGCGGGTGGGTTAACCTGGTTTATGCCCAGTGAAGATCGGATGGACTCCGGTTTATTCAGTCGTTCTTATCTGCAAAATCAGATGGCTGTCGCTTTGGGAGGTCGTCTGGCTGAGGAGATTGTTTTTGGACATGAAGAAGTCACCACTGGCGCTTCTAATGACTTGCAACAGGTGACTCGCGTCGCCCGTCAGATGATTACTCGTTACGGGATGAGCGAACGGTTGGGGCCTGTGGCTTTAGGTCGTCAACAGGGCAATGTTTTCCTCGGTCGTGATATCATGTCTGAGCGCGATTTCTCGGAAGAAACGGCGGCGACAATTGATGAGGAAGTTCGTAGCTTAGTTGATGAAGCTTATGCTCGCGCTAAAAATGTGTTGGAAGAAAATCGTCATATTCTCAATAAATTAGCAGATATGTTGATTGAGAAAGAGACGGTTGACTCTGAGGAGTTGCAAGACTTGTTAGCCAATAACGATGTTCGGGTTGCGGCGATCGCATAATCGATCTCTGTTTCCTCCTATTTCTACAACTCAATCACATTCAGGCTACTCTAGCAGAATCTAGGGTAGCTTTTTGATAACGGATGGGTTAACTTGGGGATTTTTGGGTTAATTTTTTTAGAAACGGATGGGTTTATTGTTGGCAAAACTAGCGGAATATATGGGATTAATCCCGAAAGTTTATTTTTTTAGAAGTATAGATGTTGTCAATTATGGCTTTATTAGGGATTGTAAAAGTTTATTTTTCATAGAACTTGATAGGACAGTAGGGGATACGTGTAAAATTGAAATAGTCGTATAACTCTATTAAGACTTATGAATAAACGCACGCCGAAGTCAGAGGTTTATAGTGACACTGCACAAGAGTATTGTCACTGTGGTATGCGAATAAAGGAATCTATACATAAGTTTAATTTTTCTCGGCATCACGATTTATATTGGGATAAAACAACTGATTTTGTTATTAAAATTTTTAAGTGTGACAATTGTTTGTCAGTAACCATTATTTTATATAGTTATTCTACGACAGAAGCATACAGAGAATATTTAGACAATAAAAGAGATAGTATGTCAGATCTTGAATTACAAGAAGCTGAAGTACATACCGAGCTAGGTGCTTCAGATGAAATCTTTAATCCTCTTTATTATAGACAGGTTTTATATGCACCAAAAAAAGGAAGACATCCGGCTATTCCAGAACCTATTGTGGATATTTTGAACGAAGCTAATTCGGTAAAAGCTCAATCTCCTAGAGCTTGCTTTATTCTATGCAGAGCCGTTTTAGAAGAAATCTGTGATAGTTTTAAAATATCCCGTAGTGCTGTAACAAACAAGGGTAAAGAGTATTTTCTTTCACTACACGATAGACTTTCGCAGTTAGTTAAAAATGAAGGACTATCTGAAGAATTGAATGATATTGTGACAAGTCTCAGGAGGTTAGGTAATGAGGGAGCGCATTCAAAACATCGAGATTTTCAAGAAAAAGTTGCAGAAGAAGAGGCTGAAACTTTTTTAGAATTAACTGATTATATACTGGGAAAACTTTATGTGGAAAGACATACAGCTCAGGAAGTGGAAAAAACTTTAGAAAAATTGAAAAAGAAAGTTTTGACTAATAAAACAGAGAGTGGTGATAATCAAGATCAACAATAAACAACCTCTCTAACTAAATCGAGTCTTACGATGGGTTTTGCTACTGAGAAGTTTCAATCCCCTTGCGGGGAATTAAGCGTTGGAAAGTCTTACTGATATAATGTTCGGTTGATTAATGCGTGTTCTGGTGCGGGGCGGGTTTATGTAAATCTCTCAGTAGTAATCAAAGATCGTAGGCGTAACCCGCCCCTACAGAATAATTATTGAACAGATCAAAAATCCTGTCTACCCAAAACTCAATGTTAAGTGTCCGCAGGTTCAAAACCGAACACCTGGGCATAAAAGCGAAACTCATCTGTGATCGCCCGTTTAATATTTTCCGCTTTACGAAACCCATGTTGTTCGTCGGGGAACACCACATATTCAACGGTTAACCCCTTGGCTTTCAACACTTCTACCATGGTTTCAGCTTGGTTGGGCGGCACCACTTTGTCTTCTAACCCTTGAAAGAAAATCACCGGACAAGACAACCCTTCAGTATGATGAATGGGCGATCGCTGAATGTAGATCTCCTGGCATTCGGGATAAGGCCCAATTAAATTATCCAAATAGCGGGACTCAAATTTGTGAGTATCTCGAACCAGTGCTTCTAGGTCACTCACCCCGTAATAACTCGCCCCGGCTTTAAACACATCGGTAAACGTCAAGGCACACAATGTAGTGTAACCGCCCGCACTTCCGCCTGTAATTGCCATGCGATCGCCATCAACTAAACCCTTTTGTGCCAGGTATTTCGCCCCATTTGCACAGTCATTAACATCAACAATTCCCCAATTGTCTTTTAACCGTTGACGATATTCACGGCCATAGCCTGTACTCCCGCCATAGTTAACATCCAAGACCGCAAACCCTCGACTCGTCCAATATTGAATCTTTAAACTGAGGCTACTCGAAGTTGCCGCTGTCGGGCCACCGTGACTTTTCACTAATAAAGGTGGTTTTTCGTGACTTGGGGCGGTGTAGTCTTTATTTGTGGGCGGATAGAAAAAGCCGTAAGCGGTTTGACCGTTATCAGTGGGAAATTCAATCGGTTCAGCAACAGACAAATAACCGGTGTCGATCTCCAGATCGGTTGAACGTTTCAAAACCGTCATTTCCCCATCAGAAAAGTTGAGACGGACAACTGCACTCGGTTCGGTCGAAGATCCCCCAATAAATAGAATACGGCCTCCAGAAACTTTGATTCCAGAAATCGTTGTGTAGGGAATCTCAATTTGTTGGAGTTGGCGAGATTGTGTATTTAACGTAGTCAGATAAGAGTTTCCTTTTTCGCTGTAGGTACAGATAATCCCGTCGGGAGTGGCAAAACCGTAGGTAGACATTCCAAACACCCATTGCGGTAAGCCAAACTCAGCGGGGATGGGGTAGAGAGGTTCGATCTGACCGGATCGATAACGGTAAAAGTTCCACCAATTAGAACGATCGCTACCGTCCCACGGCATATTGGGATGATTCCAGCTGATCCAACACAGTTGGGAATGATCGGCGTTGAGGCGAGGGGAAGCATAGAAGTCCATCCCCGATGCTAAGATTTTGATGTCTTCGGGGTTATTAAGATTGATACTGACAATGGTGTTAACCGCTTCACCTTCACCTGTGTGGTCTTCGCGGATACAGATCAACCGTTGACGTTGGGTATCAA
>CAZNCM010000014.1:25292-36086 GCA_964571155.1 uncultured Lyngbya sp. | reverse complement strand
TTAAGAGGTACAATAGAAAAGCTGTGTTGGTGTTTATCTCCACAGACCAACCCCACGCTATCGGTTTGCACAAAGGGCTTTAAGAACGCTCTCCACAAAAATCTTTATTGTTCGTTCTCCACAATAAATATTAGGAATTATTCACGGTTTACTGGTCGCTGGTCGTTGCTAACGTTCGCATTTTTGGGATTCTCAACGGTCGTAAGAAGCGCGTTTTGAGGGGCTGCGGCTCCCTTTTTTTGTGTTGGAAAGACCCCGCTTCCATTAAGCTCCGGGATTATCGGAAAAAATAATCTTGATTTAAAAGAATCAAATAGCTGTGTTCTGCGGGATTAATGTCCCGTTTTTTGATGCAGCTTTACATAAACCCCACTTGTGTGAAAATTAGCAATTAAGTTTGTAAAGAGTTGATGAAAATTATGGATATCCTTAGATCGATGCTTTAGATTTTTGATAAATTTTAAGTATCAATCGATAACAAACCATATAGACATATGAAAATATTAGATCATTCTAGTTTATCTAATGATCAAGTTGAACTTTTGTCTCAATTTGCTAACGCAGTCTATCAAGACACTGTTAATGTGGCTGGTTGGCAAACTATTACTCCCAGTCTGTCTGAATATGGATTATCCAACGATTTGATTTTAGGCAATAGTTTTGCAAATGCAGATTTATTAAATGTTTTTAATGGAGAAGGAGATGCTAATGCCGTTCTAGCAAAACAAGGTGATATTCACATCTTGGCATTTAGAGGAACGGACTCATTTCGAGATTCTCTTGATTGGGTTGGAACTTTCGACCATTTTGAATTATTTTTTCCTTTGTTTGATGCTCTATCTGAGTACAGTCTAGAAAATCCCATTTCTCAGCTATGGGTAACAGGTCATAGTTTAGGCGGTGCTATGGTTGAACACTATTTAGACACATATGAGGGAACTTTTATTAGTGCAGTTTCTTTCGCCTCTCCTAGAGCTAGTTTAGATGACAGTGATACAAGACTTCTAAATATAGGTCATGAAAATGATATTGTTTACTCTATTTCTGGTTTGAGACAGGATAATGCGAACTCTACTACTAACATATATACCGTGATAGGAGAAGAACATGGTAGCGGATTAGCAAAAGAACATAGTATGACAGAGTATATTTACACAACTAGTAGAATCTTTGAATCTGCCTACTATGATCAAATGACAAGAGATAGTTTAGTCATAATAGACAGAACTGATAATTCTGAAGAAATTTATAATACTATTCCTAGTTTATCTAATCCAGATGCTTTTATTTTAGGAGAAGATGATGATGACGATATTATTCGATCAGGTAGAGGTGATGATGTTTTAGAAGGTTTAGGTGGAAATGATTATCTTGTAGGAGACAACTCTTCTTTATTTAGTGGAAATGACACTCTTGATGGCGGACTCGGCGATGACACTCTTGATGGAGGTGAAGGAGAAGAGGATCTAGCAGTTTACAGTGATGCAGTAGCAAACTATGACTTTGAAATTTCCGATGATGGTGAAACAGTTACTATCAGTCATGTTAGAGGTACGCAAACAGACGGCACAGATACACTAACTAACGTTGAATTCGGACAATTTTCTGACCAAAGAGTTCAACTTTTAGGAAATACACTAAGTTTTGTTAATGACTTTGTAGTTGGTACAACTCAAGATACTGAGATTGTCTTTGAACTGACACGAGAAGGAGATACATCTTTTCCTGTAACAATATTTGTAGATGGTGAAGTTACTACAGGAAATGCAGTTTTTAATGATTTTAATTATACACTTGAAGCTGGTGAAAGTCCTAACTTAATTATCACTGCAAGTGTATCGGAAGTCTTTGGTGATGTAGCGTTTCCCTTTGAAATCTCAATTGAAGAAATCTCAATTGAAGATAATAACCCCTTATCTGGACTTATTCTCATAGAAGATAATGATGCTCAAGGGCTTTTAATTGGAGATCAAGTAGATGATCGCGGTGGTCGAACCTTTGGTGATCCTCATTTAATTACCTTTGATAACCTTGCTTATGATTTTCAGGCATCGGGAGATTTTCTTCTCACACGGGCAACAGATGGTGCAGAATATGAAGTCCAAACTCGCTTCGTGCAAATATCATCTGCTGTTTCTGTGACAGAAGCTATGGCAACTTCTGTTGATGGAAATACTATATCGTTAGAAGCTAATGGTAGTGAAGGAACGCTTCTTGTCAATGGAGAAACTACAACTATTTCAAATGGTAATTCTGTCACTGTAGGTAGTGGGTCTATCTCACGCACGGGTCAAACCTACAATATCGATCATGGTAATGGGGATTCAACCTCTATTGATGTCTTCAGTAGTTTCATTAATGTTACTTCCTCACCTTCCCTAACTAGAACGAGAGGCACAATTGAAGGCTTGCTTGGAAATGCGAATGGTAATCCTGTAGATGATTTTCAACTAGCTAATGGAACTGTTTTACAAACACCATTATCACCTGAAATCCTTTATGGAGATTATGCCGCTAGTTGGCTGGTTGATGAAAGTACATCATTACTTCCAGGTGTTTCCGAAGAGTACGTTGCACCTTCACGTATTATTACCGTCGATAGTCTTCCTGAAACTTTAAGACAGATTGCAGAAGCAGCAGTTGATGCTGTGGGAATTACCAATCCTGTATTGCGAGATGCTGCAATTTTAGACTTTGCGCTTACTGGGAATGAGGAATTTATTGAAGCTGCTGAACTTACAAACAATGTCTTCAATCCAATTGTGGGTACGGTTGCTGTTGACCCCGTGAACGACCCTGTAATTATTTTGACAAGTGATCGCCTGGAATTAGATGAAGAAGATGCTTCAGCTCGTACAGCTACCCTTACTGTAGCTCGTGGTTCGTCTGAAGGGGATTTAACTGTAAATTACAGTATTCAAGGTGTAGGAACAGATCCAGCAGAGGCAGATGATTTTCTAGATGGTGTGGTAACTGGAGAGGTTGTTATTGAAGATGGTGCAGATTTGGCAACGTTTGATATTCAAATAGTAGACGATTTACTTGTAGAAGAAACAGAAACTTTTGATGTGAGCATCTCACTAGAAGATGAACAAGCCTCTTCCTTTGAAATTCTCGTTTCTTCGCTACGTTTTAGTATCAAGAGTGCGGATGAAGATGGAGAAACTGCACCGAATATAATAGAGGGTACCGCAGGTCGAGATAGCCTCACAGGTACAGAACAAAGCGATCGCATCACAGGACTCCAAAGCCGAGACACAATCACAGGTGGCGGTGGCGATGATATTTTCAGCTACACAGGTTTAGTGGATGCCGGAGATATGATCACAGATTTAGAAGTCGGAAGCGACAAAATTGACTTAGTGGGTGTTCTTGACAGTGTGGGTTTTGCGGGAATTGACCCCATCGCAGAGGGTTATGTCGGTTTCCGTGCTAGTCGGGGTGTAGATACCATTCTCACTATAGATCCAGATGGTGCTACAGGTACGGGTCGCGCTCGTTCTTTCATCTTAGTTCAGGGTGTGACCAGCGCAGAATTGAATAATTCTGACAACTTTATTTTTTCGTAACTCGACTTTTAGGTGAAATTAGCTATTGTCTCAACGGAGGCAGTAGCTAGTCTTCCAAACATTTGATTGCCTGTAAAATTTGGTTCAATTTCAAGCATTAAGGATAAAAAAATGACTCAATTATTTCAAAAGTTGGCTCTGACGACTGCTGCTGTAACACCTGCAATTGTTATGATGGGTGTAGCTCCGGCTGAAGCCTTTTTTGTGAACCTCAGTGGTACTATTGATTCCGGGGACTTGATGGGATCAACCTATGATGGTTCTTTTAGTTTTGATGAAATTGATTCTAATGGTGATGGAACTTCAAATGTGAATAAGGTGAACCTAGATTTTACCTTTAACAGCTTTACCAATACCTTTACTGAAGCCGATGCTGTCAGCCAACCCCTCGTTCAGTTTGATTTTGAGGGCAATTTGTTAGGACTTGAGTTTGGTGTTAATGATGCAAATCTGGGTCAAATTCAATTCAATTTTGCTTTTGTTCCTGGATTTTTTAGTGCAGAAGAAGCCTTTGTGACTTATGATGTTCAAGGTGGCACGGGCGGATCAGGGGATGTGGCGTTAGCAAGTACCGATGTTCCTGAACCTTTAACCCTTTTAGGTTCAGGTTTAGCATTAGGTTTTGGTGGATTATTCAAACGAGAACAAGCGAAAAAACGGCGAAAACCTGCTTCTAAATCTGAAGGCTAGTCAAACTGGGATATCGCAACGATTCGTGAATTTTACTGTCATACCCCCCTCAAAACCTTAAATGGTCAGGTAGGCGTAATGCGCTTGGAAGCTGTCACCAAGTGCCAACGAACCGAAAGCACTGCTGTACTTGCTTTTTAAGCACTTCTTTACAGAAGTTAACGCAGCGCCGATTAATACGGGTGTCGGAACTTTTTCATCAATTTGGGACTAAATTTAGGAGTTTTGGACTCAAAAATTAGGTCAAACCAGGGAAAGTTCCGAATCCATTTGCTCATACAGAACTTTGGAGTCAAGCATGGCACTTCATGGTAGCTTCCCTAGCATTACGCCTATAAATATATTTTGATGGGTGCATTTACATCAAAACCCCAACTTTTGAACCGCCCGTCGTTTCGTCTCCTCCCCCCGTCTATCATATTTAGCCGTTGTCACCGGAGATGAATGACCCGCCAACTTCTGAACGGTCACAATATCAACCCCCGCATCCAACAAGTCTGAGCAAAACGTTCGACGAAAATCATGGGGACTGAAGGATTCAACCCCCGCAGCTTCAGCTCGTTTCTGCACTATCAACAGCACTGCTTGAGGAGTCATGTAACGAATTTCAACCCGTCCCCCCTTGCGAATGGGACACAATAACGCCCCCGGCGAACGTCCCCTTACAGTTAGCCAATTTTCAACCCAAGCGATCGCATTATCGGGCAGATACACCGTTCTATCTTTTCCGCCTTTCCCCTGTCGGATGGATAACGCCCCCGTTTCCGGGTGAAAATCTCTGACTGCCAACTTCACCACTTCCGCCCGTCGGAGTCCGGCTCCCCGGAGAATCGCAATCAACGCCATATCCCTAACCCCTTGAAGGGTGGGGTCATTTTGACAAACCTCCACCAACGCCGCAATTTCGGACTGAGTTAGCGCCCTGCCTCTGAGTTTCTTGCTGACCTTAATTTGAGGTAAATCCACTGCTGTACTGTAACTTTCCGCATCCATCAACTTTAATTTTCGGGCTTCTTGTAGTACCCGCCGAAGTGCCGCCATCATTTTCTTGACTGTCACCGGAGCATAACGTTCTAACAAAATGGCTTGAACCGCCGCCGTGTTCTGATACCGTAAAGCCGCCCAATCGAGAGTATCGGCATCACATTCGCCGTTGGTCAGAATATTCGCGATCGCATCAAGAGACTGTTTCATCGTCGGACGGGAGCCAGACCCCAGACTTCTAAGGTACACCGCCGCCGGATGTAGGGTCAAGGGTAAGGGGGCGCTCAGAGCGAGTGTAGCCGTTTGGGTATCCCGCATTTACTTATTAGAAGTGGACTTCTAGAAAGTAATTATTTTACACCGACGGACACTTTTGTTCTGCGCGAATAACACCGGGGTTGTATTACGCCCTTGACAGTTTGTATTACAAATGTGTAGTATATAAGTGTTGCATATTTATCGTGGAGGTGGAGCCAATGATTGTTCTATTTAATGAAGGAAACTACCACGTCTAGTTATCAGCCTTCATAAACGGCAAACACCTCTGCAAGTCGCACGTCAACCCATTGACTCTTGCAGGGGTTATTATTTTTGTTCTGCGTTTGGAAGCTGAAATCATTATCTGTTATGGGTTGTAGCGGTCTATTGTTTTCTGACTGCTGAAAGGTCAACTTTCAGTTAACCAGCTGAAGAAACGGAAAGACATGGCAGTACGAAAAGCATCTATTGCTTCAGTAAAAGTCTTCAAAGATTGGTTAGCCCATCATCGTCTAAGTCCCGCTAACAAAAAGCCCCTCACGCGCTGAGGGTGGTGGATGTGGTTCAGCGATGCAGGATTACATCAGTTTCGACAAGCAATAAGCTTTTTTTCTCAGGTAGAGAGTTGTATTGATTTTTGATTGAATAATTAGTCAAAATTTAATTGGAAATCCTGTTCGTATAAAATCTTTAGTCATCATAAATAGTTTTTGTTATTGACATTCAAAATTTTTGTAGCTACGATTGACAACATAAGGTTTTATCAAGGTTTTATTATAGGATTAAATTTTAGATAAACTCCTTACTGACTTTACTGATCTACATTCATTTAAACTAAGAAAACAATGGCAGAGAAAATTCTTTTATACCTTTATACCTACGACTACAATAAACCTAGTTCTTTTCCCTATCACAACTTAATATATCTAGGGAAAAAATATCAAACAGTTGAAACATATCCAAATGTAGGTGACTTTATTGTTGAAGTTTATCCAGATGGAGACCCTTCTGAAACACATTTGACAAATTTTATTGTTATTGGACGTAGGTTTATATTTCTTCCAAAATTGACTATAGAAGATGATGAAAACCCTGATGTTCAAGCAGACCCTGTTCCAAATTTAAGCGAACTGAATGAGACTCAACGTCTTAAGTATGTAACTGAAATTTATGCGGTTTGTGGAAATGACAAAGGTGAAGGCAATCCCGATTTAACATATCTCAATTACTTAATTGAGGAATCTAAAGGTGAAGTTTTTAATGATGATTATGAAGCTTAAGCTTTTCGTCATTTAAACTGTGATTTTATATTCCCAACTTCCCACATTATCTGCAACTATAATCCCTCGTATTAGTATCACGGCGATCGCGTAGTGTGCCGGAGGCGATCGCATTCAACCCCACCGTTGAAAATCATGCACCATTGCAGTAGATACTTACTGATTGCAGTAACGCAGTATATTAGTCATCTTTTACTCCTTGCTGTGAGAGGTATTCATCCAACAGCACCCTCACGACTTCAGCTTTTTTGTTGCCCGATGTTGCACAGTAAATTGAGAGTCGTTTGTGCAGGGACTCAGGCAAATCAACGGTAATTCGGACGGTGGCTTCTCTCTCTGTGGGCTGCAATCTATCGCTCACGCTTAACTCCTTTTTCTTGGTTTGGGTTTGAGTTCTGGGTTTGTTCCGAACTTTGGGCTTGGGTTCAGGCTCGGGTTCAACTTCCGGTTCAACTTCCGGTTCAGGCTTGGGTTCGGGTTCGGGTTCAACTTCCGGTTCGGGTTCGGGTTGAGAACCAAATACAAACTGTTGAGCCAGAGCATCGTTGAGCGACTTCCTTTTCTTGTTCATAGCTTCATCACCTCCTGAAACAGGCGATCATACTCAATCCCCGCATCCGTCGCCCCTTTCCCCTGAAGCTGCCAAACCACAGCCGACTGGCCCGAAGTATCTGCGATCGCTTGCCGTTGATGAATCACCGACTTTAATAACTTGGCATCGGGAATTTGAGAGAGAACTTCAATCGCCTCCTGTTTTAGCTTTGTTCCCTTCACCGCACGGCTCAAAAATAAAGCGGCTTTGGGTTCTCCACCTCGAACTGACTGCGCCTGTTTGACCAATCGAATCGCATCAAAAGCGCTCCTTAAATCCACCCCCGAAGGTTGAACGGGAATTAAGGCAACATCGGCTCGAAATAAAATTGCCCGTGTTGATTCGGATAAACTGGCCGGGCCGTCAACAACAACTCGTTCATATTGTTCTGCAAGTTCGGGAATTTGCTCTAACAGATCGTCTGGGGATTGCAAAACCCGCACTGGAATCTCCACCCCTTCCATTCCTTCAACCCATTGGGAACTTGAACGTTGGGCATCACCATCAACCAAGATGACCTTTTTCTGTTGGTTAACAATCAGCCAATAAGCCAGATGCACCGACAGGGTTGACTTTCCCGACCCGCCCTTTTGGTTGGCTACAGCATAAATCGTCATTGAAATATTTATTTACTGCATTACTGCATTAAGTATCGCAGTGTTTGAGTAAGCAATCAAGTAAGTGTTTGAGTAAAGCAGTATTGACGGGCTGACTGCATTATTGATTTTAAGCATTAATTTCTCAAAGGATGATACAAGTTCCCCCGCTTCTCCCAGGTCACTCTGCCAATGTCCTTGCTTTGACTCCAAGCCCGAAAATGTCTGGGTACTTAATTATGGCGTTAATAAATACAGCCATGAAAAAAATTACACTCAGTCTGATAATTCTCGCGTCCACAGGGTTCTCAATTGAGGTTGAAGCCTCAGATTTCAAAGTCAGGATTGTCAAGGAACAAAGCCCAATAGCTGAGGTTGTGAAGTTGTTGGACAAGTTAACTAAGTAACCGGATTGGGGTGTACTCCATTACTTTTGGGGTAGCCCCCCATTCTAATTTCCTTATTCTCGTAGAACAAAGTGTGGTGTTGTTAGTGGTGATCGCCTGACAATACCGAACTTAAACATTAATCAAAATAGTTCTGAAAGACATACCAACCATCCCCTAAATAATACATTGATTGGTCGCCGTTATTACTACCCGGAGCAAAACTATATTCAATCGCTTTAAGTTGATTGGGTTGGCGAGAATTATCACGAATAAATCCTTGATAAGCTCCTATTCCTTCAATAATTAATGAGATTTTAGTAGGGTCTAGTTGATAGCCAGCAATTACTTTAAAGTTGCTAATGCCTTGCTCTAATTCAATTAGCTTTTCAGGTTCTTCCTCTAATTGATTTGCCAATTGTTCAAGAGTAGGCTTATGAAGCGCAAAGTTTATTTTTAAGGGAATCTGGGTAATCCAGAAAGTATATAATAGCCCTAATAACACGGGAGCCATCAAGAACTTAACCCGATTTGTTTTTTGATTAAGTTTATTGAATGAGCTAATAAACCAAATTATCCAACCCCAAATCACTATCACCCAAATACTCATCCAAGACATCAAGCCAAAATGAATAAACAACAGAAAGAGTGTGATCTGCAATAAGATATTTGAAGTTCCGTTAAAGTTACCAGGAATTGATTGTAATCCAGGATTTGTGCAGCAATATAAGCTAATCAAAAAAGCTATAACCGCTAATCCATTGAGACAAAATCCAGGAGTAAGAACGAATCTAGAACGCATAGGATATAAAGTTGTTGTAATATTTTAGCAACGCGCGATACACCTAACGGCACGTTCCGCGATCACATCCATTATTCCTGTAGAACAATGTGTGTGGCTCGTGAAACTGTTACAGAGTGCCAACTCTCACTATTCCCGCAGAACAACTATTCTGGAGTTGCCATTTCCTCAGCCATTTCTAACTCCTCTTGATAGAAACATTCGGGGTGCGAGTAGCATTTGTACAGAAAACACCGCTAAGGCTGAAAGCCCTGCAAGCATCCCATAGCCTGCTTTGGCGATCGCCTCTAAAGTTTGTTAAGTAGGTGGTTGGAATTAAGTGTAAAACATCAAATGCTGTAAGTGCCTCTCTGTAAGAGATTCAATTCTTCAGGTTTAACGTTTATTTATGACCACCTACTTAATTATAAAAATAGGGGTGTTCTTCAAGTATCGCCCCCTCTTCTTGTTCATACCAAAATTTCTTCCCCTCTTCCCACCAGCTTGCTTCCTCGCCTTCGTAGGGGCAATTTCCTAAAAAATTCTCAGGTGCTTCAAGCCCCTGGAAGAAAACGACCTTTCTAATTTCCTTTCTAGAATATTCTAAATATTGGGGGTGATCTCTATAGTTATCTTCGGGGCTGATCATGGTGCTATTAAAATTGAAATTGATATTCAATAATACTCATAAACTAGACAAATTGGGTCAGTCGGTGTATGATGATTCACATAGATTTTTCGCGAACCTAAGCGGAGGCGAAAACCCCAGGGGGTTCACGAAAAACGCCAGAACCTAGACAATTCAATAGTTTCAACGTTTCAATCTTTGGAAAATTAGCCGGAGTCGGGAAATTTTGAAGGCTGAAATGAACCTAATTTTGAGGTTTACGAAAAACGCTCTCAGAATCCCCTCCCAGACTCAGTTTCAATCGGCGGACTTTCCAATGCTTAATTCCCCGTAAGGGGATTGAAACAGGGTAATGACAACCTTTACGGAGAACATCTAACGCTTTCCAATGCTTAATTCCCCGTAAGGGGATTGAAACTCCTGCAATCTTCGAGCAATTCTTTACTGTCGCCTTTCCAATGCTTAATTCCCCGTAAGGGGATTGAAACGCATATCAGGAGTTTTACTTTTAATGATTAAGTTTGGCTTTCCAATGCTTAATTCCCCGTAAGGGGATTGAAACAGATACTATTATAGAGCTTTCTCCACACATTTCTTGAGCGCTTTCCAATGCTTAATTCCCCGTAAGGGGATTGAAACCAAAAAATTGAATCGGTGAGAGTGTGAATATTGATAAGCAACTTTCCAATGCTTAATTCCCCGTAAGGGGATTGAAACCAGTAATCAACCACATCTTGATACTTTCCATCTTGCCAAAGTTTCGGCCTTTCCAATGCTTAATTCCCCGTAAGGGGATTGAAACCTCCAGAATTTCACCGAGGAATTTCTAGAAGCTTTCCAATGCTTAATTCCCCGTAAGGGGATTGAAACAAAAAAGGGTTAGATGATCTATCAATCTCTGGAGACTTTCCAATGCTTAATTCCCCGTAAGGGGATTGAAACAAGTTTCTCGGAAAAAATTCCTTGAGACTTGGGGCCTTTCCAATGCTTAATTCCCCGTAAGGGGATTGAAACGCATATCAGGAGTTTT
>CAZNCM010000014.1:0-25192 GCA_964571155.1 uncultured Lyngbya sp. | reverse complement strand
GCCTTTCCAATGCTTAATTCCCCGTAAGGGGATTGAAACGCATATCAGGAGTTTTACTTTTAATGATTAAGTTTGGCTTTCCAATGCTTAATTCCCCGTAAGGGGATTGAAACAGATACTATTATAGAGCTTTCTCCACACATTTCTTGAGCGCTTTCCAATGCTTAATTCCCCGTAAGGGGATTGAAACCAAAAAATTGAATCGGTGAGAGTGTGAATATTGATAAGCAACTTTCCAATGCTTAATTCCCCGTAAGGGGATTGAAACCAGTAATCAACCACATCTTGATACTTTCCATCTTGCCAAAGTTTCGGCCTTTCCAATGCTTAATTCCCCGTAAGGGGATTGAAACCTCCAGAATTTCACCGAGGAATTTCTAGAAGCTTTCCAATGCTTAATTCCCCGTAAGGGGATTGAAACAAAAAAGGGTTAGATGATCTATCAATCTCTGGAGACTTTCCAATGCTTAATTCCCCGTAAGGGGATTGAAACAAGTTTCTCGGAAAAAATTCCTTGAGACTTGGGGCCTTTCCAATGCTTAATTCCCCGTAAGGGGATTGAAACCAATCTAGGCTATAGAGAACTTAATAATTCATTGATATTAGCTTTCCAATGCTTAATTCCCCGTAAGGGGATTGAAACAACTACAGATTGTTGAAATACAACGGTACGATCCGGGTTGCCTTTCCAATGCTTAATTCCCCGTAAGGGGATTGAAACTTAACCCAATTGATGATATTAATATCATAACCGCAACTTTCCAATGCTTAATTCCCCGTAAGGGGATTGAAACGATTAATTAGTCAAGTTTATGACCAAAAAATAACCCCAATGCTTTCCAATGCTTAATTCCCCGCAAGGGGATTGAAACTAACATTGTCGTTTACACAGTTAGTTCCGACGACTTTCAAACGTTGAATAAATATCCAAAATAAACGGGTGAGTTACTGAGAAACCATTTCCTCAGCCATTTCCAACCCCTCTTGATAAAAGCATTCCTGAACTTGAGGGGAAATAACAGCCAATCCTTTGATGATTAACAATGCGCTGGCTAGTTCTTCACTATCCTCACCCAACCGAACAAACACTTCACTCAACCATTTACCCTCAATGTTCTGTTTAACAGTCAAAACAGCTACTTGATTATTTGAGTTATTAATCAATTGTTGGAGATAGGTTTCAGCCTGCTGTTCCTCACCGGGGATAATTTCAACACCACAGAGTTGAAGCTGGCGGGTTTTCCAGCCTTGTGATGCTTTTAGGGTTGTCCCGTCTATGACTTCTTTAATCTCCCACTGTTCGCTTACCGGAACATCACCAGGGCTGACCATGACCGTTTGATATTGGGACTGGGGACGGAAGAAAACGGCTGCTGTGGCAATTCCCAAAACGGCAACGGCAACTAAACCCTGAATGATTGTTTGTGTTTTCATGGCGGAAGCTTCGCGTGGACTTGTCCATATCGCATACCTTACTCTATTTACAGAATATGCTGACCTCGTTCGTTGTGGGAGTGGTTAGGTTTGTTCTGCGAGAATAACAAGGTTGGGAAATCCTACTTTAAAAATATTTAACCTAAAATTAGAGGAATTTATAAACTTTTAAAAAGGGGTTTAAAAGGTGTAAATTATTGCTCATTTTTACATCAAGCCTGCTGAGATAAAGATCAAGAACTGAGTTTGTAAAGAGTTGATGAAAATTATGAATATTCTTCGAGCTATATTTCTATTTATGATAAAGTTTGTTCAACAAGAAATTGCTCAAGAAAATACTCAACATGAAAATTGCTCAACAACTAAGTTGGACTATCATCAGTTCTGCCTTAAGTTTTACGATGGCTATCACGACGGCTGAAGCTGCTACTTTTAAATTTTCTTATCTGTTTGAATCAGGAGAAACTTTATCAGGTCAGGTTGATGGCGATTTAGAAGAAATTTTACCTGGAGTGACACGATTAAATAATATCTCAAATTTCAGTGCTGAATATTCTGGAGAAGGGGGAATCAACTACTCTTTTCCGATACCTGGATTCGATCTTTTCTCTTTATCTGGCACCACCAGATTAGTCTTTAGGGGAGCAGATATTCCCTCATCTTTGATCGGTGATACAGGCAATGGATTTGAATTTTTCGCGGGAACAGGTGCGCCTGGGCCATTTGGGAGAGTTATTATCGGAGAATATACTCCCAATGTTAATGGATCTAGTTTTCGGTCTACAGGAGAACAAGAAATCTTTGAGCCTAAACGCTGGCAAGCCTTTCAAGTCACTCAAACAACACCAGTATCCGAACCCAGCAGCATGATTTCCTTAGTCATCTTAGGAATTATTGGTTATAGAATAAAACGCTATAGAGCATGAAGATTGTTAATCTTCTTCAACAAACACCAACTCCCCGTCAACATACTTTGTCCCTGGCGGTGCCCAATTTTCTTCGGGGTCACAATGCCAGGGATTATCAATCGCGCCATTCTCCTCAACGGGTTCACCAAGTCCCAAAAAATCCCGATAGAGTATTGCCTCGGTTTCAGGGTCACGTTCAAAGTCATCACAGGTTTCATCGTTCGGCCCGTTTGGATGAACAGCACAAACTAAATGGCAATCCCAAGCATAGTAACGGCAAATGTAGCAGTCATTAATTCGGGGCATGGTTTCATAGAGTTAAAGTCTCAAATTCTAGTTTGCCCTAATTGCGTGTTCGGTTGTCTGGAAAAGCTTTTAATTAACAGGTTTTTTGGGTGAGGAAAATAATCTATTGCGGTACGGTTCTCTCCAATTTCATATACTAATCTGCTGTTGCATCATAATGACTAACCTTTAGTTAGGTTTAACATCGATTAAATTGATACGCAAGTTACAGCAGTTGGTTAAAGTCCCTTTTAAAACAACTTAATTCCAAATTAATACATTCATAAAAATTTAGGAGAGATGTTTATTCTCTCCCTTTTTGGTTGCAACTTTCCATTCAATTAGATTTCCCAGCGAGTGGGAAGCTTCATACCTCTTTGTTTTTGTTTCATTTCTTCCTTGTTTCCATTCAATTAGATTTCCCAGCGAGTGGGAAGAGTTCGTCTGAGGAGCCTTACTGTGAGCGGGTTACAGACGACAAATCGACGCACCCCCCAAATTTTGAATTGTAATACGTTTGAAATTGCAATTGCTATAGACCTCAAACGACTACAGGGTAAGGCATCGACGCAGGTCAGCGAAAGAATAGGCTTTTCAGCTATCTGTCGAGGTGTGTCGATTTGAGTTTACCACACAAGAATTATTTTGTACAACGCTTACTCTATAAAGTTTTCGGCTTCCAAAGTCATCAATTTCAAAATCAATGGGAAAAATTAGGTTTTTGTATCTTTTAAAATTTCAACTATTAGAAACTCACCTTTTCACTTTCTTATTCCCGCAGAACAACACAATCCCAGGATGTGCTGACCCATAGAGATTTTTACTCAATCCGAAAAAAACTAGGGCTACTCCAGAAACCTAAATAGAACAAAGTTTTCGAGGAGAGTAAAGACATGGGTTTATTTGATAGCCACAACACAAATAGTGTGTCAGTTAAATCTTTAAGCAGTACCGAAGTGTCATTTGCAGCATCTAGACACACATCAGGGCCTTTTTGGAATAGAAATACACATTGGCATCCCTGGCAAATATCTGGAAATGATCTTGACAACACTTTAACGGGTGGTGAAAAAAACGATACATTAACAGGTTGGGATGGAAATGATACTTTAATAGGTGGTAATGGAGATGACTATATCGCTGGTGTGTCGGGTAATGATTCTCTCGAAGGTGGAGAAGGGAATGATACGCTAGAGGGTTCAAATAGTTTTTTTCCAACTGATTTGGATACTTTAACAGGTGGCTCTGGAGCTGATGTATTTGTTTTAGGTTCAAATGGTGTGGGTGAACAAACCGGAAATATTACTAACTATATTGACTATCAAGGTTCTGGACACGCCCTAATCGTTGACTTTAATTGGAGGGAAACCGACAAGATTCAAGTAGGTGGCGAGATTGAAGATTATACGCTTGTCGATAGTAACTTTGGTGTAGGAACTTCAGCACTTGATAAAGGAATTTACTACAATGATAATTTAATTGCGGTTGTGCAGGATAGATCAGGTTTGGATGTCTGGCCAATGTATGACTTTATTAATCCGTCTTACCAAGTAGTAGAGTAAATTATTCTCTCTTGTCACTCTGAAAAATAAGACGAATCCCAGGATATGCTACCCTAATGGTTCTCTTATTCCCGCAGAACAACGTGGAACAGCTCAACCTATTCAACCATCAATCCCAACCCATCTTTAAATCCCAACAGTCCCGACTCAAGATGAACCGGGAAACATTTATCAATTGGAAATCCCAAATACAAAATCATCAGCAAACGGTGTTGAACAGTCCCGGCTCCCAACAGATGAGTTTGTTTGAACTGGAGTCAAACCACTGCGACCCCGAACAAATTAATCCGTTCAGTTTGAGACTGCAAAACTGGGAATTTTTCACCAGACCCGATGATGGCGATCGCACTTGCATCTATTTCATAATTGATACTGCCTTGCCTCTACTGCTTTATGTTGGAGAAACGAAACAAACCCCGAAGGAAAGATGGACTGGAGTTCACGACTGCCGGGGATATATTGAGAATTATCTGGCTCTAAACTACCAATATCAGATTAAGAATTTTGTGGGAATCGGCTTTTGGTGGGATACTCCCATTGATAGAAAAGCACGGCAACAGTTAGAACAGAAGTTAATTCAACGGTGGAAGTCGCCGTTTAATAAAGAGTGTTGGAAGTGGTGGGGGAAGCCGTTTGGGTAGATTGTTCCAGAGAATTATTCGATGCCGAGTTCACCATGTCTTTTTCTCATCAAATTGGAAATCATCGGGTAATAGCTTTAAATGATTAGTCACTTCAATGAGATAGGAAAGTTGAGTTAATTCAAATTCCAAAAGACCCTCATTCACTTCACTCAAAACTTGGCTTAAAACCGTGAGATTTGTTAACTTTTTAGCGGGAACTCCGAAAGTATTGCAGTCTACCAAATGAGGGTAAACAGCTTTAAAAACTGGATCGGCAAACTCCGAGCTAAACAATTCGGCAAATACAAAAACAACCGATCTGAGATTAATCAAATGGCACACGGTTTCCTTGTCATAACTACAAAAACGTTTTTTGGTTCTGTGAGTTACTCTGTCCCACAGTAAACTTCCCATATTCTGTTTACAAATGATGAGAATGTGAGGAACGTTTTTAGTTTCATCGATTCCTACAATAAATCCTCGAATCATATCCCAATCATCACGGGGAACTGTTACTCCATTTATAGTCGTAAATTTATAACTGGGAAATAGAGGAGTATTGGCGAGTTTTAAAAGCCGTTGTAAATCGGATAGCTTCGGGCTTTTCTTCGGAAGATATTGCTTAACTTTAGCATCATTGAGGGGTGGCTTCAATTGCTCAATGTAAGCTTTTTCTAAGGTCTTAAGTTCGGACTCAGGGGCTTCAACATAACAGAGATAAATCTTGTCTAATCCTTTCCGAGCCAATTGTTTATAGCGATGATGACCTCGACCTCCCCATCGGCTGCGTAAATTTTTAGCCAGACCAATGTAGAGAATTTGGTTGTGTTCGTCTATCACAAAATAGATGCCAGGTTTATCGGGAAGACAAGAGCGATTTCTTAAACTATATCCTCCCGAAAATATCGGTAAATTATTCATTGTTATGGAAAATCTCAACTAGCAACATCAAAACCATCACTGTCTTCTAATTCCCGCAGAACAGGAAACCGACCCGACCCGAACAAATGCAGAACCTCTTGGGCGCGAGTCATACTCACATAAAGTTCCCGTCTGGATTCAGCTTCATCACCAACCCCAAACTGTTGAACCCAAAGAACAATTACGGCTTTGAACTCCAAACCGAGAGCAGACTTGGCAGTGATTAACCGAACTCCGGGGTGACGGCTGCTGTAATTGCTCTTATCTTTGTTCACCCAATAACAACCCAGTCCAAACTCATCTAACTGTTGGGTCAAGAGGCTAAACGGTTCGGCTTCACAGCGTCCCAAATATCGATAGATGATAGCGATGTCTTTGGATTCGTAGCCCTCGGAAACCAATTGCTGAATTTTGGCGATCGCATTTTCCACTTCTGCTTTCCGACTTTCACATAGTTGTAGGGTTGGACGTTTACCCGTTCTCAAAGCTGCGGAAGGTTCAACCAAAGGGAATGCTTCTTCTTCGTCTTCCTCAACAGATGGCGATTTCACCAAATCCCAAGCGGCCGATAGAATTTCCTCGGTATTGCGGTAGTTTTGGTTGAGTCTTCTTGTTCGTCCCTGTGCTTTTATGCCAACTGACTTCCAGCTAAACTTCTGACGTTTGTAGAGACTTTGACTCTTATCGGAAACAATCAGCAAGTCATCATTCTCGGGGTCTTTGAGAGCCGCAGCACAACACTTAAACCAATTGGGGTGAAAGGTGTGAGCTTCATCGATGAGAACGGCGTCCCATTTTTGTTCTACGGGAATATGGTCAAGTTCTTCTAGGAGGCGATCGCCCAACACCTCGTCATATTCTGCTCTGAACTCTCTGAGGTTGGGTAACTTGCCCATGATGGATTTAGCCCAATCGTGGAAATGTAAGACTTCAATCCGTTCTTGGTAAAGTGGGTTATTTTCTGCCTCGATAAGCGATCGCAAATAGGCAGCCAGCGTAATGTTAAAGCACAAAATCAGGACTCGTTTGTTGAACACTCCCCCGGCGAGAGTTTTGGCTCGACTCAGGAGAATTAATGTTTTGCCACTGCCTGCAACTCCACAAAATAACCGATGGCCACTTCCCAATGAACGGGCTAACTGTTCCTGTTTAACGTCTAATGTTTTAATGACCGTTGCATCGGGTTTGAGAATAAATCCAGACGGCACACTTTTAACTGTGGCGGGTTCTTTCCTAACAACAACTTCGGGGTGAATGACTCCTTTAATGGTGCTGATTTGGTCATCCTCCAAACCCATGAACTTGAACCGGACGGTGAACATATCCTCCAATCGTTTCATCAACGCCCGTTCACCAATGCCGTCCCATTCGAGTAATTCATCTTTATAAACAACTTGGGGTTTTTCCAGAATTGAATAAATGTTCTCATCCCTGGCTTTGGCTTCAGTAATATTGGTCATTATCGCCCCAACGCCAATAGGAAACGCCAGCTTTCCTTGATAGTCGCCATCATCCTGACAGAGAATTGAATACCCTTTGAGCTTGTTCATCAGAGCGTCTTGATAACCCTTCCCCTGCCTCAGTGGGGACTGTTGGAGTTCAATCTGTCCGTCGGGTTGTTCAATTTCAAAGTGTTGGTCGCTTGCTCTTAAAATCTGACTGGCACTCCAGCCTTTTACCTCAAGAATTAACAGCCCCAGTGTCGGCCCCAAGATGATAAAGTCGGGATACAAACCTTTAACGTTGGGTTCGTACCACACATAACAATCATCGGGTAATTCATCTCTGAGAATTTGAAATAACCGCTTCTCTCCACTACTGGCTTTTGAAGGCACACAATCTGGAACCGTTAACGCCATAGTTGCTCCCTTGATTAATTTTTAAAACAATAAAAAATTGACTCACACTTCTAGATTACGCCCAATTGGAAGCCAGCCACATCAGGGAATATGCGGATTTTAAAAACTGTAACGACTCATAAAAAAACCCTAAACCAAAAGGCTAGGGTTTGAGCGATTGCTGCTAATTAAGGAGTTTCAGCCGAGTTAAAGAGAGAGCATGACTTTCAGTTAGGAACTACTATATTACTTAAAGTTTAAGCGAACTGTTGGTGGCAAATCGGATGGTTTGTTTTTCATCCATGTTTTTAATATAAACCTAGACAACCTTAAAAATCTACGTGGAAATTACGGAACTTTCAAAAATTAAAAAGTTTATTCCTCTCCGTGAAATTACTGAGTTGAGAGGTTGAATGCCTTTAACGAACATTGATTTATTAAACAATAAATGATTATTTATTCAATACCTTGATAAAAACTATAGCCTATCGGGGGTTGGTCAGTCGGTTCAGTAATTCTACGGAGAACTAACAAATTTTTGCTGTCCTAAAACTTCTCAAAGTTCCGTAATTATCCCGTCGATATCTAAGGTTTTTCGGCTTATTGTTGAAGGTAGAGATTACAAAAAAGCCATGCCAGTTGCTACCACAGTCGAGATTCCAATATTAATCCGCACTCTAAGACAGCGTTTGGGTTTATCCCAAAGAAAATTCGGAGAACAGTTGGGCGTTGTCTTTCAAACCGTTAATAACTGGGAAAATGGACGCACCCAACCGACCCGCATGGCATTGATGGTAATTCGACGGCAATTGGAAGAAATGGGTGAGGATGGGACAGATTTGTTAGAAAAATACTTTGAATAGACGAATTTAGTGCTTTATCTTCTCAAATAATAAAGAGTTTACGAATGAACGGTAAGGAAAATGATTTATGATAGCCAGTTCAAATAATCAGGAAATAGGACGTGAAGTTATTCACAAACTATCCAGTCACTACCGCAGTGGAACCTCTAGCTTAAGCAAAGATTTTTTTAAACCTTGCCTATATTACTGTTCAGAGTACAGACGAGCCGTTGGTTATTTTTCCAGCAAGGCATTAATTGCGTGGTTAGAAGCGTTGCCCCATTTCTCTGCCGAATCAGTAACAATTTATCTATTAATTTCTCCCGAGCTATCAAAGGAAGATCGCAAGGCTCTAGAGACGGCATTCAACAAAGAAGAACGCCAGCGACTTAGACAAATTTCGATTGAACGTTTGATGCTGGAGATTTTAGAAAATTCCTCTTTAAACAATAACGAAAAAATTAGAGTTCAGTTATTTGCTTGGATGGTTGCCAACGACTACCTTGTTGTGAGGTTTGCTTTTCCAGAACATATTGAACAACCTGGAATCTTTCATGAGAAAATTGGTATTTTTCAATTTACTTGGGGCGATCAGGTTGCATTTACTGGTTCAGCTAATGAGTCAGAACACGGCTATGACCGTAATTATGAATCGATTGATGTTTACCGAAGCTGGATTGCTGGAGACGAAGAACGGGTCAGAATTAAGCGAGAACAATTTGAAGAAGCTTGGTCGGCACAGGCTACCGGACTTAAGGTACTACCACTGTCTTCTGAATCAATGGCACTAATTCGCAGCAAAGCCCCTAATGAAAAGCCAGTAATTTCTCCTAAGAATGAAGCAATTGTGAAAGAGAAACCTACTGAGCAAAAAGTGCAGAATCAAACTGAAAGTCGATGGCGGCATCAGGATGAGGCGATGGCTAAGTTTCTCGAAGTCCGACACGGTGTTTTAGAAATGGCGACGGGTACGGGCAAAACTCGAACCGCTATTAAAGCTCTGTCAGCTTTAGATGAACAAGGTCAAATTGATGGAATTATTATCAGCACCGATGGTACAGATCTGCTCGATCAATGGTGCAAAGAAATTGAACCTTGGGCTATCAACCGTCCTCGACCTTATAGAGTCCTAAGACATTACAACAAACATCATGAATTGGGGGAGTTTGCTCTTAATTCAAAGCGGGCTGTGTTGGTTATATCCCGTGAACAACTTGCTTCTTTATTTAAGCGTTTTGAGCCAAATCAAAAAGAGCGTCTGATTATTATTCACGATGAGGTACACGGTTTAGGAAGTCCATCATTGCAACAGAAACTCGCAAGTCAGCATCAGACATTTGGTTTTCGGTTAGGTTTAAGTGCTACTCCAGAACGGGAGTACGACCAGGAAGGGACACAATTTATTTTTGATGAAATTGGTGATGTTTTCTATCAGTTTGGACTGAAGGAAGCTATCGAACGTGGGATTTTATGCGAGTTTAACTATGTTCCTCTAACCTATCAATTAACCGATGATGATCGCCAAAGATTGCGCCAGGTTTATTCCAAACGTTCACGACGGCAGCGTGAAGGCAAACCGATGACAAAGCAGGAGTTGTGGACAGAACTTGCCCGGGTTTATAAAACGGCAGAGAAAAAACCAGAAGTTTTTGCTGAATTTTTGAAGACGAGTCCTCAAATACTTAAATCCGCTATTTTATTTGTAGAAGATAGAGCTTACGGAGAAAAACTTCTAGAAATACTACATCGCTATACTCATCGTTATCGAACTTATTATGCGGAAGATGATCGCCGTAATTTAATTGAGTTTGCAAAAGGAAAAATTGATTGTCTAATTACTTGCCATAGAATTTCACAAGGTATTGATATTAGAAACCTTAAAAACGTCATTTTGTTTTCATCGGCACGGGTTCGTCTAGAAACAATTCAGCGCATCGGACGATGCCTTCGGTCTGACCCTAACTATCCCGATAAACGGGCAACGGTTATAGATTTTATTCGGTCAGCGGCAGAAGATGATGATAGCAAGTTTAATGCAGATGATGACCGTTGTACCTGGCTATCTGAACTTTCTAAAATTAGGAGGATTGAGTAGTAATGTCAAATCTAGATAGTGAAGTAATTAAGGCAATTCAAGAAGCAGTTTGCGAGGCAAACCAACCACCGAAAGTTGTCAATCGTATCGAAGCTTGGCTAAATGCTATAAGCACTTCTGAACTTAATGCTGATGACGAACAGGAATATCTAAAAAATGTTTTGGACGCTATTGATGTAAACATTACTGGAGAGGACGATGAAGATTGAATTAGCTGGTTGGAAAAGTGAAGGGCTACGCTGTCCTGATGTTGAAATTGATCTAACAATTGGCGAAGATATTGCACCTGTGGCATTAATTCAGATGCCCAATGGCACAGGCAAAACTACGACTCTTAAAATGATTCGAGCTACTATGAATGGTGAAGCTAAAGAGTGGGATTCAAAAACAATCAAAAGTCTGCGCCGTCCAGGTGAATCCCATTCAGAGGGTACATTTATCTTGCATCTCAAAGTTGATAATCGACCTCTAACTTTTGAATTAAATTTAGATTTTGATGCCGGAAAAGCTGAGTATTCAACTTCATCAGTTGGTAGTGGTGGAATTAAGCCCTGTTGGGAACCACCACCAGAGATGAGACTATTTTTTGATAATCGATTTGTCAAACTTTTTGTTTTTGATGGTGAGCTTGCCGATAAGTTGTTGGACTCAAGTGAGTCAGTAGCCTCACAAGCAATAGATACTTTATTTCAACTTTATTTACTTGAGAGCATCAAGGTACAAGCTGAAAATTTATGGAAAATAAGAACCAAAGATAAAACGGCAAAAGGTGAACGGGGCTTAACCCGACGTAAAAATAAAGTTACGGATCTAGAACAGCGTATACAGAATGTAACTGATAAAAGAGATGAAGCAGTTGAAGAATTATTCAAACTTCAACCAGATATAGATAAGTTAGAAAAAAAGATCGATGAACAGACTAGCACTCAAAAGGACTTGTATGAAGAATTGGAAGCGAAAAAGCGAGAGAAACTAAATACTCACAATCAGGTTGAAAATTTAGCAGCCGAGGTAATGACTCAAATTCGGAAACCACATTTACTGCATGATGCTTTTGCTAAGTCACTCGTTGAACTTAAAGATCAATTAGATCGCCTACGGCTACCAGCTAGTACCTCCAGTCAATTTTTCACTGAACTTTTGGAAGAAAAAGAGTGCATTTGTGGTCGTCCGCTAGATATTCATGCTTGCCAAGTAATTAGTCAACGTCGAGAACTTTACTTGGCTGAAGATACATCGGGTATTCTAAACGCACTCAAGCAAGATATTGATATGAAAGTGCGCCAGGAAGGTAATGAAACGGCAGCAGATTTGGCAGATAAATTAGATCAGTTAGGTGAGGCTGTTCAAGATCATAGATTGGCTGAAACAGTAGTTAGACATTTAGAACAGCAGTTAATTGATCAGGGGAATGATGAATTGAAAGCTTGGGCGCAAGAACGGGATAAAAAAGTAGCTCGTAAGCAAGAATTGGATAAATTACTCCTAACGATTGACGGTAGCCCTAAGCCCAATGATAATGAAAGAACGCAATGCTTAACATCACTAAAGAAACAACTAGCAGAAGCACAAAAAGACTTAGCAGAAATTACAGGGACTTTAGAACTTCGCACTAAGATAAATGTTTTACAAAACGAGATTTTGGATGTAGCGATCAGAAAAGCACGCACAAACTTACAGATAGTAATCGCTAATGACTGTAATCGGCGATTAGAAAAAGTGTTGTCGCGTGACCCCATTCGCATTGACAAAATAGATCGTTCTCTTAAACTTCTTAACCAAGAAGGTGCAAGTGTTGGACAAACCCTATCAGTTAGTTACATTTTTTTGACAACCCTTCTAAACCGAGGACAACATCAGTTTCCCTTAATTGTAGATAGTCCGGCTGGCTCACTGTCAATAGAAGTACGTCGAGAAATTGCGAAATTGATTCCAAAACTATGTAATCAATTTGTAGCCTTTACGATTTCCTCTGAACGAGAGGGATTTACGAATGAAATTCACTCGATTTCTAATCAGACTAAATTTCTAACGCTGTTCCGTTATACAGAAAGCACAGAAGAATTAGTACGATCACTACCGAGTTCAGGAGTTCTAACCAAAACATTGAATGCTGTATTGATTGAAGGAAAAGACTATTTTGATAAATTTGACCTGGAAGAAGTGAAGGATTAAAAACTATGGTGAAATCATTTAGAATGCGGCAAGACGCTGAAAATTGGTTTTCTAACATTAAAGATCAAAAACCAATTCAGACTAAATTTGATCGGTACTACTTTTGTTTAATGTTGGGACTGGCGAAAGGGCGAAAAAGCTCTCCGGTTCACTCATCTGATGCTACAGACTTTGTAGATTACTTTGTGAGTGATTACAAATATTCTCAAAGATTAATCATTGGTTTACTGATTAGGGCTGAACTTTCTCGGTTAGGAATCAATGTCACAGAAAAAGATGCAGTTCGTAAGCTTTTCATTGATTTAGTTAATCCATCAAGTCCCAATCATGATTTAACAGATTTAGGAATGGACAGACTTAATGAATATTCGAGCGGTGGTTACGATTATCTGGCAGAAAAGCTTGACTCAAAGCCTCATCATGTAGAGGAATTTCTCAGGACTTATGCCAAATTATTAAAACAGGCTGTTGATCAAAATCCCGACTGGCAAGCATCTAACTGAATAATAAAAAATGATGTCGGATTCTGCACTTTATTAGGTTAAAAACCCGAAACTGATGAAGAATGGGAGGAATTGTTGGATGCCTGGGAACAAGCTTGTGGTTATCGTCCAGACCGAGAAAAAATGGATGGATTTTCTAAAGCATTTTGGGGAGAATAGTTTTCTCTAAAACCTAAATAAAGTGAGTCTGCATTCACTCCAAAGCAATTAAATATTAACACCAAATGACCGGAGTTGAATATCACTCTGGTTATTTTTTGTGATTGGTTTCAACAGGGTAAAATTCTGCTAACTGTGGTTATCTGTAGTAGTTCTTCTTTGCAAGCAACTACAACTAAAGTATCGTGATCGCAAATCCGATCACAACGGGCATCTTTGGGAGGTGATTCGGAAGGAAAGGCTTCACCTTGAATGGTATGATTATTATGGAGTCAAAGTTTTGTTTCAAGGCGTTGAATAATTAAAGATATCCCCTTTAAACTGAGGGGATTAAACACACTTATTTGAGAATAAAAAAGATGCAAGAATGCCCAATTGGATTAGATTGCTCAATGATGGCTGAAAATCAAAGCAGAAGCTGTGCGAGTTTTGAGCGATGCCAGGATTTTGCTGCCCCCTGGAAACTGCCCTATGAATACAAACCTGGCAATATTTTAACAGTAAAAATTATCAATTATTGGCCTGAACAACAATTAGAGGAATTGAAAGAGAATGGATGGCATGAAGCTGCAAAACTCCCATATCATTACGATGATGGATTAATTGTTGATTTCAACAATAGAGAATTAGGCTTTGAAACTGCTGATGAGATTCCCTATGAGTTTAATGATGGTGTGATGATGGTAACTCGCGAACATTACCAGCTTTTCGCCCCTGCTAACCCCTTGCCTTATGAAATTAAAAAAGACGGGCTTTATGTCGTCAACAACTACCGCTTGGACAGATTTGAATATATCTGGATGAAGCCGGAAAAATTGCAATATACTTATAAATTCTCTAAGGAATATCAGTGCAATTTGCTGAGAGTTACTCGGAGTAAAAATGGTTTTGCTCGGGCGTGGTATTTGAAAGATCGTGATCGCTATTTTTACAAAAGATTCCCAATTCTTACTCGTCATTATCCCCGGCCTGACAATTGGAAATTTAAAAAAGAGCTTCCAGAGTTGGGACTGAAGCTTGCAGAGAATCAAAAGCCAGTAGCCTATTACATAGTCTATTCTCATCGGGTGCGGCTGTGGGCTATGGAGGATTGCGATCGCATTGAGTAGTCATGTTATGCTCAAATTATTCTGCAAATAAGCCCACATTATTGCAAATTGCTCACAAACAGAATTTAATGCTCGCATTAGCTGCAAATAGGCTGTAACCTTTGTATGGCTTTGCTTCTGGCAGTATACTTAGAGAAAAAGAGGAGACTTGAGAATTTAGGTTTAAAATATCAACAGCTTAGACTGGTCTAAAGTTGTTTGATTCATTAACCTATGCGTCTGCCTCTAGTTCCCTTTTCAGCCTTAACAACACTGACAACGATTGTCTGTACAATTCCACTAACCGCAACAGCCCAAATTGTTCCTGATAACACCTTGGGTAACGAAAATTCGGTGGTTGTTCCCAATCAGAATATTCGGGGGATTGATAGCGATCGCATAGACGGGGGAGCAGTGCGAGGGGGAAATTTATTTCATAGTTTTGAAGAATTTAATATAGACGAAGGGCGGGGAGCCTACTTTTCCAATCCCGATAATATTATTAATATTCTGACTCGGGTTACAGGTGGGAATATTTCACAAATTTTGGGAACGCTAGGGGTTTTAGGCAATGCCAACTTATTTTTAATTAATCCCAATGGAATCGTCTTCGGGCCGAATGCACGATTAGATGTCGGGGGTTCATTTTTTGCGTCTACAGCCGATGGAATATTATTTGAAAATGGGATTGAATTTCGCGCAATTAACCCTCAAAATCCGCCCTTACTCACCATTAATATTCCCCTCGGTTTACAGTTAAGAAATAATCCTGAAAGTATTCAAGTGAAGTCCGCTCAGTTGAGAGTTCCAAATGGTCAAACCTTAGCATTCGTTGGGGGAAATATTAACCTCAATGAAGGAATGCTACTAGCACGAGATGGTCGGGTTGAACTCGGAAGTGTAAACGGAGGAATCGTGGGAATTGAACAAAATCGCTTAAATATTCCCGCAAATCTTCAACGCTCAAATATTGTATTAAGGGATAATGCTCGGATTGAAGTGAGCGGAACCGGACGAGGAACAATTAACATTTTCGCTCGTAATCTCTCTATTACTAATAGCGAAATGGCACTGAAAGCGGGAATTTCTCAAAAAAATCAAAGTGAAGGAAGTTCAACTCCCGGAGATATTCAACTCAACGCGACAGAATCGGTAATAATTACAAATAGTAAAGTTTCCAATAGTGTTGATTCAGGTGGTGTGGGAAATGGCGGTAAAATTATTATCCAAGCGAACAATTTAAGCATGAGTGAGGGGGCTGCACTCGATAGCCGAGTGATTGGTTCGGGAAGTAATAATCAACACACAGCCGGACAAGGAAATGCAGGTGCAGTGATTATAGAAGTGACGGGAGCAGTTCATTTAGATCGCAGCTTTATTAATACAAATATTGGGACTAATGTAATTGGAAATAGCGGCGATATAAATATTCAAGCCGGATCATTATTGATGAGGGGAGGTTCTCAACTCAATTCTAATACTTCAGGAGGCAATTTTGAACAACCCTCCCAAGCCGGAGAAGTAAGATTAAATATTCGCAATCGCCTGAATCTAGAAGGATTAGGAACAGATACCGATCCCGCCCAACAAACTAAAATTACCACCGAAGTTGATAATGGTGGTGTTGGGCAAGCTGGACAAGTGAAAATTGAAGTCACAAACGGCTCTTTTTTGATGAATAATGGGGCGGCTTTAGTCACCCGAGTTCGGCGAGCGCAAACTGATGAAAATACGGGAGAAATTATCATTCCAGCCGGACAGGGAAATGGGGGTGATGTTAATCTTAAAGTAAGAGATAATATCATTTTTGAAAATAACAGTTTAATTTTAGCAACCGTTGGTGACGAAGTTTTAGGAACTCGTAGCGGTAATGTTAATCTTGAATCGAATGCAGTTTATTTAAACAATAGTTCAAGAATTATTACGGCTACCGGGGGAAGTCCCAATGCTTTACAAACGCCCTCAGTGGCAGGTAATATCTCCTTGCAGGTGAGGGATTCAGTTCACTTAAGTCAAAGTCAAATTATTTCTTCAGCTACTCCACGGGCGACCAGAACAAACGGCGGGAATATTACTATTAATACTCCGTCGATATTATTAGAAGATAGTGCAGTTACAGCCGGAGATGGAACACTGAATCCTGCCGAAGAAAATAGCGCAGGTCAAATCATTATCAATGCACCTAACCTTCAATTTAATGCTGGAATATTACAAGCAGATACTCAACGTGGTCGCATAGAAACCGCTAGTATTACGATTAATAGTCAAGACTTACGTTTACAAAATCAGAGTAACTTTACCACTAATGCAAACCTTACTGATGGGGGGAATATTACCATTAATGCAGAAACTTTAGTGAGTTTAAATAATAGTGATATTACAGCCAATGCAGATGGAGGTGCGGGGGGAGCAATTTTGATTAATACCGAGGGAATTTTTGGGGCTACACCTCTAACTCGACAACAAGTTGAAGAACGTTTAGGAGAACAAAAAATTCAAGGAAATCCTCGTTTTAGTCAAGATTTACTGCAAACGACCAGCGATATTGTTGCCATTTCCACGACCGATGCAGCCCTGAGTGGAACGGTTGATCTCAACAGTGCGCTTGATCCATCAAAAGGATTAGTTGATTTACCCCAACAAGTGATCGACCCAGCCGCGTTAATTGCTCAAGATCCCTGCAAACTTGGTCGAGATAGTGAATTTTTTATAACCGGACGCGGAGGAATTGTACCCGATCCCACTCAACCGTTATCCATAACTCAAGGGTTAATTGAATGGGAATCTTTCATCACTGAACCTACACCTCCTCAACCCAACAATTCCTCTCAACGTCGTCAACAACAGTCTCAAAAACAAGATAATAATCGTGATGATTATCCTGTAGATTCTCGGACAATTGTTCCGGCGAGAGGTTGGATAAGAACCGAAGATGGAGATGTTATTTTAGTGGGTTATGACCCGACAAAAACGGGAGTTCAACGTCAACCTAACAACCCGCACACCTGTCAACCGTCAAAGTAAAGTTTCAATCTCTCATCTTCCCCATGTATCAGATACATGAAAAGCTTTTGTGGTGTAGAAATTGCGTGTTTTTTGAGTTTGGGAAAAAGGGGTTGTCGGCTGATCGCGAAAGATAAAAATAAAGAAATCGCGAGAAAATTTTAATACCCGATAGTCTAGGGGTTTCAATCCCTCATAGGGATTCTAGTTAATTGGAAGAATTGCTAATCTTTTAGAGTGTGAAGATTCACTCAGTTTCAATCCCTCATAGGGATTCTAGTTAATTGGAAGCCATTATGTAAGTTGTAAATCTAGCACCCGTATTACGTTTCAATCCCTCATAGGGATTCTAGTTAATTGGAAGAATCAAGAAGTCGATCAGCTTGGAGAGGGAGTTAGTTTCAATCCCTCATAGGGATTCTAGTTAATTGGAAGCAGAAATATCGGCTTTTGATTTTAGTACATGGCCTGATGGGTTTCAATCCCTCATAGGGATTCTAGTTAATTGGAAGCTAGAAATTGTGATCGAAAGATTGCGAAATAATCAGTTTCAATCCCTCATAGGGATTCTAGTTAATTGGAAGGCGGTTCCTAGTCGTTGAAAGTAGGCATTTTGAAGTTTCAATCCCTCATAGGGATTCTAGTTAATTGGAAGTTTGCGGATTCATGATTCCAGTTGACTCGTCAAGTTTCAATCCCTCATAGGGATTCTAGTTAATTGGAAGCGATGAGTGAATATGGTAATCAATGGCGATTCATGTTTCAATCCCTCATAGGGATTCTAGTTAATTGGAAGTCCGAGAGAATAACTTAAGAATTTGGGCGTTTCTGTTTCAATCCCTCATAGGGATTCTAGTTAATTGGAAGAATCTTCCATTGTTTAATGTGGGGTAAAAGGTGGTTTCAATCCCTCATAGGGATTCTAGTTAATTGGAAGTTCTCTACAATTGTCCGTTTCTCATGGCGAGAATGTTTCAATCCCTCATAGGGATTCTAGTTAATTGGAAGTTTGAAGTTAAACAAGTAATCTTATTTTTTAATGGTTTCAATCCCTCATAGGGATTCTAGTTAATTGGAAGAACTCAATGGTAAGCGCCCCCAGATTCAGAATTTGTTTCAATCCCTCATAGGGATTCTAGTTAATTGGAAGATTTTGGCGATTTGCTATCAGCAGTATCTCTGAAGTTTCAATCCCTCATAGGGATTCTAGTTAATTGGAAGGGCGGTATCCTGAAACCCTTAATATATTCACTTTTCGAGGTTCATTTGCGCCAGGGGCGAATGAAGTGATCATATCAGATTGCCTCAACTTTGTCAAAATCGCTGAAACCCTTACACAGTGGGGTGCGCCTGCCTCTTGAATAACTGATGACGTTCAAACTCAAACCCGATAACACTTACAGCTTTTTTCTGAACTCACCCAATTTCAACACCCACCTGGGGGCGCATTTTGGGAAAAATCCCGCCGCCGAAACTTTGGGATTATGAGGTAAGCTTCTCACGCACGTTCATTATATTGGCGATCGCGTATTTTTTTGATTTGGGAAAAAGGGGTTATCTGCCGATCGCGTTCATGTTGCTATTCGGTTGCTCGAACAGTGGGCCGCGTCAATTGTTTCGCTTCGCTAGTGGCTTCGCATTTTTGGAGTTCCTAGCCCAAACTCGCAATTGTTTCGCTTCGCTAGTTGGTCGCTCGTTCCTCGCTCCGGTGTGCCTTCGCCATTCGTCGCGGGCGCCGTTCCTCACCGCTTCGGCACAAATACATTTAATCGTTTGGTGTTCGCGCCTCTCAAGTTCGCCGCTCAATTCTAGTGGTAGCTCGCGCCCAGCCACTCCCAGCCTAGCCTTCACTTCGTTTCGGCTGTCGGGTGGTCGTGTAGGCGCTTCGCTGTTTGGTTAACTGGGTCGCTTCGCTCCATTAATAGTGGTATTCGCTGCGCTCATGCTGTTTTTGTGTGTGGTGGTGGTGGTGGAATGTGGTGTGTCTGTGTTGCCCCTGCCCTGCGGTTTCCCTCTCTCTCCGACTGGGGCGCCCTGATTCCCCCGTAGTTGTTACAGAGTCTCCTGAGTTGGGGCGCTATGGGTTGTCTGTTGCTCGTTCGTCGGGGGCGCCGGGCGCCCGCCTCCTCACTCGCGCCTGCGGCTGTATCTCCTTCTGTGTCTGGGTTTGAGGCTTGTCAGTTTTATTTATGTATGGTATACTGGTAATAGTTAGATAGTTAGATATTAGTTATGTCAGATTACATTGTTTCTACTGTGGCCCTCTCTCGCTTCGTGGGTTTCTCCGGTTCGCGTTCCTGTTCGGTGTCTCAGTGGCGTGCGGTTGAGTTGGCTGTTAGCGGTCTTTGTGGTCAGTCGGTTTCGGTTGGTTGTGCGGCTGGCGTTGATGAGTTGGTTCGGCGCCTCGTCCCCTCTGCGCGTGTCTTCCGGGTTTCCGACTGTGGTTTCCGTGGTCGGGGTGCGTTTGCGGCTCGTTCGGTTGCCTGCGTTCGCTCGGTTGCCGTCTCCGGTGGGTTGTGGGTTTCGTTCCCGTCGCTTGCCGATTTCGGTTGCCCCGTCGGTTTGGTTCCTAGTTCGTCTTCTTCTCGCTGTTTCTGCGGTTCGGGGTCTGGCAGTTGGGCGAGTTTGGCTTTTGCGGTTGGCTGCGGTGTCCGTTGCCTGGTGTTTCTTCCGTCCGTCTCGGCCCCGGCGTGGTTGTCTCCGGTTTCCGGTTGCCCCGGCTGGTTTGAGTTTCAGCCTGTTTCCTTTCAGTTGAGCTTGTTCTAGGGGTCTTTGTTTGGGGTGCGTTCGTTGCGTTTCGGCGCCCCCCCTCTGTTATCCGAGAGATTATCTTTGATCCAAAATATTTAACGGGGGGTCAGCCTCCACTTTCACTTCACTTTTAGAGATTGGAAGTTTTCAGAGAGATTGGAATTTTCGGAGATCGGAATTGGATTTTTAACACCAATAGAAAGATTGCTTGTTCGTCGGGCGCCACAAGGGCGCACCTCCTCACTCACGAAAAATAGTTAAGGATTTAACCATGATTAAAGTTGGACATATTGATGATGTTAATCAGTTTGTTTTGTGGTGTAGAAAATATGAAGTTTTTTTAGAAAAAGATAAATATTATAGTGGAATTAAAAGAAGGTTGTATGATTTTAAATTTGGAATTGATCAACGAGGTTTAAGACTGATTAACAGATTTTGTGAACCTGAAACGATTTTATTATTAAAGTATGAAATTGGTGGTGGATTGAAGCTTCATCGAGATAGTGGAACGGGGAAAATAGCGTATAGCTTGAGTAGTGTTGATTTTGAGTTTAACTGGAATGAGAAATTATATAGGTGTAAAGCGGGAGAGATTTATAAGTTTAACGGTAAAAAATTACATGGATTAAATAAAAAACTAAATCAAGAAAGGTGGTGTTTAGTTTGGTGGGAAAAAGAAAATGATTATCAGTTGAGTTTGTTTTAGTTAAGTATTGATTTAAGAGGAAGATTAACCATGAATTACTCAGAAATCTTAGGCGCAGCAAAATACCACAATGCGATCGCAATTTCCAAACAGCCTCGAAAATCCAATCATTCCTATACGGGATTTTGCACCGATGTATTTTTCGATAATCCTGACAACATGAATCAGTTTATTTCGATTGTTGAGTTGATAGTTGAAAAGTTCTTGGCTGTTTCTTACGATTCCGAATATGCAAGGGTTAGAGTTCCCTGCATCGTTAAATAATAAAGCACTTGGGGGATGAACAGTCCCCCTTTATTCTTCCTCATTATCCTCACTCGGAACTGCATATAAATATTGTCCGGGCTGCCACTTAAACACCTCATAGAGTCGCAGCATTACCTTCTCTCTAGGTATATAGTCCTCTTCATTCCAGAGCTTGTAAGCCGTATCCCGATTGAGTTCTGTCTTTTTCCAAAACTGATAAGCGGTTTCTAGCCCCTCACGTCTAGCCCACTCCTGAACATTCTGCCTGATCATACCTAAAAATATTCCCATCATAATATACATAAAACCCCTTGACTATTCCCAGTATACCGTGCATAATAGTAATAGAACATAAGACGCGAAGGGCAGACCATCAGAACCCCGCCAGTGCAAGGGTTAGCACAAAGTAGGCGCAGTTTGAAAAGCCGAGGAAATTCTAGACATCCCCCGGCATCGTTAGATAGTTATTACCAACATATTATCATGCAACTTTCACCGACTTATCGCGCACTCTTGCGTGTTATCCCCGATTTGTCTTGGATTTATCGCTTTGTTCCCCAACTCGGACGCGGCCGTTGTCCTTGGATTCACGGGTTAACTAAGACCGGACAGAAAATTTCACGATTCCTCAAAAAAGGATTAATCCCCGTTCATGTTTGGGTTAGCGATTCAGAGATTGTCAGCAGAGATCGCGATCGCATTTATGAAGTTTCTCAGAATGAATGTACCTGCCCAGAATGGCAACACCGAATCAGCAAGGGTAAAGGGTATCGTCATATCCCCGAACTATTCAAAGGTTACGTTGATTGTTGCAAACATCAAGTTATGCAATTTTTAAGGATGCACGATGTTAGTCATTTCTCAGAGTTTGTTGACATCAAAAAAATTGATCTACAAGACGAAAGGCTGAACGAAGTTCTAGAACAAATCCCAACTTTGCCTGAAGGTTTAGAAGTTCATCGAATTGAAGGTGATATGGGATGGGAAAATAAATTCTCAATTCAATTCAACTATTGGAAAACGTTTCCCTATGGCAAGCCAGAGCAGAAAATAGCCACACTTGGGAGCTTATTAATTGACTTTGACGGAGCCTTAAATTTTTGCAATAAATCATCAAGATTTTGGCATGAATTTAATGAGTTAATTGACGGCATCAATTACTTGATGAAAGTTTGCGGATTCAAGTTTGAACAAGCTATTAAACCCGAATGGCAAGAACCCAAGTTAGAGCCAACATTGGAAGAATTAGAAGCAATGTTGATGGATAAAACTTATGGCGATGAAGAATGGTTTAAGCCACTTTTTCCGAATGAATACAAATTATTGATTCAACTGCGGAAAGAGAAAGAGGCGAATGATAGCCTTTTCTGGAATGAACCGGAACCCGAGCCAGAATACCCGATGCAAGAGTATTTTGACCAGGAAAAAGAAAATGAGGAAAAAGCGGAAAGCAAGCCTCAAAAAAAGTGGATTTCTCTCGGAGATTTGAAAGCCTTCTAGGATATCAGCTTGAACTAGATTTGGGGTTTAAATTTCAGCCCCGAATCGGTCAGAGAGTCTTAGTTTTAAAACCCGGAGTTGACCAATTCAAAACCGGGAAAATCGGAACCCTTAGAAGGATGAAACTCTCAACAAAAGAGCTTGATTTTGAAGACTACGGGATTAATCTTCGAGGAAAATCAATCAGTCTCAAACGCCACGAATTCACAATCATTAAGTAAGTAAAAAACAATGAATCACGAAATTGATGAAATTGCCGTTCAAGAACTTTATCTGGCTTCGATTAACGAGTCTAAAGTTTATGAAAAAGTCAAACACATTGCTCAACTTTGGGAGACTGAAAACTATACAAAAAAGTGGCTGGATAAACGTTTTATAAAACTAGCGCAACAGGCTTTTTATATCTACTGCCAGAATTACGGGAAGTTTCCACTAGAAGAAGCTGAAATTAACGAACTATCACAACGACTTCAAAGGTATTACACGGAAATTGTACCCGTAATTAAAACCAATTGATTTGGTTAATATTCATGCCCTAGCAGGCGGCTGATAATAGTCTGCTGTCAACAATTACCTAAACAAAAAAATGACTGAACAACAAGAAACTCAAACTCAAACTTTACCGAGTAACTTTCAGTTAAATTACGCAGAAGGTGAACTTCGGAAAAACTTACCAATTCTGTTGAAAACCGACTGTTCGAGTGCGGCTGGAATCTTCAGTGCTGATGGAAAAACTGAATACGAGTGTTTGGAATTTATTCCCCTGAGAATTGATTACACTCGGGACGCTTATGAAGGCAAACGCTTAGGTTTGCTGCTGTGCATTGCCGTCGGTGGCGAAGCAGTTCCGGTTAACAACAAGAAAGGAAAATATCAAGTTCCCGCAGGTCTAACGTTTTATGTGATGCTGAAAAGTTCGAGAACCATGCAAGGTTCATTAGACAACTTTGTTTCAATGAAAACGGCAGTGGAACAAATGATGCAAATCCGGTCATGCGGCTTAATTTGGTCTGCTGAATTCGAGATTAAATCGGGTTCGATTGCCACGCCTAGCGGAGAAGTTCAACCGATTAAATATGCCCGTGTAAATTGGCTAGTTCGTCCGGTTGAATCCGAGCTTGAAACTAAACTAATCAACCAACTTTCGGCTGAGTTTTCACAGTCAGAACTATTTGAAAACGTTTGTCCGTTCGACAATGACATCATCAGTCAAATGGATGAAGCGGCGAAAGAAATGGAAGTTAAACGCTTGAATGAAAGTCTCAACGACCATCACCAGTTACCCGCAAGCAACAAATAATCGTTAATTCAATGGGGCTGAAATATGCCCCTAAGGAGTAAACATGAACTACAACAACGATGAATTTAGCAGCGAATTTGTGCGGGGTTTTCACTTACTCAAGTGCAATTTTGGAAACTGGAAACACCTACTTTCTAAAAATTACAATCCATACTGGCAAGGTATGATTTGGTCTGTTTTTTTCGACGAAATGAGTAAACCCGAGTAAGAATTTACCTCGCCCTGGCAGATGGCGAATAATAGTCTGCTAATCAATCAATAGTTTGTGGAGAAATATCATGGAAAACGAAACGGCTCGGAAGATTATCGAAGTTTGCTTACAGCTTAAAAAAGAGCGAGAGGAGATTGATTTGAAACTGCGAGACAATTTCGACAAACTTGAAATTATGAAGCAGAAAATCTGTCATTCTGGAAACGACCAAAAGCACTTTTTGTTAAACGGCAAGCTTTACCGACTTAATTTTTCGGCAAGTTATGGGGTCGAAGAATTGGAAATCGAGTTAATTGATTCTGACAACAACTAACACGTTAACGGGGGGCTGAAATATGCCCCAAACTGTACACCTTTACCCTTTCAAAAACAATGGAAATTTCAATCACCAGCGAACTCAACGAAGCGATTAATCACGCAGAACAACTCAAAGATATTCTGGTAAATCTATCTCAAGATGCAGATGAGAATGCAACTTTGGATACTAAAAGCCTGACTGCACTGCAAGATTTAGAAGTGATTCTCGGTGATAATCTTGGGATTCAACACTGGCTTAAATCGTTGAAAGAAATCTATCTCGATAAATAGTACAATGGGGTCAGTACGACCCCTTCACTACATACAATAAGGGAATCCGAGAAATGAAGCCAGAAACAGATGTAATTTTTCAATGGGTTGGTTTTGGTAGCGGTCAATATCGCGGTTGGAATAGTTTCTGCCGTGTCCGAATTTTTAAAACTCAAGACCGAACCATTGTTTTGATGTCCGACCTTGACCGGGATGAAGGAACGGGAACTTCTATTACGAACTCGGTTAAGAATGTAATGACTTTAATTCGTCAAATGTACCAACTGGCAAGCCCGATAATTTGGATTGAACATTACCCAAGACATAATGCGATTGCCCAACTCAAACAGGAAGTAGGGGAGGAACGGGCCAAGCGAAAAATTAAGCGAGACTTTCTCTATCAAGAGACTTTCTCCCATGTATAGCGCTACGCGCTATGGTTAGGACAAAAGTATGATAAGATTTAGTAATAGCT